>NZ_JBHWBZ010000015.1:96257-142061 GCF_042735475.1 Kitasatospora sp. NPDC059577 | reverse complement strand
GGCGGGGCTCTTGTTAGCGGCGCGGCCCCCCCGGGCCTCACAACCAGACCACCACAACAAAAACAATGTTGGCTCGGTTCTCCGGCCCGGGGCCGGGCCCGGGCCCCCCCCCCCGGATCCGTTTTGGTCCAGCGGCGCTGACGCGTTAGCCTGGTTCGATGTGTGTGCTGGCGGCCGGGTGTCGCCCCGGTTCCGCACGCACCAGCAATCACCTCTCGGAAGGACCCGGAGAGACATGCCTCCCAAGAAGAAGAAGGTCACGGGGCTTATCAAGCTCCAGATCAACGCCGGTGCGGCCAACCCGGCGCCGCCGGTCGGCCCCGCGCTGGGCCAGCACGGCGTCAACATCATGGAGTTCTGCAAGGCCTACAACGCTGCGACCGAGTCGCAGCGCGGCATGATCGTGCCGGTGGAGATCACGGTCTACGACGACCGTTCCTTCACCTTCGTCACGAAGACGCCGCCGGCCGCGCGCCTCATCCTGAAGGCCGCCGGTATCGAGAAGGGCTCCAGCGAGCCGCACAAGACCAAGGTCGCGAAGCTCACCAGCGCCCAGGTCCGCGAGATCGCCACCACGAAGATGCCCGACCTGAACGCCAACGACCTGGACGCGGCGGAGAAGATCATCGCCGGCACCGCCCGGTCGATGGGCATCACCGTCGAGGGCTGATCACCTTCTCGTCCCCTGTGGTAGGGCCTGCGCAGGCCCGTGAATACCACAACTCCAATCACCATTCAGGAGCAGCAGTGAAGCGCAGCAAGGCTCTGAAGGCCGCGGACGCCAAGGTCGACCGCGAGCGCCTTTACGCCCCCCTCGAGGCCGTCCGCCTCGCCAAGGCGACCAGCACCACCAAGTTCGACGGCACCGTCGAGGTCGCCATGCGTCTGGGCGTCGACCCGCGCAAGGCCGACCAGATGGTCCGCAGCACCGTGATCCTCCCGCACGGCACCGGTAAGACCGCTCGGGTCCTGGTCTTCGCGACCGGCGAGCGTGCCGAGGCCGCGCGTGCTGCGGGTGCCGACATCGTCGGTGCCGACGAGCTGATCGACGAGGTCGCGAAGGGCAAGCTGGACTTCGACGCCGTCGTCGCCACCCCGGACCTCATGGGCAAGGTCGGCCGCCTCGGCCGCGTGCTCGGTCCCCGTGGTCTGATGCCGAACCCGAAGACCGGCACCGTGACCCCGGACGTCGCCAAGGCTGTCAACGACATCAAGGGCGGCAAGATCGAGTTCCGCGTCGACAAGCACTCGAACCTGCACTTCATCATCGGTAAGGCCTCCTTCACCGACGAGCAGCTGGTCGAGAACTACGCCGCCGCGCTGGACGAGGTGCTCCGCGCCAAGCCGTCCGCCGCCAAGGGCCGCTACATCAAGAAGACCGCGTTCTCGACCACCATGGGCCCCGGCATCCTGGTGGACCCGAACCGCACCCGCAACCTCCTCACCGAGGAGGACCCGGCCGCGGTCTGAGCCCCAGTGCTCTAGAGCAGTCCGTACGGCGGGCCCGTACCCCCTTCACCGGGGGTGCGGGCCCGCCGTCGTTCCCGCCGCGGGGCCCGCGGTCCGGGCCGGTCGCGGGGACCGGGACCTGCACGGATGGGAACAAGTGCCCGAAGCGTCGTACGCTCTGTCGGTCAGCATGTGGAGAACCCGTGACCGACGGAGTGTGCCGTGCCGCCCGCCCCCCGCTCCGCCGCCCTGGTGGCGGCCCTGCTGCTGCTCGGCGCCGGCTCCGGCTGCAGCCTGCTGGCCGCACCGGCCACCCGTACCCCCGGCTCCCCGGCGGCCGTACCGCCCAAGCAGGTGGTGCTCTCGGCCGCGCAGGCCCTGGACGACGCGGGCGGTGCCCGGATCGAGGTGGTGCGGGAGGGCCCGGCCGGTCGGCGCACCGCGAGCGGCACGCTGGTCTGGGGCCCCCGGGACGAGGCCGAGCTGACCGTCACCGACGAGGCGGGCACCGGGCAGCTGGTGATGAAGGACGGTGCCATCGACCTGTCCTACGGGGGCGGTGCGGCCAAGCACGCCGAGCGGGCCACCGCCGAGGCGCTGGACCCGACGGCCGGCCCGGCCCCGGACGGTTACGCGGGCGGCTGGACGACCGCGCTGGTCACCGCCCCGGGCAGCCGCGCGTACGCGATCGCGCAGAGCGTCAAACTCGGTTCGCTCGGCGCCGAGGAACTGGCCGGCACGACCGTGGCGCACTACCAGGGCTCCGCACCGGTGGAGGAGTTCTTCGCTGCGGACCCGGAGTCGAGCCCGCAGCGGCGTGCCGCGACGGTGGACTGGTACCGGCAGCACGGGGTGACGGCGATCGCCTTCGACGTCTGGGTGGGACCCGGCGAGCGGTTGCTCCGGCTGCGCGAGACGGTCCGGGGGAGCGACGGAACCACCGTGACCACGACCGACGTCCCCTCCTCCGGCACGGACGACGCGACACCCGCCGCAGGAGGCTGACCGGAGGCCCGGAATCCGCTGCGTGGCGGCTCCGACGATCCGTTAGAGTCCGGCTGGGCAATGCCTGGGAAGAGCTGACAATCGGCTCTTCCGTGAAGCTGTTACGGATCTCACGGGGGTACCTCCATGCGCGCTGTGCGCCTCGCTTCGGTCGTCGCGACGACGGCCGTCCTGCTCGGTGCGGTCACCGCCTGCGGTGGCAGCAAGGGCGGCAACGACGCCAAGGGCGGTGACGCCAAGGGGGGCGACCCCATCGCGGCGGCGCTGACCGGGGACCCGAAGGCGGCGCTGACCGCCTCCGCGCTGGTGATGCAGAAGGCCGGCAACGGCAAGGTCAGCATGGTCAGCCCGGACGACAGCAAGGGCGGCGGCACCGGCGACGCCGACTGGAAGGAGCCGGGCAAGGCCTCCGTCGACCTGGTCGGCGACATGGGCGGCAAGAAGCTCAAGATCCGGGTGATCGGGCCGGACGCCTACCTCGGCACGGACGACGCGGCCGCGGCCCTGGGCGGCAAGCACTGGGTCAAGCTGCCCGCCGGCAACGAGGCCGGCGACGGCTTCCGGGCGGCCGGCCAGATGCTGAACCCGGTCGTCCTGCTCACCGTCGCGGCCCAGAGCGGCAAGCTGTCCAAGGTCGGCGAGGAGACCCTGGACGGCGCCCAGACCACCCACCTGAAGGCGGTCGAGGACACCGCCACCCTGGTGGCCGGGATGGCGGCGCTCCCCGAGGAGCAGCGCAAGGTCGTCCAGAAGACGCTGGAGCAGGACGGCAAGACCCTCACCTTCGACTTCTGGCTGAACGGCAAGCAGGAACTCGTCCAGTACCAGGAGTACGGCGACGCGAACGGCCCGAAGCAGGCCGTCACCGTCAAGTACTCCGGCCTCGGCAAGGCCGCCGCGATCACCGCGCCCGCCGCCACCGACCTCGGCAGCGAGGCCGACCTGCTGAAGCTGCTCGCGGGCTGATCGGCCCGGGCCCGTGACCGGGCCCGCTCGGCCGACCGGTGGATCCGGCCGGGTCCGCGCGATCCGACCAGGGGGCCGCCACCCGCCGGGCCGGGGACGGGTGGCATGGTGGCCGGACGAGGACGGCCGCCGGACGGGGCCGGCGACGAAGGGAACGGACGTGGCGGGACGGCAGCGGTTGGCGGCAGTGGCCGTCGTCGCCCTGCTGGCGAGCGGGCTGAGCGGATGCGGCGGCGGGGACGACGCGACCGCCACGCCGTCCGGCAGTCCGACCCCGACCAGCGTCTCGCCGACCGGATCCCTTCCGACCGGCCCGGCCAAGCCGACCGACCGCTCCCCGCACGGGGTGCTGCTCTCCGCCCAGCTGGCCATGCAGACCGCCCGCCGCGCCAAGGTCAGCTACCGGCTCGGCGCGGACGCCGGGTCGGGTCCGCTGTTCTGGGCGCCCAAGACGGCGCTGCAGATCAAGCGCTCCACCCCGGCCGACGCCGAACAGCTGATCGTCGTGGACACCGTCGCCTACCAGGGCGGCGACGCCGCCACCGCGGCCCGCCAGGGCGGTAAGCACTGGGAGCGCTTCACCGTCCCGCCGGACCCGGACGGCCACAAGGAGATCCCGTACGCCGGCCTGGTCGACCTGCTGAACCCGGTCGAGGCGCTGGCCGCGGCCACCGCCGACGGGGTGGACCCCGCCTTCGTCGGCGAGGAGAAGTACGAGGACTCGACCGTCGAGCACTACCGGGTCACCACCACCGCCGAGAAGTACGCGGCCGCCCAGACCCAGCTGAGCCAGACCCGACGGGACGGCCTGCGGGCCGCGCTCGCGCCCGGCGGCTCGCTCTCGCTCACCGTGGACCTCTGGCTCAACGACAAGGACCAGCTGGTCCGGCTCCAGCGCACCGGCAGCGGGGACAGCGGCCGGGCGGACGACTCGGTGCTCTACACCGACCTCGCCGGGGCGCTGCTCTCGGCGCAGGCGCCGGCCGAGGCGGACACCGCCGACACCGGCGTCCGGACGGTCCCGCCGCCGGCTCGCTGAGCCCGCCGAGCCCCGCCGGGCCCGGCAGGGCGTCCCCGGAACCGCTCCGGAACCGCTCCGGAACTGCTCCGGAACCACTCCGGAACCGCCCGGGAGGCCGTTCCGGGCCGGTCCGTCCGAGGGTGATTTGCACCTGGGGAACGCCTCCGGCTAATCTGGCCGAAGCCAAAGACCGCTGGTTGTCGCCGCGCCCCCGCAAGGGAGTCGGTGGCCGAAGGATCTGCGATTCGTCGCAGGCAGCCCGCGCAGGTGCGTCTGGAGCTTCGACTTCCGGGTCCCGCGTTCGCGTGGGTGTCCGTCGAGGTCGTTCCGAGCCCCGTGCCCCTGCGCACCGGGGCTCGTTGCATTTCTGCAAGAGCTTCCTTCCGTCCGGTCGGTCCGCGGCGACATTGGTCGACTTTCGCGGTCGGCCCGAATTCGACATCACGGAAGGAGGCGTAAGCCTATGGCCAGGCCCGACAAGGCTGCCGCCGTCGCCGAGATCACGGACAAGTTCCGTGGCTCCTCTGCGGCGCTGCTGACCGAGTACCGCGGTCTCTCGGTGAAGCAGGTCAAGACCCTGCGTCGCTCGCTCGGCGACAACGCCGAGTACGCCGTGGTGAAGAACACGCTGACCAAGATCGCGGCCAATGAGGTCGGGATCACGGAGCTCGACGACCTGTTCAACGGTCCGACGGCTGTCGCCTTCGTCACCGGTGACCCGGTGGAGTCGGCGAAGGCTCTGCGTGACTTCGCCAAGGAGAACCCCGCTCTCATCATCAAGGGCGGTGTCCTTGACGGTAAGGCGCTGTCCGCCGATGAGATCAAGAAGCTCGCGGACCTCGAGTCCCGCGAGGTGCTGCTCGCCAAGCTGGCGGGTGCCCTGAAGGCCAAGCAGTCCCAGGCTGCCGCGCTCTTCCAGGCCCTGCCGTCGAAGCTCGTCCGCACTGTGGACGCGCTGCGCGACAAGGTCGAGCAGGGCGGTGCCGGTACGCCGGCTCCCGCCGCCGAGGACGCTGCCGCCGAGTAATTCGGCAGGCTCACGCCTCGCTGCGGGCCCGTGCCCGCCCAACCCGTACATCCGGCACCACCTGCCGATTTAGTGGAAGGACGCCATCATGGCGAAGCTGACCCAGGACGAGCTGCTCGCGCAGTTCGAGGAGCTCACCCTCATCGAGCTCGCTGCCTTCGTGAAGGCCTTCGAGGAGAAGTTCGACGTCACCGCTGCCGCCCCGGTCGCCGTTGCCGCCGCCGGTGCTGCCGGCCCGGCCGCCGAGGCCGTTGAGGAGCAGGACGAGTTCGACGTCATCCTCGACGGTGCCGGCGACAAGAAGATCCAGGTCATCAAGGAGGTGCGCACCCTGACCTCCCTCGGCCTGAAGGAGGCCAAGGACCTCGTTGACACCGCTGGTGCCAAGGTCCTGGAGAAGGTTGCCAAGGACGTTGCCGAGAAGGCCAAGGCTGCCCTTGAGGGTGCCGGCGCCAAGGTCACCGTCAAGTGATCTTGCGCCCCCTCTGAGGGGGCGTGCGGCCGGGCCGATCACCCTTGCGGGTGGTCGGCCCGGCCTTTTCGCGTTCCCGGGGGCGGGGCCGGCCGCCGGCCGCGTTCCGCCGTCCGGGTCGACGCGTTCCACCGGTGTGGCCGATCGCGCACTCGGCACCGTCGGTGGCGAGAGGTATGGTGATCACCGTCGTCGGGTGGCCCCCACCACGGGTTCTGTAACGCGGGAGGGGTCCGGGCCGATGAACGGGGTGAGGCCCGCGCCGTCGGCGGGCCCTTGACGAACCAGGCGCGGCGCGCGATTCTCAAGGCGCGAGTCCGCCCGGTTGGTCCGCTGCTGGATGCATAACCAGTGGCTCCGGCGGGAAATGACTCCACGTGAGTTAGAGCAGTACCCGGTGGGCGTCCGCGCTCCCCGGCTACCGGGAGGAGTCTCCGATTCGGTCTCCGAATCAGAGCTGGACAGCAGTGTGGCCTTTGGCTACACTGTCCCTTTGCGCTGCCTGTTAGCTGCTCCGTGACTCGTCGCCCGGAGTTTGCGTTGCCCTGAAGGGGTCTGGCATCGCCTCCGCAAAGCGGCTCTGACCTGGGGTTTCGACCCCGGCGGAGGCCGGTGGCGATGGAGGCGGGACCAAGCCCAAGCAGGCCCGGCTGGTACGCGCGTAGTGAGCTCCGAGCCCTCGGAAGGACCCCCCTCTTGGCCGCGCCGCGCAACGCCTCGAACAATTCCGCCGCATCCACCGCCCCGCTCCGCGTCTCGTTCGCGAAGATCAAGGAGCCCCTCGAGGTCCCGAACCTCCTGGCCCTGCAGACCGAGAGCTTTGACTGGCTGCTCGGCAACGCGGCCTGGAAGTCCCGGGTCGAGGCGGCCCTGGAGAGTGGTCAGGACGTCCCCACCAAGTCCGGTCTGGAGGAGATCTTCGAGGAGATCTCGCCGATCGAGGACTTCAGCGGGTCGATGTCCCTGACCTTCCGCGACCACCGTTTCGAGCCGCCGAAGAACTCCATTGACGAGTGCAAGGACCGCGACTTCACGTTCGCGGCCCCGCTCTTCGTCACGGCTGAGTTCACCAACAACGAGACCGGTGAGATCAAGTCTCAGACGGTCTTCATGGGCGACTTCCCGCTCATGACCCACAAGGGCACGTTCGTGATCAACGGCACCGAGCGTGTCGTCGTCTCGCAGCTGGTCCGCTCCCCGGGTGTGTACTTCGACTCCACCCTGGACAAGGTGTCCGACAAGGACATCTACTCCTGCAAGGTCATCCCCTCGCGTGGTGCCTGGCTGGAGATGGAGATCGACAAGCGCGACATGGTCGGCGTCCGCATCGACCGCAAGCGCAAGCAGTCCGTCACCGTGCTGCTCAAGGCGCTCGGCTGGACCAACGAGATGATTCTCGAGGAGTTCGGCGAGTACGAGTCGATGCGCGCCACCCTGGAGAAGGACCACACCCAGGGCCAGGACGACGCGCTGCTGGACATCTACCGCAAGCTGCGTCCGGGCGAGCCGCCGACGCGTGAGGCCGCGCAGACCCTGCTCGAGAACCTCTACTTCAACCCGAAGCGCTACGACCTCGCGAAGGTCGGCCGCTACAAGGTCAACCGCAAGCTGGGCAACGCCGAGTCGCTGGACTCCGGCGTGCTCACCGAGCCCGACATCATCGGTGCGATCAAGTACCTGGTGAAGCTGCACGCGGGCGAGACCGAGTGGCGTGACGGCGAGGGCCGCGACATCGTGGTCGAGGTCGACGACATCGACCACTTCGGCAACCGTCGCCTGCGCAACGTCGGCGAGCTCATCCAGAACCAGGTCCGTACGGGTCTCGCCCGTATGGAGCGCGTCGTGCGCGAGCGCATGACCACCCAGGACGTCGAGGCGATCACGCCGCAGACCCTGATCAACATCCGGCCGGTCGTCGCCTCCATCAAGGAGTTCTTCGGCACCAGCCAGCTGTCGCAGTTCATGGACCAGACGAACCCGCTGTCGGGCCTGACCCACAAGCGTCGTCTGTCCGCCCTCGGCCCCGGCGGTCTCTCCCGTGAGCGCGCCGGCTTCGAGGTCCGTGACGTGCACCCCTCGCACTACGGCCGCATGTGTCCGATCGAGACCCCCGAAGGCCCGAACATCGGTCTGATCGGGTCGCTGGCCTCGTACGGCCGGGTCAACGCCTTCGGCTTCATCGAGACCCCGTACCGCAAGGTCGTCGACGGTGTGGTCACCGAGCAGGTGGACTACCTGACCGCCGACGAGGAGGACCGCTACGTCATCGCGCAGGCGAACGCCCCGCTGACGGCGGAGCTGACCTTCGCCGAGCCGCGTGTCCTCGTCCGCCGCCGTGGCGGCGAGATCGACTACATCCCGGGCTCCGAGATCGACTACATGGACGTCTCGCCGCGCCAGATGGTGTCGGTCGCGACCGCCATGATCCCGTTCCTCGAGCACGACGACGCCAACCGCGCGCTCATGGGCTCGAACATGATGCGTCAGGCGGTGCCGCTGCTGAAGAGCGAGGCCCCGCTGGTCGGCACCGGCATGGAGTACCGCTGCGCCGTCGACGCCGCCGACGTCATCACCGCCGAGAAGGCCGGTGTCGTCCAGGAGGTCTCGGCCGACTACGTCACCGTGGCCAACGACGACGGCACGTACACCACGTACCGCGCCGCCAAGTTCACCCGCTCCAACCAGGGCACCGCCTTCAACCAGAAGGTGCTCGTGGACGAGGGCGCCCGGGTCGAGGTCAACCAGGTGCTGGCCGACGGCCCCTGCACCGACGAGGGCGAGATGGCCCTCGGCAAGAACCTGCTCGTGGCGTTCATGTCGTGGGAGGGTCACAACTACGAGGACGCGATCATCCTGTCGCAGCGCCTCGTGCAGGACGACGTCCTCTCCTCGATCCACATCGAGGAGCACGAGGTCGACGCCCGTGACACCAAGCTCGGCCCCGAGGAGATCACCCGGGACATCCCGAACGTCTCCGAGGAGGTCCTCGCCGACCTCGACGAGCGCGGCATCATCCGCATCGGCGCCGACGTCGTCACCGGCGACATCCTGGTCGGCAAGGTCACCCCGAAGGGCGAGACCGAGCTGACCCCCGAGGAGCGCCTGCTCCGCGCGATCTTCGGTGAGAAGGCCCGTGAGGTCCGCGACACCTCGCTGAAGGTGCCGCACGGTGAGTCCGGCAAGGTCATCGGCGTCCGCGTCTTCGACCGCGAAGAGGGCGACGAGCTGCCCCCGGGCGTCAACCAGCTGGTCCGCGTCTACGTGGCCCAGAAGCGCAAGATCACCAACGGTGACAAGCTCGCCGGCCGTCACGGCAACAAGGGCGTCATCTCCAAGATCCTGCCGGTCGAGGACATGCCGTTCCTGGAGGACGGCACCCCGGTCGACATCATCCTCAACCCGCTGGGCGTCCCGTCCCGAATGAACCCGGGACAGGTCCTGGAGATCCACCTCGGGTGGCTCGCCAAGCAGGGCTGGGACGTCTCCGGCCTCGCCGACGAGTGGGCCCAGCGCCTGCAGGCGATCGGCGCCGACCAGGTCGACGGTGGCACCAACCTCGCCACCCCGGTCTTCGACGGCGCCCGCGAGGACGAGATCACCGGCCTGCTGGACAACACCACCCTCACCCGTGACGGTGAGCGCCTGGTGAACTCCACCGGCAAGGCCCGGCTGTTCGACGGCCGCTCCGGCGAGCCGTTCCCGATGCCGGTCTCGGTCGGCTACATGTACATCCTCAAGCTGCACCACCTGGTCGACGACAAGCTGCACGCCCGTTCGACCGGTCCGTACTCGATGATCACCCAGCAGCCGCTCGGTGGTAAGGCGCAGTTCGGTGGTCAGCGCTTCGGTGAGATGGAGGTGTGGGCCCTTGAGGCGTACGGCGCGGCCTACGCGCTGCAGGAGCTGCTCACCATCAAGTCCGACGACGTGCTCGGCCGCGTGAAGGTCTACGAGGCCATCGTCAAGGGCGAGAACATCCCCGAGCCCGGCATTCCCGAGTCCTTCAAGGTCCTCATCAAGGAAATGCAGTCGCTCTGCCTCAACGTGGAGGTGCTGTCCTCGGACGGCCAGTCCATCGAGATGCGGGACTCCGACGAGGACGTGTTCCGCGCCGCCGAGGAGCTCGGCATCGACCTGTCCCGGCGCGAGCCGAGCAGCGTCGAAGAGGTCTGACGGAGGCCGGGCCGGCCGCACGACCGCGGCCGGCCCGCCCCCAGGCCCCCCTCAGACCACATGAACGACTCTCGACTTACGAAAGAGGGCTTGACGACCAGTGCTTGACGTCAACTTCTTCGACGAGCTCCGCATCGGCCTGGCCACCGCCGACGACATCCGCCAGTGGTCGCACGGCGAGGTCAAGAAGCCGGAGACCATCAACTACCGCACCCTGAAGCCGGAAAAGGACGGGCTCTTCTGCGAGAAGATCTTCGGCCCCACCCGGGACTGGGAGTGCTACTGCGGCAAGTACAAGCGCGTCCGCTTCAAGGGCATCATCTGTGAGCGCTGCGGCGTCGAGGTGACCCGCGCCAAGGTGCGCCGCGAGCGGATGGGCCACATCGAGCTGGCCGCCCCGGTCACCCACATCTGGTACTTCAAGGGTGTCCCGTCCCGTCTGGGCTACCTGCTGGACCTGGCGCCGAAGGACCTCGAGAAGGTCATCTACTTCGCCGCCTACATGATCACCTGGGTCGACGACGAGCGCCGCCAGCGCGACCTGCCGTCCCTGGAGGCGCACGTCTCGGTCGAGCGCCAGCAGATCGAGAACCGCCGCGACTCCGACCTCGAAGGCCGTGCCAAGAAGGCCGAGACCGACCTGGCCGAGCTGGAGGCCGAGGGCGCCAAGGCCGACGTGCGCCGCAAGGTGCGCGAGGGCGCCGAGCGCGAGATGAAGCAGCTGCGCGACCGCGCGCAGCGCGAGCTCGACCGCCTCGACGAGGTGTGGGCCCGCTTCAAGAACCTCAAGGTCCAGGACCTCGAGGGCGACGAGCTGCTCTACCGCGAGCTGCGCGACCGCTTCGGCACCTACTTCTCCGGCTCGATGGGCGCGGCGGCCCTCAAGGACCGCCTCGAGAACTTCGACCTGGCGGAGGAGTCCGAGCGCCTGCGCGAGATCATCCGCACCGGCAAGGGCCAGAAGAAGACCCGTGCGCTGAAGCGCCTCAAGGTCGTCTCCGCGTTCCTGCAGACCACCAACAAGCCCAACGGCATGGTGTTGGACTGCGTCCCGGTCATCCCGCCGGACCTGCGTCCGATGGTGCAGCTGGACGGTGGCCGCTTCGCGACCTCCGACCTGAACGACCTGTACCGCCGCGTGATCAACCGCAACAACCGCCTGAAGCGCCTCCTCGACCTCGGTGCCCCCGAGATCATCGTGAACAACGAGAAGCGCATGCTCCAGGAGGCCGTCGACGCGCTGTTCGACAACGGCCGCCGCGGCCGTCCGGTCACCGGCCCGGGCAACCGCCCGCTGAAGTCCCTCAGCGACATGCTGAAGGGCAAGCAGGGTCGTTTCCGTCAGAACCTGCTCGGCAAGCGAGTCGACTACTCGGCCCGTTCGGTCATCGTCGTCGGCCCGCAGCTCAAGCTGCACCAGTGCGGTCTGCCGAAGGCCATGGCGCTGGAGCTCTTCAAGCCGTTCGTGATGAAGCGCCTGGTCGACCTGAACCACGCGCAGAACATCAAGTCGGCCAAGCGCATGGTCGAGCGCGCCCGTCCGGTCGTGTGGGACGTCCTCGAAGAGGTCATCGCCGAGCACCCGGTCCTGCTGAACCGTGCGCCCACCCTGCACCGCCTCGGCATCCAGGCCTTCGAGCCGCAGCTGGTCGAGGGCAAGGCCATCCAGATCCACCCGCTCGTCTGCACCGCGTTCAACGCGGACTTCGACGGTGACCAGATGGCCGTCCACCTGCCGCTCTCCGCGGAGGCGCAGGCCGAGGCCCGCATCCTGATGCTGTCCTCGAACAACATCCTGAAGCCGGCCGACGGTCGCCCCGTCACCATGCCGACCCAGGACATGGTGCTGGGCCTGTTCTTCCTCACCTCGGACCGCGACAACGTGAAGGGCGCCGGCCGCACCTTCTCGTCGACCGCCGAGGCGATCATGGCCTTCGACGCCCGCGACCTGGACGTCCAGGCCCCGATCGAGCTGCGCCTGCCGGCCGGCACCGTCCCGCCGCGCGGCTGGGCCGCTCCGGTGGACGAGGACGGCCAGCCGACCTGGTACGAGGGCGAGCCCTTCCGCCTGACCACCACCCTGGGCCGCGCGCTCTTCAACGAGCTGCTGCCCGAGGACTACCCGTTCGTCGACTACGAGGTGGGCAAGAAGCAGCTCTCCGCGATCGTCAACGACCTGGCGGAGCGCTACCCCAAGGTCGTCGTCGCGGCGACCCTGGACAACCTGAAGGCGGCCGGCTTCCACTGGTCGACCCGCTCGGGCGTCACCGTCTCGATCTCGGACGTCGTCGTCCCGCCGAACAAGCCCCAGATCCTCGAGGGCTACGAGGCGAAGGCGGAGAAGGTCCAGCGTCAGTACGAGCGCGGCCTGATCACCAACGACGAGCGCAAGCAGGAGCTCATCGGCATCTGGACCCAGGCGACCAACGAGGTCGCCGAGGCCATGAACGTGAACTTCCCGAAGACGAACCCCATCTTCATGATGGTCGACTCGGGTGCTCGCGGAAACATGATGCAGATGCGCCAGATCGCCGGTATGCGTGGTCTGGTGTCGAACGCCAAGAACGAGACCATCCCGCGACCCATCAAGGCGTCGTTCCGTGAGGGTCTCACCGTGCTGGAGTACTTCATCTCCACCCACGGTGCCCGTAAGGGTCTGGCCGACACCGCCCTCCGTACCGCCGACTCCGGCTACCTCACCCGTCGTCTGGTCGACGTCTCCCAGGACGTCATCATTCGCGAGGAGGACTGCGGCACCGAGCGCGGCCTGAAGCTGGCGATCGGCTCCGTGGGTGCGGACGGCGTGCTGCGCAAGGCCGACGACGTCGAGACCAGCGTGTACGCCCGCATGCTCGCCGAAGACATCACCATCGACGGCAAGCTGCTGGCCACCGCGAACACCGACCTCGGTGACGTGCTGATCGACGAGCTGATCCGCCACGGCATCGGCGAGGTCAAGACCCGCTCGATCCTGACCTGTGAGTCGGCCGTCGGCACCTGCGCCATGTGCTACGGGCGTTCGCTGGCCACCGGCAAGCTGGTCGACATCGGTGAGGCGGTCGGCATCATCGCCGCCCAGTCCATCGGTGAGCCCGGTACCCAGCTGACGATGCGTACCTTCCACACCGGTGGTGTGGCCGGTGACGACATCACCCAGGGTCTGCCGCGTGTCGTCGAGCTCTTCGAGGCCCGTACCCCCAAGGGTGTGGCCCCGATCTCGGAGGCCACCGGCCGGGCGCGGATCGAGGACACCGAGAAGACCCGCAAGATCGTCATCACCCCGGACGACGGCAGCGACGAGATCGCCTACCCGGTCTCCAAGCGTGTGAAGCTGCTGGTCAGCGAGGGCGAGGCGGTCGAGGTCGGCCAGAAGCTGACCATGGGTGCCACCAACCCGCACGACGTCCTGCGCATCATGGGCCAGCGTGCCGTCCAGGTCCACCTGGTCGCCGAGGTCCAGAAGGTCTACAACTCGCAGGGCGTGTCGATCCACGACAAGCACATCGAGATCATCATCCGGCAGATGCTCCGCCGCGTGACGATCATCGAGTCGGGCGACGCCGAGCTGCTCCCGGGCGAGCTCGTCGAGCGCGGCCGCTTCGAGACCGAGAACCGTCGTGTGGTCGCCGAGGGCGGTCACCCCGCCTCCGGCCGTCCGCAGCTGATGGGTATCACCAAGGCCTCGCTGGCCACCGAGTCCTGGCTGTCGGCCGCCTCCTTCCAGGAGACGACCCGGGTCCTCACCGACGCGGCGATCCACGCCAAGTCGGACCCGCTGCTGGGCCTCAAGGAGAACGTCATCCTCGGTAAGCTCATCCCGGCCGGTACGGGTCTGCCCCGCTACCGCAACATCCGGGTCGAGCCGACCGAAGAGGCCAAGGCCGCGATGTACTCGGCCGTCGGCTACGACGACTACGACCTGTCGCCCTTCGGCGCCGGCTCCGGCCAGGCCGTTCCGCTGGACGACTACGACTACGGCCCGTACACCGGCTGAGTCCCCCTCCTCGCCCGTCATCGGGCAGGAGTGGCCCAGGTCACTGATCGCAGGGCGGTCACCCCTCACGGGGTGGCCGCCCTGCGGCGTTTCCGGGCTGCGGGGCCGCGGGGCCGCGGGTTCCGAGCCGCGGGCGGCGGGCCGGCGGCTCACCCGTGCGGGGGAGGGGCAGGAACCGCTCCGGGGAGGGAGGTGGGGGAGGGCGCGGGCGGGGGAGGGTTCTCGGTGTCGGGATGACGGGCTTGCGAAGGGGGCCGGGGATGAAGCGGGTACTGGGCGCGATGGCGATCACGGCGGGGGTGCTGGCCGGGATGTCGGGCTGTCTGCCGATCGGGGACGACCAGGAGCACCGGACGGTCGGCTACGGGGTGGCGGAGCCGGTCAGGGAGCTGGTGGTCGAGGGGGAGAACGGCGGTGTGGTGGTGAACGGCGGCGGTGACGCCGTGCACGTCGTCGAGAACCAGAACTACCGGGGGGACGCGCCGAAGAGCACGCACGAGGTCAAGGACGGCGTGCTCCGGCTGACGTACGACTGCGACCACTGCGGGATCGGGTACACCGTGCAGGTGCCGGCCGGGACCAAGGTGCGGGTGAAGGAGACCAACGGCGGGATCAAGCTGACCGGGCTGGCCGCCGAGGTGGACGTGGACGTCAAGAACGGCGGGGTCGAGGCGAGCGGGCTGACCTCCCCGCGGGCGAAGCTGACCGCGGTGAACGGCGGGGTGCGGGCCGATTTCGCGGCCGCGCCGTCGAAGGTGGAGGCGACGACCTCGAACGGCGGCGTGCGGGTCACGGTGCCGACCGGGGAGGCGTACGCGGTGGACGCGCACGCCTCGGTCGGCGGGGTGGACGTGGGCATCCCCTCGCAGCAGGGGGCGGCGCGCAGCATCACCGCTCGGGCGGAGACCGGCGGCGTGACGGTCAGCGGTGCCTGACCGGGCCGTACCGGAGGCCCTGCCGGTAGGGCATGATCTTCTCCGCGGGGGCGGTGTCCCCGGCTACGGGGGAGGTAGCGGGGTGGAGCGTGCGTCGGGCCGGTCGAACCGGCCGGCCGGGCTGGGGCCGTACGTGCTGGACCCGCTGCTGGCGGTGGCCGCGGCCGGGGTCGCGGTGTGGGCGGTGTCCCAGGACGAGACGGCCCGGCCGTGGTGGATCTACCTGCTCGCGGTGACGACCGCCCTGCCGCTGCCCTGGCGGCGCCGGGGACCGCTGACGGTGCTGCTGCTGGCGACGGCGCCGGCGCTGGTGATCTCGGTCGTGGCGCACTCGGCGAACCCCCAGGTGCCACTGTCCGGGGTGATCGCCCTGTACACGGTGGCGGAGCGCTCCTCGGACCGGATGCGGTGGAGCGTGCTGGCCGTGGTGGTGGCCGGCAACGTCCTCGGCACCCACTCGCCGAACGGCGCGCTGTTCAGCCTCGTCACCTCCGTCGGCACCTTCGTCTTCGGCTCGCTGGTGCGTGCCCAGCGGCAGTTGGCCCGGGTGCAGGCGGAGCGGGCCCGGGAAGCCGGTGAGCGGGCGGCGAGCGACGCGGCGCGGGCGGTCGCGGAGGAGCGGGCCAGGATCGCCCGGGAGATGCACGACATCCTGGCGCACGCCGTCTCGTTGATGGTGATCCAGGCCGAGGCCGGGCCGGTGGTGGTGCGCAGCGATCCGGACCGGGCGATCCGCGCGTTCGACGCCATCGGTGACGCCGGCCGGGACGCGATGGTCCAACTGCGGAGAGTGCTCGGCGTGTTGAAGGATCCGGAGGCGGGCCGGCAGCTGGCGCCGCAGCCCCGGCTGGCCGAACTCGCCGACGTGGCCGAGCGGGTGCGCGGAGCCGGCCTGCGGGTCGAGATCGAACTCCCCGACGGGAAGGGCGGGTTGCCCGCCGATGTGGAAGCTGCGGCGTACCGGATCGTGCAGGAGGCGCTGACCAACACGGTCAAGCACGCCGGGGCCGACCGGGCGGCGGTCCGGGTCCGGCGGACCGGGGAGGTGCTGGAGGTCGTGGTCTCCGACAACGGCCACGGGGTGCCGCCGACGGCCGGCCGTGCGGTGGTCGGCTGGTCCGGCGGGCGCGGGCTGGTCGGCATCCGCGAGCGGGCGGCGGCCTGCGGCGGGCGGGCCGAGGCCGGCCCGGGACCGGAGGGAAGGGGTTTCGTGGTGAGCGCCCGGCTGCCGCTGCAGGCGGGCGGAAGAGCGGAAGGGGTGGGCGGATGACGCCGATTCGGGTGGTCGTCGCGGACGACCAGGAGCTGGTGCGGGCCGGGTTCGGGATGATCCTGGACGCGCAGCCGGACATCGAGGTGGTGGCCGAGGCGGCCGACGGCGCCGAGGCGGTGGAAGCGGTCCGCGCGCACGGCCCCGACGTGCTGCTGCTGGACGTCCGGATGCCGGTGATGGACGGGCTGGAGGCCGCCCGCCGGGTGTGCGCGGAGTTCCCGTCCACCAAGGTGATCATGCTGACCACCTTCGACATCGACGACTACGTCTTCGACGCGCTGTACGCGGGGGCCAGTGGCTTCCTGCTGAAGGACGTCCGGCGGGACGACCTGGCGCACGGGGTGCGCATGGTCGCCTCGGGGGAGGCGCTGCTCGCTCCCTCGGTGACCAGGCGGCTGATCGGCGAGTTCGCCGCCCGGCGGCCGGGGGCGCCGGAGCGGGCGGTGCGTCCGCCGTCCAAGCTGCTGGAGCAGCTGACCCTGCGCGAGCAGGAGACGCTGCGGCTGATCGCGCGCGGGCTGTCCAACGCCGAGATCGCGGCCGAGCTGGTGGTCAGCGAGCACACGGTGAAGACGCACGTCAGCAATGTGCTGGGCAAGCTCGGGCTGCGGGACCGGGTGCACGCGGTGGTGTTCGCGTACGAGGCGGGCGCGGTGGTGGTGGGGGAGTCCTGAGGGCCGGGGGTCCTGAGCGCCGGGGGTCCTGTGGGCGGGGGTCCTGAGCGCCGGGGGTCCTGTGGGCGGGGGTCCTGAGCGCCGGGGGTCCTGTGGGCGGGGGTCCTGAGGCCCGGGTTCGGGGCGTGGGGTTCGGGGCGTGGGGTTCGGGGTGTGCGGGCTCCCGCGTGGCGGCGGGCTCCCTCGTGCGGGGGAGGCCGGGAGTTCGCCGGTGCGGGCGATCCGCGAGGAGAGCCCGGACCGGGAGGCTCTGGGGTGTCGGACAGGCCCACACCACTGGAGATCGTCAGATGAACGCCACTCGCGCCGCCCAGGCCACCCGAACCACCCGCACCGGTCGCGCCGCCCGGCCCGCCCGCACCGCGGACCTCACCCGCGTCACCCCGCTCGCCGTCGTGGGAGCCCCCGCCCTGATGGCCCTCTACGGCGGCATCCGCCTGGTGCCGGGCTCCCGCGAGCCGGGCCTCGGCTGGACGGCCGGTCACACCGCGATGTTCGCCGGACTGCTCCTCTTCGCCCCCGTCTTCCTCGTCCTGCGCCGCAAGCTCGCCCCGCACGGCACGGCCGGGCGGATCGCGGCCGGGGCGGCGACGGCGACCGCCTTCGTGGGGCTGCTCTGCTCGCTGGCGCAGATCGGGATCGACCTGGTCGTCGGCCTCGCGGCGGCGGACAAGGCCGAGCAGGCGCGGCTGTTCGACCGGGTGCAGGGCGTCCCCGGGGTCCTGCCGGCCGTCTACCAGGTCGGCCCGCTGCTCTTCTACGTCGGCCTGCTGGCGCTGCTGACCGCCGTCGCGGTCGGCCGCTCCCGGACGCTGCGCTGGTGGAGCCCGGTGCTGGTGCTGCTCGGCACCCTCGCCTCGGGGGTCGACCTGGCCCTCATCCCGCTCGCCGCCGCCTGCTACCTGGTCGCGCTGGCCCCGCTCGCCCGCCCGGTGTCCGCACCGCGGCCGGTGCTCGTCTGACCGCGGCGCGACGCCGCTCGGCCCGTCCGGAACACCGGCCCGCGCCGGATGAACGGCGACCCCGGCCCGCGCGCGGTGAACGGCAGCCCGGCCCGAGCGGGGTGAACGGCGGCCCGGCCCGAGCGGGGTGAACGGCGGCCCGGCCCGAGCGGGGTGAACGGCGACCCCGGCCCGCGCGCGGTGAACGGCAGCCCGGCCCGAGCGGGGTGAACAGCGGCCCCGGCCCGCGCCGGACGAGGCGGTCGTGCCCGCGGCCGTACCCGGATTTTCGGTGGCCGGGGGAGGGCCCGTGGCCGTAGCGTCCGGGCATGAACGCGAAGCGACCCCTGATCGCCGTGCTCACCGGCGCGGGCATCTCGACCGATTCCGGCATCCCCGACTACCGCGGCCCGCAGGGGTTGTGGCAGAAGGACCCGTCGGCGCAGGAGCTGGTCACCATCGGGCCGTACCGGGAGGATCCGGAGATCCGGCGGCGGGCCTGGCGGATGCGGCTGGAGACGGGCGCGCTGGCCGCAGAGCCGAACGCCGGGCACCGCGCGCTGGTCGACCTGGAGCGCTCCGGGCTGCCGCTGCGGGTGCTCACCCAGAACGTGGACGGGCTGCACCAGGCGGCCGGGCTGAGCGGCCGCAAGGTGCTCGAACTGCACGGCACCGCACGGGAGGTGCAGTGCCTGCGCTGCCGGGTGGTCGGCTCGATGGCGGATGCGCTGGCGCGGGTCGAGGCGGGCGAGCCGGACCCGGCGTGCCGGGAGTGCGGGGGGATCCTCAAGCCGCGGACGGTGATGTTCGGCGAGAACCTGGACCCGGAGGTGCTCGGGCAGGCCGACTCGATCGCGCGGGCCTGCGACGTCTTCGTCGCGGTCGGCACCAGCCTGCAGGTGTTCCCGGTGGCGGCGCTGCCGTACAACGCGGTGAAGACCGGGGCGCGGCTGATCATCCTGAACGCCGAGCCGACGCCGTACGACGAGGCGGCGGACGAGGTGATCCGGGAGCCGATCTCGGAGGCGCTGCCCGAGCTGGTGCGGCGGCTGGTGACGGAGCGCGCCTGAGCGGGCCGAGCGGGCCGAGCGACCGGGGGCCGAGGAGGCGGGGCCGGGGGCCGGGGTCGGGGGAACGGGCAAGGGCCGGAAGGGTCTTATCCACGGACGGACCGCCTGCGTACGATGATCCTTCCGGCTTCCCCTCACGGCCTGGAGTGATCGACCGATGACGACGACGGCGAAGTTCGACCCCTGGTCGGCGGCGTTCGTGGCCCACCCGTACGACGCGTACGCCGAGCTGCGCGCCCACGCGCCGGTGACGTACTTCGAGCCGACGAACCAGTGGCTCGTCTCACGCCACGAGGACGTCAGCGCGCTGCTGCGCGACCGACGGCTCGGCCGCACCTACACCCACCGCTTCAGCCACGCGGAGTTCGGCCGCCCCGAGCCCGACCCGGCGCACGAGCCCTTCCACACCCTGAACGACCACGGCCTGCTCGACCTGGAGGCGCCCGACCACACCCGGATCCGCCGGCTGGTCTCCAAGGCCTTCACCCCGCGCATGGTCGAGGGCCTGCGCCCGACCGTCCGGCGCCTGGCCGGCGAGCTGGTCGACGACCTGCTCGCGGCCGGCGGCGGCGACCTGATCGCCACCGTCGCCGAGCCGCTGCCGGTCGCCGTGATCGCCGAGATGCTCGGCGTCCCGGAGGGCGACCGGCACCTGCTGCGGCCGTGGTCCGCCGACATCACCGGGATGTTCGAACTCAACCCGACCGAGGAGACCGCCCGCCGGGCCGTCGCCGCGAGCACCGAGTTCTCCGACTACCTGCGCGCCCTGATCCGCGAGCGCCGGTCGGAACCGGGCGAGGACCTGATCAGCGCGCTCATCCGGGCCCAGGAGGGCTCCGACGCGCTCAGCGAGCAGGAAATGGTCTCCACCTGCGTGCTGCTGCTCAACGCCGGCCACGAGGCGACCGTCAACACCACCGGCAACGGCTGGTGGGCGCTGTTCCGCAACCCCGGTGAACTCGCCCGGCTGCGCGGCTCGGTGGACGAGCTGCTACCCACCGCGATCGAGGAACTGATGCGCTGGGACACCCCGCTGCAGATGTTCGAACGCTGGGTCCTGGACGACATCGAGGTCCGCGGCGTCACCATCCCGCGCGGCTCCGAGATCGCCCTGCTCTTCGGCTCCGCCAACCGCGACCCCGAGCGCTTCGCCGACCCCGACCGCCTCGACCTCGGCCGCACCGACAACCCGCACGTCACCTTCGGCGCCGGAATCCACTTCTGTCTGGGCGCCCCGCTTGCCAGACTGGAACTCACCGAGTCCTACGGCACCCTGCTGCGCCGGGCCCCGGGCCTGCGGCTCGTCCGCGAGCCCGAGTGGAGCCCGGGCTACGTGATCCGAGGGCTCAAGGAACTGCCGGTCGAGGTCTGACGGGGCGACGGAACAGGGGGAAGTGCCGTGGGCAAGGCGACAGGAGCACTGCTGGGGCTGGCGATCGGGGACGCGATCGGCCGGGTGACGGAGTTCAGGACCGTCGAGGCGATCGCCGCCGACCATCCGGACTGGCGGCGGCTCCCGCTGCCCGCCAGGGCGTTGGTCACCGACGACACCCAGATGACGCTGGCCCTCGGCCGAGGCCTGCGCACCGCCCTGGCACGCGGGCCGCTGACCCCGCTGCGCCTGGAGCGGCCCGTCCGCGAGGAGTTCGTCGACTGGTGGCGCTCCCCGGAGAACAACCGCGCCCCCGGCATGACCTGCCTGCGTTCCTGCGAACGGCTGAGCCACGACGGGGTCCGCTGGCAGCAGGCGAGCGACGTCGGCTCCAAGGGCTGCGGCGCCAACATGCGGGTCGCCCCGATCGGGCTGGTCCGCGAACTGGACGCCCGACAGCTCGCCGGTGCCGCCCAGCTGCAGTCCGCGCTCACCCACGGCCACCCCACCGCGCTCGCCGCCAGCGACCTGACCGCGTACGCCGTCCGCAAGCTCGCCGAGGGCCTGCCGCCGGCCGACCTGCCCGCGGTGCTGCGGGCGTACGCGCTGGCGAGCCGGGAGCGGTACGACGAGTTCTGGCTCGGGGACCTCGCCGCCCACTGGTACGGCCCCTCGCCGCAGGCCGTCATCGCCCGCGGCTGGGACGACTGCCTGGCGGTGCTCGACCAGCTGGACGCCGCGCTCGCCGCCCCGGATCCGGAGGCCGACCCCTGCCTGGCCACCGGCGAGGGCTGGGTCGCCGAGGAGGCCTTCGGCACCGGCCTGCTCTGCTTCCTGCTGCTGCCGGACGACCCGGTGGCCGCCGTCCGCCGGGCCGCCTACTCCAGTGGCGACTCCGACTCCCTCGCCTGCCTGACCGGCGCCTTCGCGGGCGCCCACCACGGCGAGACGGTCTGGCCCGCCGAGTGGGTGGAGCGGATCGAGCACCGGGACGAGCTGCTGGAGCTCGGAGCGCTCTGGGACTGAGCGGAAGCGGGCGGGGACGGGCGGGACAGCCGGCCGGCGGGCGCCGGGGAACCGGTCCGCCGGGCGCCGGGGAACCGGTCCGCGGGGTCGCGCGTCGAAGGGCCATGACGAACCGCAGCACCGGAACCCGTCGTCCACCCCGTCGTCCGGCGGCGCTGCTCCTCGCCGCCGCGCTCGCTGCACCACTGCTCGCCGGGTGCGGCAGCAAGGGAGCCGCCGCGCCCGCGGAGCTCCGGGCCTCGGCGCCCGCGAGCCGCCCGGCGGCCGACCCGGCCCAGGTGGCCGCGACCGCGACCGCCACCGACGCCTTCGGCCTCGACCTCCTGCACACCCTCAGCGCGCGGCCCGACGCCGCCGGCCGCAACCTCGTCGTCTCGCCGTCCGGCCTGGCCACCGTGCTCGCCATGCTGCTGCCCGGTGCCCGCGGCGCCACCGCCGACGAGCTCGCCAAGGCCCTGCACACCGAACTCACCCCGCAGCAGTACGCCCTCGCCACCGGCGCGCTGAACCGCGGGACCCCCTCCGCCGGCGGACTCACCCTGCGCCAGAGCGACGACCTCTGGACCCAGCAGGGCTTCCCGGTGCAGCCGGACTACCTGGCCACCCTGGCCGCCGCCTTCGACACCGGCGTGCACCCCGTCGACTTCGCCAAGGACCCGGACGGCTCGCGCAAGAGCGTCAACGCGGCCGTGGAGAAGGCCACCGAGGGCCGCATCAAGGACCTCTTTGCCCCGAACACCATCACCCCGGCCACCCGGCTGGTGCTCACCGACGCGCTCTACCTCAAGGCCAAGTGGGCCTCCGCGTTCAAGCCCGCACAGACCGCCGACCGCCCGTTCCACAGGCTGGACGGCTCCGCCCCGGCCGTCCCCTCGATGAGCCAGACCGGCGAGTTCAAGTACGCCGAGGGCTCCGGCGGGATCGTCGGCGAACCCTGGCAGGCCGTCGAACTCCCTTACGCGGACGGCGGGTTGGTGATGGATCTGATCGTCCCCGCGCAGGGCGGCTTCGCGGCCTTCGACAAGGGCCTGGACCAGCCCCAGCTCGACCGGATCCTCGGTGCCCTCGCCGAGCGGCGCGTCGACCTGCAGCTTCCGCGCTTCCACTTCGACACGTCCAACGAGCTCACCCCGGCGCTGCGCTCGCTCGGCGTGAACGCGGTCTTCGACCGGGCCGACCTCAGCGGCATCGCCAAGGAACCGCTCGCCGTCAGCACCGTGGTGCAGAAGGCCACCGTCGAGGTCGACGAGGACGGCACGGTCGCGGCCGCGGGCAGCGGCGTCGGGGTCGCCGCGGCGGCCGCGCCGGCCCAGGACCAGACCGCCCAGCTGCACATCGACCGGCCGTTCCTGTTCCTGATCAGGGACACCCACGGCGGGCGGCCGCTGTTCCTGGGTCAGGTCGCCGACCCCGCGGCGCGGTAGTCACCGGGCCGGCCGGGTGCCGCGCGGAGGGCCCCCGGGTCGGCCGGGCGCCGAGGCGGCACCCGGGCGGCTCACCAGGCCGGGTAGCGCCCGCCGAGCCCCGGGTGGAGCGGGTCGCGGCTGCCGAACAGCACCAGCAGGTCGCCCGCGACCTGCCGCAGCTCGGCCCGCCCCTCGACCGCCCCGGCCCACTCGGGGGGCAGCGCCGAGGCACCGTACGCGGCCCCGACCAGGTTGCCGCAGACCGCGCCGGTCGAGTCGCTGTCGCCGGAGTGGTTGACCGACAGCAGCAGCGCGGTGCGCACCGGGTCGGGGTCGAGGGTGGCCGCCAGCAGCGAGTGCACCGCGATGGCCAGGCACTCCTCGGCGGTCCAGCCGAGCCCGACCCGCTCCACCGCCTCCGCCCCGGGCTCGGACTCCTGGGCGATCCGCACCGCCCGGGCCAGGGCCTGGACGGTCTCCTTGGACGAGGGCAGCTCGCGGATCTGCTCCACGGTCTCGCCGACCGCCGCCCACGGCTCCGTCCCGTTCACGAGCCGCTCGACCAGCGCCGCGAAGGCGCCCGCCGCGAGGTAGCCGGTCGGGTGCCCGTGGGTGAGCTGGGCGCACTGCACGGCCAGCCCGAAGGACTGCTCGACGCCCAGCCGGGCCAGCCCGAACGGCGCCGAGCGCATCACCGTGCCGCAGCCCTTGGACCCGGGGTTGACCGGCCCCGGCCGCCCGATCGCGGACGGCGCCTCGAACACCGGGTGCTCGGACACCCCGCTCAGACAGGCGTTGCCCGGCGCCCGCCGCGCGTACAGGAACGGCTGGCGCAACAGCCAGCCGTCGTACGGGCGGGGCTGCGGCTCGGTGTCGGGCGCGGGCTGGTACTGCGTCATCAGCCAGCGCCGGTAGGCGCCGTGGACGGCCTCCGGTACCGAACCGCCACCGCCCGTCCAGCCGCGGACGAAGCCGCGGATCAGGCCCTCGGCGGTGAACAGCGTCATCTGGGTGTCGTCGGTGACCTCGACCGGACCCGGTCCGGCCGGCAGCGCGGTCACACCCGCCGGCCCGTACCGGTCCTGGATCTGGTGGAGCTGCTGGAACTCCACCGGCCAGCCCAGCGCATCGCCGATCGCTCCGCCGAGCAGCGCTCCGCGCACCCGGTCCCGGTACCCCGACTCGGCAGCCGGCTCCGTCACGTCGAATCCCCCTTGGTTCGTGGCGGATTAGTTTCTATCAGGTCTCCGGGTGGCACTACCGGCGGATCTGCCCGGCGCGCCCGTGCAGCGCGGCCCGGTCGGCGGCGGCGCGTCCGGCCGCCCAGCCCTCGCCGTCGCTGACCCGGACCCGCTGGGAGACCAGCTTCGGGAACAGCCGGCCGACCTCGTCGTCCACCGCCTCCGAGCGGGCGGCGAGCGCGGGCAGTAGCCGCTCGTCCGGCAGCAGCTGCTCCTCGGTGCCGTCCTCGCGCAGGTGCCGGCCGGCCGCGGCGGCACTGGTGGTCCGCTCGGTGGCGGCGGTCAGCCGCTCGCGGATCCGCGCCGCGTAGGCGACCAGGAAGGACTGCCGGAACGCCTTGCTGCGCGAGTCCCGGCGGGAGCCCGCCTTGTTGAGCGCGTGGGTGGCCTGCACCAGCAGCGAGGTGTAGAGCAGTTCGACGCCGTCCAGGTCGCCGTCGAACCCGACCACCGTGCAGAAGCCGAACTCCTTCGCCCACACCACCCGGCACCGGTTGGCCACCGCGACGGCGTCCAGCAGCATCGTCTTGGGGCCCTCGTACGGGTTGTCCACCCCGATCCGCAGGGCCGCCGGGGTGTCCCGGTCGGCACCGGTCGCGGCCAGCAACGCGTCGTCGATGCTGTGCTGGGCCATCAGCTGCTGGGCCTTGGCGGTCAGCGCCTCGGCCTCCTCCGGGTACTCGGTGGACTCGGCCTTCGCCAGCAGCGCCCGGATCCGGGCCAGCATCCGCGGCTCGCCGGTCGCCGCTCCGGCGTGCTGCGGTCCGGTGCGCGGCGTTCCCGAGTGCGGCGACCTGCCCGCCTGCCCGGGAGCGGGTCCGACCGGGGCGATCGGCGGCAGCCGGCCCCAGGTGCGCAGCAGCTCCAGGGCGGCGGTGGCGAGCGCGAAGCGGTCCAGCCGGTGCCGGTGGGCGAAGGCGCCGAGGTACTGCTCGTCGGCGGGCCACCAGACCTCGGCCTCCAGCTCGCGCAGCTGCTCCCGCCAGCGCCGGTCGAGCGCCGCCGCGGGGTGGCGGCGGTCCTCGGCGGCGATCAGGTCCACCGCGAGCGCCAGGTGGACGGGCTTCAGCTCGCGCCGCACCACCCGCACCAGGTCCGCCGGGCGCCACCCGGCCGACCAGCAGCGGCCGACGGCGGTGTCCGCGTACCCCAGCACCGCCCGGCTGACCGCCGACCACTGCGCGGCCGAGGCGGCCAGCAGCGACGCCCCGGTGTCCAGCGCCAGGTCCAGCCCCTCCTCCGGTGCCGTCAGCACCGACCGCACCGCCTGCTCCAGCAGCGGCCCGGCGTCCCCGCCCTGCTGCGCGCGCTTGCCCACGGTGTGTCCCTGCTCTCCTCGACGGCCCGGTTCCTCCTGCCCATGATGCCGGAGCGCCCGGGGAGGACCGGAGCGGCCGGGAACGGCCGGTGCGCCCGGGAACGGCCGGGGCGGACGGCGGGGGAGCGGAGGAGCAGGGCACGGACATCGGCGCCCGGCCCCGGGGCGGGACCGGGCGCCGGGCGGCACGGTTCGGCTCAGCGCTCGACGGCCTTGGCCAGGATCTCCGGGGTGCGCTCCAGCAGCCGGGTGGCCGCCAGCCGGACGCCGAGGACGGCGACCAGGGCGCCGTAGAGCGGGCCGATCAGCAGGACCGGCCAGGTCGGTCCGTCCGAGAGCAGCGCCCAGCCGAGGTAGCCGCCCACCGGCAGGGCGAGCAGTGCGACGCCGAACATCGAGCCGAACGAGTTGAGCATGATCAGCCCGCCCTGGCCGGGGGCGGCGTTGCGCATCGGGTTGCTGTCGGCCGGCATGGTGTACGGCACCAGCACGCTGAACATGGCGCCGAGCGCCACTCCGCAGCCGAGCAGCGCGCACGCGAGGCCGAGGGCGGACGGCAGCTCGGCCCATCCGCCGGTGACGGCGGCCAGCGCGATCCCGAGCACCAGCGTGACCGGGATCGCGTACGACAGCACCGCGTACGCCCGGCCGCGCAGTTCGTCCCGGGCGTCGGCCGGGGTGCGCAGGGTGGCGGCGACCATCCAGAACGCCGAGCCGTCCATGCCGAACAGGTTGAGCATCTGCAGCCCGAGGAACATCCCGGTCATCGCCAGCAGGTAGACGCTCGCCCAGCCCTGGACCATCGACAGCAGGCAGACCACCGCCGTCATGCCGATGCTGGTGAACAGCGCGGCCTTGGCCCGCGGCTCGCGCCAGGCGTACCGCAGGTGGCGCTGCATCACCGCACCGGTCCTGCCCTCGGGCAGGAAGGACCAGCCGCGCGAGCGCTGGACCCCGCGGGCCACCTCCAGGGTGGAGGAGTCGGCGGTGACCATCAGCTCCTGCAGGCTGCCGCGCCACCAGCGCAGCAGCAGTGCCAGCAGCACGAGGGCCGCGGCGAGCTGCAGCAGCGCGAGCCCGTACCGGCCCTCGGCGGCGGTGCGCGGGGCGTCCGCCGCGCTGATCGGCGGGATCCAGCGCAGCACGGAGGCGATCGGCTTCAGCGGGCTGAGGTCGATGTTCTGGCCGGGACGGCCGAAGACACTCTGCGAACCGACGTTGGCGGCCTGGATCAGCAGCGCGAAGGCCAGCCCGCCGAAGATCGCGAAGTCCTTGCCGCGCCGGCTGGACAGCATCCGGGCGTTGCCGGCCGCGACCGCCCGGGAGAGCGTGACCAGGCAGAGCACCGCCAGCGGCACGCCGACCACGGCGACCGCGGCCGAGGCGCCGCCGCCCGCGCCGGCCAGCACCGCGCCGGTCACCAGAACCAGGTTGGTCAGCGGTCCTGGCCCGATCAGCGCGGCCAGCAGCGTGCCGCGCAGCAGCGGGCCGGGCCGCAGCGGCAGCATGGTGAGCCGGGTCGGGTCGGCGCTCTCGTCGCTGGAGAACAGGAACAGCGGCAGGGCGGCCCAGCCCAGGGTCAGCACGCCGAGCAGCATCACTCCGGCGTCCCCGGAACCGGCGAAGCGCCCGTTCAGCGCGGCCATGGCGACGGCGATGCCGCTCGCGAAGGCCAGGCCGAGGAGGCCGCCGATCACGTAGACGGCGGTCCGGCCGGGGCTGCGCCGCAGCCCGTTGCGCAGCAGCCGCAGCTTGAGTGCCACCAGGGCGCGGACCACCGTCCGCCCGTCCGGCACCGCGTGGGGTGCGGCCGCACTCACTGCCCGCCCCCGAACTGCCCGCCGCCGACCGGGCCGCCCGCGACCGGGCCGCCTGCGACGGGGCCGCCCGCGACCGGGCCGCCCGCGACCGGGCCGTCCGCGACCGGGCCGTCCGCGACCGGGCCGCCCGTGGCAGGACCGTCCCCGCCCCGGCCGCCGCCGAGCCAGCCGAGCGCCTGCCCGTCGTCCTCGCGGACGCCGATCAGGTCGAGGAAGGCCTCGTGCAGGCTGCGCCCGTCCCGTACCGAGTCCAGCGGGCCCTGGGCGATCACCCGGCCCGCGTTGACCACCGCGACCCAGTCGCAGAGCTGCTCGACCAGTTCCATCACGTGGCTGGAGAAGACGACCGTGGAGCCGGCCGCCGCGTACCGCTTGAGCACGCCGCGGATGGTCTGGGCGGAGACCGGGTCGACGCCCTCGAAGGGCTCGTCGAGGAACAGCACGTCGGGGTTGTGCAGCAGCGCGGCGGCCAGCCCGATCTTCTTGCGCATACCGGTGGAGTAGTCGGCGACCAGCTTGTCGGCGTCCCGGCCGAGGTCCAGGACGGCCAGCAGTTCCTCGGCCCGGCGGTCCACCTCGGCGCCGGGCAGGCCGCGCAGCCGGCCGGTGTACTGCAGCAGTTCGCGCCCGCTGAGCCGCTCGAACATGCGCAGGCCCTCGGGCAGGATGCCGATCCGTGCCTTGACCTCGACCGGGTCGGCCCAGACGTCGGTCCCGTGGACCAGGACGGTGCCCTGGTCGGGCCGGAGCAGTCCGGTGGCCATGGAGAGCGTGGTGGTCTTCCCGGCGCCGTTCGGGCCGACCAGGCCGATGAACGAGCCCGCCGGCAGCTCCAGGTTCAGCCCGGCCACGGCGGCCTGGGTGCCGAAGTGCTTCCACAGTCCGCGGATGCTGACGGCGGACGGGGCGCCTGGTTCGGGGTGGTCGGAGGACGGTGCTGCTGACGCCTGCATGCGGCCTTCTCGGTTCGTGGTGGACGTGACTCCCGGGTTTCAGCGTGTCACTGCCCGGACGGGCTGTCGCCCGAGTTGAGGATCCCCTGAGCCTGTCCGCCGAACGGGTGAGGCGCGCCGCTCGGATTTCCCGTTCCGACAGCTACTGGGCCGAATTGGCAACTACTCAGTTCGCCTGTTCGTCCTGCACTATGAGGACGAGTGAGGGTGCGCGGGGGTGCCGCGGTACCGGGAGGTGGCGGATGTCCGTTCAACCGTGGGGCGAACCCGGTCCCGGCCACGAGTACGGCCACGGCCGGGAGCCCGGTCGGCACGGCCACGGCCACGGCCACGGCCCGGATCGTCGGCCGCTCGTCGGCTGGCAGCCGGCCGCGGTCCCGGCCCCGTCCCCGCAGGACGCGATGCGGGCGGGCCACGCGGACCGCGACCGCACGGTCGACGTGCTGAAGGCCGCGTTCGCCGAGGGCCGGCTGTCCGTCCAGGAGTACGAGCAGCGGCACGAGGCCGCGGCCGGCGCGCAGACCTACGGCCAGCTGGCCGCGCTGGTGGCGGACCTGCCCGTCGGCCCGATGGTGACGCCCGCCCCGGCCGGCCCGCCGGTTCCGGCCACCTTCCTGCCCGCCGCGCCCCCGCCGGCCCGCCCCACCAGCGTGCTGGCGGTGGTCTCCCTGCTCTCCAGCCTGATCGGCCTGTCCCTTCCGGCGGTGGTCACCGGCCACATCGCCCGCTCGCAGATCCGGCAGCGCAACATGGACGGCGACTGGGCGGCGGTCGTCGGGCTGGTCATCGGGTACATGGGCTCGGCGTTCTGGACCCTGCTGATCCTGGCGGGCATCGCCTGAGCCGGTCGGCCCGGCCCGGTGCTCCGGTGGCGACCGGTCGGCGACTGTGGTAGAGCGGGTGGAGACGGCCCGACACCGGGCGGTCACGTGCGGGACACCCGCGTGACGCCCGGCCGAAGGCGGCGACCTGCGGCGTTGCATTTGTTTTGACCGCGCCCCATGCGCTAGGTACGCTCTGACCTTGTGCCTGGGGTGTCCCCGGGTCCTTGTGCGTGCATGCACACCGGTCGCCGCGCCGAGCCGGAGCGCTTTCCAGCGCCCCGCGCGTAGAGCGCCGTCGCTGTACATCAGCCATGGGATTCCGTGCCGGAAAAAGCCCAACACACCCGACCGCGTGGGTCGACCACGGGGCCGTGTGCGAGGGAGACACCGCAGGTTAGTTCCACCAAGCCTTGGCACACAGAAAACGGAGAAACGGTGCCTACGATCCAGCAGCTGGTCCGAAAGGGCCGGCAGGACAAGGTCGAGAAGAACAAGACTCCCGCGCTGAAGGGCTCCCCGCAGCGCCGTGGGGTCTGCACGCGTGTGTACACGACCACCCCGAAGAAGCCGAACTCGGCGCTTCGTAAGGTCGCCCGTGTGCGCCTCACCAGCGGGATCGAGGTCACCGCTTACATCCCGGGCGAGGGCCACAACCTGCAGGAGCACTCCATCGTGCTGGTGCGCGGTGGTCGTGTGAAGGACCTTCCTGGTGTCCGCTACAAGATCATCCGCGGTTCGCTCGACACCCAGGGTGTCAAGAACCGCAAGCAGGCCCGCAGCCGCTACGGCGCCAAGAAGGAGAAGTAAGAATGCCTCGTAAGGGCCCCGCCCCGAAGCGCCCGGTCATCATCGACCCGGTTTACGGCTCCCCGGTCGTCACCCAGCTGGTCAACAAGATCCTGCTGCACGGCAAGCGCTCCACCGCCGAGCGGATCGTCTACGGCGCCCTCGAGGGCGTTCGTGAGAAGACCGGCGCGGACCCGGTCGTCGCGCTGAAGCGTGCGCTGGAGAACGTCAAGCCGGCCCTCGAGGTCAAGTCCCGCCGTGTCGGTGGCGCGACCTACCAGGTTCCGGTCGAGGTCCGTCCGGGCCGCGCCAGCACCCTGGCGCTGCGCTGGATGGTCGGTTACTCCCGCGCCCGTCGCGAGAAGACCATGACCGAGCGCCTGATGAACGAGATCCTCGACGCCAGCAACGGCCTGGGCGCTTCCGTGAAGCGTCGCGAGGACACCCACAAGATGGCCGAGTCCAACAAGGCCTTCGCGCACTACCGCTGGTAGTCCCTACCCCGTCACTAGACAGAGAGAGAACGAGCCACCATGGCTGCAACCTCCCTTGACCTCGCCAGGGTCCGCAACATCGGGATCATGGCGCACATCGACGCGGGCAAGACCACCACCACCGAGCGGATCCTGTTCTACACCGGTGTCTCGTACAAGATCGGTGAGGTCCACGATGGCGCTGCCACCATGGACTGGATGGAGCAGGAGCAGGAGCGCGGCATCACGATCACGTCGGCCGCGACGACCTGTCACTGGACGGTCGACGACGTCGACAACACCATCAACATCATCGACACCCCGGGTCACGTCGACTTCACCGTCGAGGTGGAGCGTTCGCTGCGCGTCCTCGACGGTGCGGTGACGGTGTTCGACGGTGTCGCCGGTGTCGAGCCCCAGTCCGAGACCGTGTGGCGGCAGGCTGACCGCTACGGCGTCCCGCGCATCTGCTTCATCAACAAGCTGGACCGCACGGGCGCGAACTTCTTCTTCTGCGTGCAGACCATCGTGGACCGCCTCGGCGCCACCCCGCTGGTCATGCAGCTCCCGATCGGTGCCGAGGCGGACTTCCAGGGCGTCGTCGACCTGGTCCGCATGAAGGCGCTGGTCTGGTCGGCCGAGGCCGCCAAGGGCGAGATGTACGACATCGTCGACATCCCGGCCGAGCTGCAGGAGCAGGCGGACGAGTACCGCACCCAGCTGATCGACACCGTCTCGAACATCAGCGACGAGATCATGGAGCTCGCCCTCGAAGAGGCCGAGATCCCGGTCGAGCTGCTGCAGGACGTCATCCGCAAGGGCACCCTGAACTCGGACTTCACCCCGATCTTCTGCGGTACCGCCTTCAAGAACAAGGGCGTTCAGCCCCTGCTCGACGCGGTCGTCAAGTACCTGCCGTCGCCGCTGGACATCGGCTCGGTCGAGGGCACCAAGCCCAACGACGCCGAGGTCAAGATCTCCCGCAAGGCGTCGGACGACGAGCCGCTGTCCGCGCTGGCGTTCAAGATCATGTCCGACCCGCACCTGGGCAAGCTCACCTTCGTCCGGATCTACTCCGGTCGCCTGGAGTCCGGCACCTCGGTGCTGAACGCCGTCAAGGGCAAGAAGGAGCGCATCGGCAAGATCTACCGCATGCACGCGAACAAGCGTGAGGAGATCGAGTCGGTGGGCGCCGGCGACATCGTCGCCGTCATGGGCCTGAAGCAGACCACCACCGGTGAGACGCTCTCCGACGAGAAGCAGCCGGTCATCCTGGAGTCCATGGACTTCCCGGCCCCGGTCATCCGCGTCGCGATCGAGCCCAAGTCCAAGGGTGACCAGGAGAAGCTGGGTGTCGCCATCCAGCGTCTCGCCGAGGAGGACCCGTCCTTCCAGGTCAACACGGACGACGAGACCGGCCAGACCATCATCGCGGGTATGGGCGAGCTGCACCTCGAGGTGCTGGTCGACCGTATGAAGCGTGAGTTCAAGGTCGAGGCCAACGTCGGCAAGCCGCAGGTCGCGTACCGCGAGACGATCCGTCAGGCCGTCGAGCGCATCGACTACACCCACAAGAAGCAGACCGGTGGTTCCGGTCAGTTCGCCAAGGTGCAGATCGCGATCGAGCCGCTCGAGCAGGCCGAGGGCTACGAGTTCGTCAACAAGGTCACCGGTGGCCGCGTTCCGCGGGAGTACATCCCGTCGGTCGACGCCGGTTGCCAGGAGGCCATGGAGTTCGGCATCCTCGCCGGCTACCCGCTGCAGGGTGTCCGCGTGAGCCTGCTGGACGGCCAGGCGCACGACGTCGACTCCTCCGAGCTCGCGTTCAAGATCGCCGGTTCGATGGCCTTCAAGGAAGGCGCGAAGAAGGCCAAGCCGGTCCTTCTCGAGCCGATGATGGCCGTCGAGGTCACCACGCCCGAGGACTACATGGGCGACGTGATCGGCGACATCAACTCTCGCCGTGGCCAGATCCGGTCCATGGACGAGCGTCACGGTGCCCGCGTCGTCACGGCGCTGGTGCCCCTCTCCGAGATGTTCGGCTACGTCGGTGACCTGCGCAGCAAGACCTCTGGTCGCGCCAGCTACTCGATGCAGTTCGACTCGTACGCCGAGGTCCCCAAGGCCGTGGCTGAGGAGATCATCGCCAAGTCCAAGGGCGAGTAGGTCCGGCTCTGTCGGCCTCGGAATCAGTCCGACATTCGGGATGATTTCGACCCCTTAGGCTATGAGGAGGCGACCCGGGAGGATCCGGACGGATCCTCCCGGGGCCTCCGGCCCCCACCCGCGGGACGGTACGAGGTGCTTCCGGCATCACGGACCAAGCCCGATACAAGACCAACTGACGTCAGCACGGCGTACAGGATCTGTCCTCAGGAGGACTGCAGTGGCGAAGGCGAAGTTCGAGCGGACGAAGCCCCACGTCAACATCGGCACCATCGGTCACATCGACCACGGTAAGACGACCCTTACCGCGGCCATCACCAAGGTGCTGCACGACGCGTACCCGGAGATCAACCCCTTCACGCCGTTCGACCAGATCGACAAGGCGCCGGAGGAGCGGCAGCGCGGTATCACCATCTCGATCGCGCACGTCGAGTACCAGACCGAGGCGCGTCACTACGCCCACGTCGACTGCCCGGGTCACGCGGACTACATCAAGAACATGATCACCGGTGCGGCCCAGATGGACGGTGCGATCCTCGTCGTCGCCGCCACCGACGGCCCGATGCCGCAGACCAAGGAGCACGTCCTCCTGGCCCGCCAGGTCGGCGTCCCCTACATCGTCGTCGCCCTGAACAAGGCCGACATGGTGGACGACGAGGAGATCCTGGAGCTCGTCGAGCTCGAGGTCCGTGAGCTCCTCTCCGAGTACGAGTTCCCGGGCGACGACCTGCCGGTCGTCCGCGTCTCCGCGCTGAAGGCGCTGGAGGGCGACAAGGAGTGGGGCGAGAAGCTCCTCGGCCTCATGCACGCGGTCGACGAGAGCATCCCGACCCCGGCCCGCGCCGTGGACCAGCCGTTCCTGATGCCGATCGAGGACGTCTTCACGATCACCGGTCGTGGCACCGTCGTCACCGGTCGTATCGAGCGTGGCATCCTCAAGGTCAACGAGACTGTCGACATCATCGGCATCAAGGAGACCAAGACCACCACCACGGTCACCGGCATCGAGATGTTCCGCAAGCTGCTCGACGAGGGCCAGGCCGGTGAGAACGTCGGTCTGCTCCTCCGTGGCATCAAGCGCGAGGACGTCGAGCGCGGCCAGGTCATCATCAAGCCGGGTTCGGTCACGCCGCACACCGACTTCGAGGCCCAGTCCTACATCCTGTCGAAGGACGAGGGTGGCCGCCACACCCCGTTCTTCAACAACTACCGCCCGCAGTTCTACTTCCGTACCACGGACGTGACCGGCGTCGTGACCCTCCCCGAGGGCACCGAGATGGTCATGCCGGGCGACAACACCGCCATGACGGTCGCGCTGATCCAGCCGATCGCCATGGAGGAGGGCCTGAAGTTCGCCATCCGTGAGGGTGGCCGCACCGTCGGCGCCGGCCAGGTCACCAAGATCATCAAGTAATTGACGATCTGACCTGCCTGCCCCGTACAGGCTGAGTCCGAAGGGCCCCGCGCACCGCACGGTGCGCGGGGCCCTTCGGCGTCTCACGGGGCACTCACCGGAGCGCGCCTCCTTTCAGGGGCCGCTCATCGCAGACTGTTATGGTCGGGCCACCAACCAGCCCCGCCGTCGCGGAAAGTGGGACCAACGCATGTCAACGGCACCGCTGTTGTCGGTCGTGATGCCGATCTACAACGAGCAGGAGGCGCTCCCGCTGACCGTGGAACGGCTGCGGCCGATCCTCGACGGGCTCGGCGTCACCTACGAGGTGGTCGGCGTCGACGACGGGAGCACCGACGCGACCCCGGTGCTGATGCAGAAGATCCGCCAGGACTGGCCGGAGTTCCGCATCGTCCGCTTCGCCCGCAACTCCGGCCACCAGGCCGCCCTCACCGCCGGCATCCACCGTGCCTTCGGCGACTACGTCGTCTCCATCGACGCGGACCTGCAGGACCCGCCGGAGAAGATCCCCGAGATGCTGGAGCTCGCCCGCGAGCAGGGCCTCGACATCGTCTACGGCGTCCGCGGGGACCGCGGCACCGACACCTTCTTCAAGCGGCACACCGCCGGCGCCTACTACTGGCTGATGCGCAAGCTGGTCGGCAAGCGGATGCCCAACCAGGCCGGCGACTTCCGGCTGCTCAGCCGGGCCGCCGTGAACGCGCTGAAGGCGATGCCCGAGCACCAGCCGGTCTACCGGCTGCTGGTGCCGTGGCTGGGCTTCCCCAGCGGCGAAGTGGTCTACGTGCGCGAGGAGCGGGTCGCGGGCAGCACCCACTACCCGCTGTCCAAGATGGTCCGGCTGGCGCTGGACAGCGTCACCAACTTCTCCGCGGCCCCGCTGCGGCTGGCGACCTGGCTCGGGCTGTTCAGCTTCCTGGTCTGCATCGCGCTGGCGCTCTACACCACGATCGCGTACGCGCTCGGCTCCACCGTGCCGGGCTGGTCCTCGCTGTTCATAGGGATGCTGTTCATCGGCGCCGTCCAGCTGGTCTGCGTGGGACTGCTCGGCGAGTACGTCGGCCGGATCTACTCGGCGGTCCAGGCCCGGCCCGCCTACTTCGTCGGCTACGACTCGGCCGAGGAGCCGGACCGGTACGGTACGGGCGAGTGAACGAGATCCTCTCCGCGGACCGGGACGAGCACGACGATCACGGCGCGCACCACGGGCAGCACGGGCACGACGGCCGGGACGAAGAAGCCGCCGGCCCGCGAACGGTCCGGCGGCAGCTGCCGTCCTTCCTGGTCATCGGGGTGCTGAGCACCCTCTTCTACCTGGCGCTGTTCGTCGCCCTGCGCCTGGTCGCCTCCTCGCAGGTGGCCAACCTGGTCGCGCTGGCCGTCAGCGCGGTGGCCAACACCGCGGCCAACCGCCGCTTCACCTTCGGCATCACCGGCTCGGACGGCGCGGTGCGCCACCAGCTGCAGGGCCTGGTGGCGTTCCTGATCGGGCTCGGCCTCAGCAGCGGTGCCCTGGCGCTGCTCGGCGCGGCGGTGCCGCACGCGTCCCGTGCGGTGGAGGTGACCGGGCTCGTGGCGGCGAACGGTCTCGCCACCGTGGCCCGGTTCGTCCTCCTCAAACTGTGGGTCTTCAGGAAGCGCTGACCCCGGTGGCCCGCTCCGCCGGTTCGGCCCCGGCACGGCTGCCGGTGCTGGTCCACGCCCAGATCCCGAGCACCACGCAGCCGGCCGCCGCGGTCAGCAGCGCGGTCGCCGAGCCCGCCGGCGGGTGCCAGGCGCCGGCCAGCGGGTTCAGCGGGGTGTAGTCCACCGAGGTGCCGACGCCGGCCTGCCAGCGGATCATGGTGTACCCCAGGAACGCCAGCTGCAGCGGCAGCACCAGCAGCGCGATCGTGCGGACCAGCGAGGCCGACCGGGCCCCTTCGAGCACGCCGCGGCGGCCGAGGACGAAGGCCGCGACCAGCGGCACCCCGACGGCGACCGGCAGCAGGTACCGGCCCTGGCCGACGAAGCCGACCTTGTGCGCCGAGATCGCGTCCGAGAGCGTGATCACCGCGAACGGGGCGAGGAAGAAGGCGAGCACCCGCCAGCGGTCGCTCCACGCGCCGAAGGCGAGCGCCGGCAGCACCAGGCAGCCGATCGCCAGGTACCAGAGGTAGTAGGCGGTGGCGGGCAGGTGCGTGTCGAGCCAGGACGGCACACCGATCACCTCGGTGAAGTAGTCCGGCCAGCGCACGATCACCTCGTGCCGCAGCGCCTTGGGCACCGTTATGCCGGGCGGCACCTGGACGGGCATCAGCTCGGAGGCCTTCATGACCACGGTCCACAGCGCCCCCGCGGCGCCGGCCGCACCCAGGGCGCCGACCGTCCACCAGGCCGGCCGGAAGCGCAGCAGCTGCTTCAGCCGCTCGCGCTTGGCCGGGACCAGCATGATCCCGAAGATCGCCGCGCACCAGAGCGGCCCGAGCGCGCGGACCGTCATGAGCACCGACCCGGCGATGCCGATCTGCACCATGGCCGCGCGGCGCAGCGGCTGCTCCGGGTCCAGCAGGGTCGGGATCAGGGCGGCGACCAGGGCCACCCCGGCCGCGATCTCGATGCCGTTGGGGTTGATCGAGCCCGCCAGGTGCGCGGTGATCGGGGTGACCGCGACCAGCAGACCGGCCGCCGCGATCCGGTGCCTGGTCCAGGCGACCAGGCTGTGCGCGGCGGAGGCGAGCAGCGCCGCGACCAGGCCCGCGCTGACCAGCCGGGCCAGCGTGAGGCCCAGCCAGTTCGGCCACAGGGCCATCGGCCAGCCGACGAGCGCGTAGTAGACCGGGTTGTAGCGGCCGGCCCTGGTGCCCACCCGCTCGACGTGCTGGTCCTCACCACCGGGCGCCTTGGCGCAGGCCGCCGACTTGGTGGGGTCGAACCACCAGCAGTTGTCCCGGACGATCGAGGCCGGCACGTTCTGGAAGGCGCCGATGCCGCCGCCGGCCGCCTCCGGCTTGGGTGCGAACTCGCCCCGGGCCACCCCGACCGCGCGGATGATGTGCTCCCGCTCGTCCGGGCTCGCGTCGTACGGCGAGGCGAGGGCCCAGCCGGCGCAGACGAGGAAGAACCCGATGAACGCGGTCCACCAGGTCCGCCGGAACAGCAGGTGGCCCGGACCACGGGAATCGTGGCCGGATCCGCTCGCGGCGGGCGAGGGAGGAGAGGTCACGGCGGGGGAGTATGAGGACACGCGACCAAGATAACGGGTGGCCGAATCGGCCCTGCCCGGGCGGCTGTGTGGCCGCCGGGCGTTGCACTTACGATTCCCCCGTGACTCAACTGGAATCGCCCTCGGAAGTGTCCGGATCCACCGTGAAGGGCCGGATCGCCGGACTCCTGGGCCATAGCGCGGTGCGGTTCCTGGCCGCCGGCGTCACCAGCACGACCGTGGACATGGGCCTGCTGTACGTCCTGCACGGGGTGCTCGACCTGCCGCTCGCCCCGTCGACCCTCGTCGCGGTGCTGGCGGGCTTCACGACGAACTTCGTGCTGAACCGGATCTGGGCCTTCGACAGCTCCTCGCCGGTCGGCAAGCAGACCGTCCGCTACCTGGTGATGGCGGGCGGCAACTGGGTCGGCACCGTGCTGCTGGTCGGCGGCCTGGTGAAGCTGGGCCTCTTCTACCTGCTGGCCCGCGCGGTCGCGCTGGTGCTCCTCTCGGTGGTCAACTACTTCGGTTACAAGTACTGGGTGTTCCGGGACAACTGACCGCACGACGAAGGCCCGGCCGGATTCCTCCGGCCGGGCCTTCGTGCGTTCCGGTGGCGGGACCTCGGTCCCACCGGGCTCGGTCCTATGGGGTGCGCAGGCCCTCGGTGAACGCCTTGCACGCCTCGTAGTTCGGCAGCAGGCCGGAGGAGATCGCCTCCGCCAGCGACGGCGCGGCCTCGTCCCGGGCCGACAGCAGCGGCTGCTCGGCCGGCCACTCGATGCCCAGGTCGGGGTCGAGCGGGTGGACGGAGTGCTCGCCGGTCGGGTTGTACGTCTCGGAGCAGAGGTACGAGAGCGTGGCGTCGTCGCTCAGCGCGCAGAAGCCGTGGCCGAGGCCCTCCGGGATGTAGACCGCGCGGCGCTCCTCGTCGTCCAGCCGGACGCCCTCCCAACGGCCGAAGGTCGGCGAGCCGACCCGCAGGTCGACGATGACGTCGAGCACGGCGCCGCGCACGCAGGTCACGTACTTGGCCTGGCCGGGCGGGACGTCGGCGAAGTGGATGCCGCGGACCACGCCGCGGGAGGACACCGACAGGTTGGCCTGGGCCAGCCGCAGCGGGTGGCCGACGACCTCGGCCAGCCGGTCGAAGCGGTACCACTCGGTGAACATCCCGCGCGGGTCGCCGTGCAGCTGCGGGGTGATCTCGACCAGACCCTCGATGCTCAGTTCGCGGAACTTCACCGGGCGTCCTCCTCGTCCAGCAGGGCCAGCAGGTACTGTCCGTAGCCGCTCTTCAGCAGCGGTTCGGCGAGTTCGCGCAGCTGCTCGGACCCGATCAGGCCGGCCCGCCAGACGGCCTCCTCGATGCAGCCGATCTTGAAGCCCTGGCGCTCCTCGATGACCCGGACGAACTCCGAGGCCTGCACCATCGAGACGAAGGTGCCGGTGTCCAGCCAGGCGGTGCCGCGGTCCAGGATCGTGACGTTCAGCTCGCCCTTGCGCAGGTAGGCGTCGTTGACGGCGGTGATCTCCAGCTCGCCGCGCGCGCTGGGCTTCAGGCCGCGGGCTATCTCCACGACCTGGTTGTCGTAGAAGTAGAGGCCGGGGACGGCGTAGCGCGACTTGGGCTTCTCGGGCTTCTCCTCGATGGAGATCGCCTGGCCGTTCTCGTCGAACTCGACCACGCCGTACGCGGTCGGGTCGGCCACCGGGTAGGCGAAGACCCGGCCGCCGGCCGAGTCGGTGTGCTCGGCCAGGCGCGTGCCGAGGCCGCTGCCGTGGAAGATGTTGTCGCCGAGGATGAGGGCGACGGACTCGTCACCGATGAAGTCGGCGCCGAGCACGAAGGCCTGGGCGATGCCCTCGGGCTTCTCCTGGACGGCGTACTCCAGCTTGAGGCCGAGCTGCGAGCCGTCGCCCAGCAGGCGCTCGAACTGCTCGCGGTCGGCGGGGGTGGTGATGATCAGGATCTCGCTGATGCCCGCCATCACCAGGGTGGATAGCGGGTAGTAGATCATCGGCTTGTCGAAGACGGGGAGCAGCTGCTTCGAGACCGCCCGGGTGAGTGGCCACAAGCGCGAGCCGGTCCCGCCGGCCAGGAGGATTCCACGCATGCGAGCAGCTTAAGTGAGAGCTGCGGGCACCCCGTCCCGGGCCGTTCGAGCGGGCCGATCGGCGACGGTAGACTACGCGCATTATGCGCATCCTCGTGACCGGCGGCGCCGGATTCATCGGTTCGGAGTTCGTCCGTCAGCTCCTCGGAGCGGATGAGAGCGCCCGGATAACCGTCTTCGACAAGCTCACCTACTCGGGCGTCCTGGAGAACCTGGCCCCGGTGGCAGACCACCAGGGCTACGCCTTCGTCCAGGGCGACATCTGCGACGCGGACGCCGTCGACCAGGTCATGCCGGGCCACGACGTGGTGGTGCACTTCGCCGCCGAGTCGCACGTGGACCGGTCGATCGCCGGCGCGGGCCCGTTCGTCGTGACCAACGTCCTGGGCACCCAGGTCCTGCTCGACTCCGCCCGCAAGCACGGCGTCGGCCGCTTCGTCCACGTCTCCACCGACGAGGTCTACGGCTCCATCAGCGAAGGCTCCTGGACCGAGACCTGGCCGCTGGCCCCGAACTCCCCCTACTCGGCCTCCAAGGCCGGCTCCGACCTGCTGGCGCTGGCGTACCACCGCACCCACGGCATGGACGTCGTGGTGACCCGCTGCTCCAACAACTACGGGCACTACCAGTTCCCGGAGAAGGTCATCCCGCTGTTCACCACCAACCTGATCGACGGCAAGAAGGTGCCGCTGTACGGGAACGGTGGCAACATCCGCGACTGGCTGCACGTCGCGGACCACTGCCGGGGTATCGAGCTGGTCATGCGCGGCGGCCGCGCCGGCGAGGTCTACAACATCGGCGGCGGCACCGAGGTCACCAACAAGGAGCTGACCGGCCTGCTGCTGGAGGCCGCGGGCACCGGCTGGGACATGGTCGAGTACGTCGAGGACCGCAAGGGCCACGACCTGCGCTACTCCCTGGACATCAGCAAGATCCGCGAGGAGCTCGGCTACGAGCCGCAGGTGTCCTTCCCGGACGGCCTCGCCGCGACCATCGCCTGGTACCGCGAGAACCGCGCCTGGTGGGAGCCGCTGAAGCAGAAGGCGGCCCTGGCCAAGTGACCGCGAACGCCGCCGGCCGGGTGCGCTGGCTGGTCACCGGCGCGGCCGGGATGCTCGGGCAGGACCTGCTGTCGGTGCTGGCCACCGACCCGACCGCCGAGATCACCGCGCTGCGCCGGGCGGACCTCGACATCACCGACGCCGCGGCCGTGCTGGCCGCCGTCGAGGGCCACGACGTGGTGGTCAACTGCGCCGCGTGGACGAACGTCGACGCCGCGGAGACCGAGGAGGACGCCGCCACCGCCGTCAACGGCACCGGTGTGCGCCTCCTCGCCGCGGCGTGCGCGAAGACCGGTGCCCGGCTGCTGCACGTCTCCACCGACTACGTCCTGCCGGGCGACGCCACCGAGCCCTGCCCGGAGGACGCCCCGACCGCGCCGGTCAACGCGTACGGCCGGAGCAAGCTGGTGGGGGAGCGGGCCGTCGCCGAACTGCTCCCCGAGCACGGCTACGTCGTGCGGACCGCCTGGCTGTACGGCGAGCACGGCCCGAACTTCGTGGCCACCATGCTCAAGCTGGCCGCCCAGCGGGAGACTCTGGACGTGGTCGACGACCAGCACGGCCAGCCGACCTGGTCGTACGCGCTCGCCGGCCGCCTGGCCGAACTCGGCCGGGCCGCGCTCGCCGGACGGGCCCCGGCCGGGGTCTACCACGGCACCGCGAGCGGCCGGACCACCTGGTGCGGGCTGGCCCGGGAGGCCTACGCGCTGAGCGGGCTCGACCCGGAGCGGATCCGCCCGACCACCTCGGAGGCGTTCGTCCGACCGGCCGTCCGTCCCGCGTTCAGCGTGCTGGGCCACGACCGCTGGGCCGCCGCCGGGCTGGCGCCCCTGCCCGAGTGGCGGGCCATGCTGGCCGAGGCCCTGGAGCGCCCGGCCTTCCGGGCGCTGCGCACCGCGGCGGAGCGGTGAGCGGCGTGCTCGGCCGGCTGACGCGCGCGCTGCCGCCGGGACTGCTGGCGGTCGGCGTCGGGACGGTCACCCTCGGGGTGGCCTCGTACGCGCACCTCGCGGTGGCCGGGCACGCGCTCGACCGCGAGTCGCTCGCCGAGGTCTCCGTCCTGTGGACGATGGCGATGTCCTTCGCGCTCGGGCTGTTCTTCCCGGTCGAGCAGGAGCTGACCCGGGTGATCGCGGCCCGGACCGCCCGCGGCGAGGGCGCGGCCCCGGTGCTGCGCAAGGCGGCGGTGCTGACCGGCGGACTGCTGCTGGTGGTGCTCGTCGGGCTGGGGGTGTTCTCCCGGCAGCTCGCGGACGTGTTCTTCCACGGCGACCGGAGCCTGGTCGTGGCGCTGGCCGCCGCGTTCGTCGGACCGGCCGCCTGCTACCTGACCCGCGGCGTGCTGGCCGGCCTCGGGCACTTCGGTGCGTACGGCCTGCAGCTCGGGCTGGACGGCGTCCTGCGGATCGTCTTCTCGGTCGGTCTGCTGGTGGCGGGCGTGCACTCCGCGCTCGCGTACAGCCTGATCCTGGCGGTCTCCCCGCTGCTGGCCATGCTGGTCAGCCTGCCGCGGACGCTGCGGATCGCTCTTCCGGGGCCGACCATCGGCTGGCGGGAGCTGTGCAGCGGCCTGGGCATGCTGACCGTCTCGTTCCTGCTGGCGCAGTTCGTCGCGAACGCCGCGGTGCTCAGCATCCAGGTGCTGGCGCCCTCGCAGGCCGTGCTGGTCGGCGCGTTCACCGGCGCGATGGTGCTCAGCCGGGTCCCGCTGTTCGTCTTCGGCGCGCTGCAGGCCTCCCTGATGTCGGGGCTGTCGACGGCCGTGGCGACCGGCGACCGGGCGGGCTTCCGCAAGCTCCTGACCAAGACCTGCGGCATGGTGGCGGCCCTCGGTGTCCTCGGCGGGGTGCCCGCCGTGGTCCTGGGGCCATGGGTGATTCACATCGCGTTCAACGCGGACCGGCATGCTCTCGGTCCGGTGGACTTCCTCTGGCTCTCGGTCGGCACGCTCGCCTACCTGCTCGCCACGGTCGTCGGCCAGGCGGTCATCGCCCGCGGCCACCACCGTCGCCAGCTGCTCGGATGGGCGCTCGGCACCGCGACCCTGCTGCTGGTGACCTGCCTCCCGGGATCGCCCGCCGTCCGGGTGGAGGCCGCCTACACCGCCGGTCCGCTGGTGGTGCTCGTGATCATGTTGCTGGCGCTGCGCGGCGACGGTAGCGTGCGCGGCGCCGGTGCGGACTCGTCACCGGTCGCCGTCTCCGCCGACTCGGTCTCCGCGAGCTGATCACGATGTCGTCACGGCTCCCCCCGGAGACGCCCCGCGGTACCGGTATCCCTAGCATGTGCTCCATTCACCCCCATGCCTCACCGAAGCGTGAAAGGCGAGATCCATCGTGCAGCTGAGTGTGCTGACTTCGATCACCGGCGTGCTGGTGCTCGTGTGGATCCTGGAGCTGCTGCGTCGTCAGCAGCTCCGGGAGAAGTACGCGGCCCTCTGGCTGGCCATCGGCGTCGTGATCGCCCCGCTGGGCTTCTTCCCCCGGCTGCTGGACTCGACCGCGCGCCGCCTCGGCGTGGCCTCCGGGGTCAGCCTCGTCCTGTTCGCCGGCTTCGTGCTGGTCCTGCTGGTCTGCGTGCACCTCAGCTGGGAGACGAGCCGGCTGGAGGCCGAGACCCGCACCCTGGCCGAGGACGTCGCGATGATGCGCGCCCACCTCGCCGAGCACCACGACTTCCCGATTGCCCGCTCCGGCAGCGACGTGAACGACCCCGAGGTGAAGGCATGATCGACGGCAAGCGGGTTCTGATCATCCTCCCCGCCTGGAACGAGGCCGAGGGCCTGCCGAAGATCCTCCGCGAGATCCAGCAGAAGCTCCCCGGCGTGGACACCCTGGTGGTCGACGACGGTTCGACGGACAGCACCGCGGCGGTCGCCGCCGCGTACGGCTCGAAGGTCGCGCAGCTGCCGTACAACCTCGGTGTCGGCGGCGCGATGCGCTTCGGCTACCGCTACGCGCACCTGCACGACTACGACGTGGCGATCCAGTGCGACGCCGACGGCCAGCACGACCCGGCCTACGTGCCCGCACTGCTGGAGAAGCTCCGCGACGAGGCCGACCTGGTCATCGGCGCCCGCTTCGCCGGCGAGGGCTCGTACAAGGTGCGCGGCCCGCGCTCCTGGGCGATGAAGCTGCTCTCGGTGGTGCTGTCGCGGGTCGCCAGGACCCGGCTCACCGACACCACCTCGGGCTTCAAGGCCTGCAACAAGCCCATGATCGAGTTCTTCTCGCACTGGTACCCGGTCGAGTACCTGGGCGACACCATCGAGAGCATGGTCGGCGCGGCCCGCTGCGGCTTCGTCATCCGCCAGGTCCCGGTCGCGATGCGCGAGCGGACCACCGGCACGCCCTCCGCCTCCCCGATCAAGGCGACGATCTACCTGGCCCGGGCCGGCCTGGTGCTGCTGCTCGCCCTCATCCGCCGCATGCCCGCGAACGTGAAGGCCATCGAGCCCGCCACCCGCGCCGCCGCCCGCCGGCCCGAGCTCATTGGCAAGGTCTAGTACCCGATGTCCCGTTTCGAGATCCTGATGCCGTACTACGGCGACGTCCGGCTGATGCAGGACGCCGTCCGCAGCGTGCTGGCCCAGGACGGTGACGACTGGCGCCTCACGGTCGTCGACGACGGCAAGGAGCCGGACGTCCCCGGCTGGTTCGAGTCCCTCGCGGACCCGCGGGTGCGGTACCTGCGCAACGAGACCAACCTCGGCGTCAGCGGCAACTTCAACCGCTGCGTCCAGCTCGCCGAGTACGACCACCTCGTACTCATGGGCTGCGACGACCTGATGCACCCCAACTACCTGAAGGTGGTCCGGGACGCGCTGGAGCGCTTCCCGGACGCCGGCATGGTCCAGCCCGGCGTGCTGGTCATCGGCGCCGACGGCAACCCGGTCGGCAGCCTCGCCGACACGGTCAAGCGCCGGCTGTACGCGCCGAAGGACCCGGGGCCGCTGCTGATGTCCGGCGAGCCGCTCGCGATGAGCCTGATGCGCGGCGACTGGCTGTACTTCCCGTCCGTGTGCTGGCGCACCAAGGAGATGCAGGCGACCGGTTTCCGGGCGGACCTCGGCGTCATCCAGGACCTCGCGATCATCGTCGACCTGCTCCTCGCCGACGTCTCGCTGGCGGTCGTGCCCGAGGTGTGCTTCAGCTACCGGCGGCACGCGGTCAGCGAGTCCTCGGTCACCGCCTTCACGGGCAAGCGCTTCGAGGAGGCCCGCCGCTTCTTCCGGGAGACCGCGGACCGGCTGGACGCCCACGGCTGGCACCGGGCGGCCACCATCTCCCGCCGCTTCGTCTCGTCCCGGCTGCACGCGCTCAGCATGATCCCCGCGGCCGGCCGCAAGGCGGGCCTGCGGGGCGTCGGGGCGATGCTGAGCCATGTGGCCGGCCGCCGGGCCTGACCCGTGAGAACCCTCCAGCAAGCCCCTCCCAGCGCCCAGGAAGCGACCATGTCCCAATACGACGACGTCTGGCTGGTGATCCCCGCCTACAACGAAGGCCAGGTGATCGCCGATGTGGTGGAGAACGCCCGCAGGACGTTCCCGAACATCGTCGTGGTCGACGACGGGAGCACCGACGGCTCGGCCGAGCACATCCTGACCACCGGCGCCCACCTGGTGCGCCACCCGGTCAACCTCGGCCAGGGCGCCGCCCTGCAGACCGGGCTCTCCTACGCGCTGCAGCAGCCCGACGCCCGGTACTTCGCCACCTTCGACGCCGACGGCCAGCACCAGACGGCCGACGTCGAGAAGATGGTCGCCGTGCTGCGCGGCGGGACCGCGGACGTCGTCCTCGGCTCGCGCTTCATCGAGCAGTCCGAGCAGGTCCCGATGATCAAGCGCGTGGTGCTCCGCACGGCGGCCGCCGTCAGCCCGACCGCCCGCAAGCTGAAGCTCACCGACTCGCACAACGGCCTGCGCGTGATCAACCGCGAGGCGGCCTCCCAGCTGCGCATCACGATGAACGGCATGGCCCACGCCTCGGAGATCGTCGGCCTGCTGGCGAAGTCCTCGCTGCGCGTCGTGGAGGTCCCCGTGGACATCCTCTACACCGAATACTCGCGCGCCAAGGGCCAGTCCCTGATCAACGGCGTCAACATCCTCTTCGACATCTCGCTCCGGGAGCGTGGCCGGCGATGAAGTACTTCTGGATCCAACTGGTGCTGGTGCTGGGTTCCGGCACGGCGGCGCTCATCTTCATCCGGCGCTGGGACCGGACCAACACCAGGGCCTGGAAGCGCATCGCCTTCGTGCTGTTCGTGCTGGCGAACATCTACGCGGTGCTGCGTCCGGGCGACGTCACCTGGGTGGCGAACCGGCTGGGCGTCGGCCGCGGCACCGACCTGGTGCTGTACATGATGGTGCTGGCGCTGGCCTTCCTGGCGCTCAACACCTACCTGCGCTTCCGCTCCCTGGAGAAGAAGCTCACCGACATGGCCCGCACCGTCGCCATCACCGAGGGCGCGCGGCTCAACCAGGAGCGCTTCGACGAGAAGGTCTCCGGCTAGCTCCGTCCGGTCCCCGTCGGGGGCCGACGAACCGGGGGCCGGGGCGCGGGGGGGGGGGGGGGCCCGGGGCGCGGGGGGGGGGGGGGGGGCGCGCGCGCGCGGGGGGGGGGGGGGGCGCGGGGCGCCCCGCGG
>NZ_JBHWBZ010000015.1:11670-96247 GCF_042735475.1 Kitasatospora sp. NPDC059577 | reverse complement strand
GCCGCCCCCCGCCCCCCCGCCGGCCGGCAGCCCGGGGAAGACGCGATAGCAGCTGGTCTCGTGGGCTGGGGGTGGGGAAGTAGCGCCCGCTTCTACGCGGTGTGCGTACCGGGCCCGGTTCCGTTCGGGGGCGGGGGTCAGGCCGAGGCCTGCGACAGCGGCCGAGCCGGCGCCGCCGGCGGCTGCTGCTGCCGGGGCGGCTTGCGCAGGCCCAGGTCCTTCAGCTTCAGCGCCGGCTTCTCCACGGCGTGCCAGGAGCAGAACGCGGCGACGACCGAGAGCGCCACCGAGGCCGCGGTGTAGGTCCAGTACCCGTGCTTGTTGACGCCCCAGAGCGCGAGGCACTGCTGGATCGGGAATGCGTAGATGTACACCCCGTACGAGAGGTCGACCTTGGTGCCGACCTTCGTCAGCGGGCCGGGCATCCGGCAGGCCAGCCAGATCAGCAGGTAGGCGAAGGCCGGCAGGCCGAACAGGGTGAAGCCGCCGTACCGGGCGGTGCCGAGGAAGACCAGGGCGGCCAGGACACCGGCCGGGTCGTTGATCGGCAGCCGGTTCTTGTACAGCTCCGCGACCGCGCCGAGGCCGAACATGAAGGTCAGCGGTATGAACATGTCCAGGCTGATCGAGCCCAGGAACGGCAGCTGCCAGCCGGTGAGGCCGGCCGGCGCGTACTCGGGGGCGCGCAGCAGATGGAAGTCCGAGGCCAGGTGGACCATGTACGCGTAGAGCCCGAGGACCATCACCGCGACGGCCCAGCGCGCCCGGCGCAGCACGCCGACCGCGGCCAGGGCGACCACCAGCAGGTAGCAGAGCACCTCGTACGCCAGCGACCACACCGAGCCGTTGAAGGCGGTGGGGTGCGGCACGTGGTCGAGCAGCCCGGAGATGCCCCACTGGGACACTCCGATGGACCAGTTGGCCTCCAGGTACGCCAGCGGCCCCTCCGGGTGCGACCAGAAACCGGCCAGCCGGCCCTGGTGGTACGCGACGACCGGGGCGACCACGAGCGCCGTCAGCAGCAGGCAGGCCCAGAGCCCGGGGAGGATGCGGATGGCCCGGTTCCAGAGGAACCGGGCCGGGCTCAGCCGCATGCCGCTGCGGGTGATCAGCAGCCCGGAGAGCACGAAGAAGCCGCTCACCGCGATCGCGCCGACGTTGGTCTGGCCGCGGCTCTCCAGCAGCCCGAGGTCGGCCTTGCCCAGCCCCAGGGGCATCGCGTGGGCGAAGATCACGGCCAGGGCGAGGACGAGCCGGAGGAGGCCGAAGCCGTTCTTCCGTCCGAGGGCCTCCGACAGCGGCGGACTGGCCGTCAGGACCGACCTCTTGCGTGCGGTGTGCGACATGGGCGGGGGACTCCGGGCCGGTGGTCGTGGAGGGACGTGGACTGCGCGCCTCACCCTATCCGCCGGGGCCGGGCCCCCACCGGGGCGGCAGGGGCCCCTGATGGGCCGGGGGCACGCCATGACACGCTCTTGGGGGTGCGATTACCATGAGTCCCGGCCAGGGCCCGGCATCGCCGGCGGCGATGATCCATCCGCCGGAGGCCCGCAGCACGTCAGGAGTTTCGGCCGACCTGTGCCGATCGGGCGCTCGGCCGCCGCCCGCAGAGCTCGCCCGCATCCGGCGAGCCGGTCCGACCCGCGGCAGTGCGCCGCTTCACGGAAGCGAAGAGACATGACGGATTTGGCCCCGGACGTCGTCGGCGGCCGCGCCGGCGTGCCCGACGACGAGGCGACCACGGCGTCCTCCGACGGATCGCCGAGCGGCCGTCGGGGCGACCGCTTCTCGCGGTGGACGGAGAAGCGCTGGTTCCTCCCGCTGGCGGAAGGCCTCGTCAGCGTCGGCGTCGCGCTCGGCTTCATGCTGCTGTGCACGCACATCAGCGTCAACCCCACCACCCGGATCGGCCAGGTCAGTGGGCTCGCCAAGATCCAGCAGTACGCGGCGCTCCTGGGCATCCCGGTCCTCGCGGTGCTGCTGCTGCTCGCCTACCGCGGGACGCTGCGCTACTACCGGGTCGCGCAGCGGCTGGCGTGCGCCGCCGTCGCGGGCCTGGGCACCGGCGTGGTGGCCGGCGGCATCGTGGTCGCCCTGCACGGCACCCCCTGGGGCCTCGGCGGCCAGGAGGGCGACCCGGGCAACCTGATGGGCATGGCCAACGACATGCTGCGCGGGAAGGGCCTGCCCGGGGTGTACCCCCCGCTGTTCCCCGCCCTGCTCGCGGTCTGGGCCAAGTTCTTCCACAACGGCATCGCCGGTGTGGGCCACGCGCTCAAGGACCTGCAGCTGATCCTCAGCGCGCTCGTCGGCCCGATGGCCTACCTGTCCTGGCGCCTGCTGCTGCGCCCGTTCTGGGCGATGGCGATCGCGGTGCCGGCGTCGATCGTCTTCCTCGACCCGATCCGCCCGTACAGCCACGGCTCGATGCTGGTGCTGCTGCCGCTGCTGGCGGCCTGCTTCCGGGAGATCCGCCGGGTCGACGAACTCTCGACCCGCTCGGCGCTGCTGCGCGGCCTCGGCTTCGGCGCCGCGTTCGGGGTGATGTTCCTCTGGTACTCGGGCTGGTACCTGTGGGCGGCGCCGGGCTCGTTCGTCCTGGTCCTGATGATCTTCCCGTGGCGCCGCGGCCGGAGCGCCCTCAAGCGCGCGCTGGTCTTCCTCGGCGCCATGCTGGTCACCGCCGGCGTCATCGGTGCTCCGCTGCTCTACCAGCTGGTCCGCCTCGGGGCCTCCACGCTCGACCGCTACGCCTACATCAACACCTACATCGACCCGGCCTACGTCATGGGCTGGGCCTCGGACCGCTCCGGCGACCTGACGTACCACAACTGGCCGGGCCAGGGCGACATCGCCGGGCAGACCGGCTTCGGCGTGCTCCTGCTGCTCGGCGTGGGCATCGGCGTGGGCCTGGGCCTGCGCAACATGGTGATCCGCACCGCCGGCATGGTCCTCGCCGGCGCCTGGCTGATGCGCTTCTGGTTCGCCTCGCACATGGAGCACAACCAGGCCGTCCAGCTCTACCCGCGCACGACCTGGATAATTTTCTACTGCCTGATCATCCTGGCCGTCATGGGCGTCATGCTGACCTACCAGCGCGGCTTCGGCTGGGTCCGGAGCACGCTGGCCGAGGTGGCCCCGTCCCGGGCCGCCCGGATCTCGCCGCGGGTGATGGCGCAGCTGGCCGCGGGCCTGGTGTGCGCGCTCGCCCTGTTCGCGACCATGGGCGGCTCCTGGTCGGCCAACCGCTTCATGCCCTCCACCAACCCGGGCGTCGAGGACATGGGCCTGGACGCGCTGCGCGCCCACCTGCAGCAGCTCGACAACGGCCAGTGCCCCAAGTACTCGCCGTACAAGGGCAAGCAGGCCTGCAACCCGATCAACATGGACCTGACCGAGTACACCTTCGGCCCGGACCCGATGAAGCTCTGGTGCGCCAACACCACGTCGAGGGACGTGGACGTGACCTGCGGGCGCCCGCCCGCGAACTGACCTTCGCGGTCGATCACCCCGTCGGGGCCGGTGAGGAGCACCTCACCGGCCCCGATTGGCATCTCGACTGCTCCATGTGGCAGTATGTCCAAGTTGCTCGGTTGAGTGCCGATGCTGCGCGCCTCCCGCCGGGAGGACCGGAAGCGAGTCCCATCTACTCGTCGTTCCCGTGATGGCCGTCAAGCGTGAGTTCTACGCCACGGCAGCTGCGGGGCGAAAGTACGGGAATCTTCCGGGAAGCGTGAGCGGGGCCTCGGCCCGGCGCCCCCAACCCCGAAAGTTCGAAACCGACGAAGTGATTCGTTGGTTTTTTGCAAGCGCGCAGGCGACACGCCCGAGCGCGGGGGTCGGAGGGTGGTCGTGCAGTGACTAAGGACAAAGGACTACTGAGTAGCCATGGCGGGACAGAAGATCCGCATCCGGCTCAAGGCCTACGACCACGAGGTCATCGACTCTTCGGCGAAGAAGATCGTCGAGACGGTGATCCGTACTGGTGCGCAGGTCGCGGGCCCGGTGCCGCTGCCCACTGAGAAGAACGTGTACTGCGTCATCCGCTCGCCGCACAAGTACAAGGACTCGCGCGAGCACTTCGAGATGCGTACTCACAAGCGTCTGATCGACATCCTCGACCCCACGCCGAAGACGGTTGACTCGCTCATGCGTCTCGACCTGCCGGCTGGCGTCGACATCGAGATCAAGCTCTGAGAGGCGCACCGAAGATGGCTAAGCAGATTAAGGGCATCCTGGGCGAGAAGCTCGGCATGACCCAGGTCTGGGACGAGAACAACCGGGTCGTTCCGGTGACCGTCGTCAAGGCTGGGCCCAATGTCGTGACCCAGGTCCACACCGCCGACAGCCCGGCCGGCTACGACGCCGTCCAGATCGGCTTCGGCGAGATCGACCCCCGCAAGGTGAACAAGCCCCTCGCGGGCCACTTCGCCAAGGCCGGTGTCACCCCGCGCCGCCACCTGGTCGAGCTCCGTACCTCGGACGCGTCCGAGTACACCCTCGGCCAGGAGATCACCGCTGAGCTGTTCGAGGCGGGTGTCAAGGTCGACGTGACCGGCACCTCCAAGGGCAAGGGCTTCGCCGGTGTCATGAAGCGTCACAACTTCAAGGGCCTCGGCGCCGGTCACGGCGTGCAGCGCAAGCACCGTTCGCCCGGTTCCATCGGTGGCTGCGCCACCCCGGGCCGCGTGTTCAAGGGCCTGAAGATGGCCGGCCGGATGGGTCACGAGCGTGTGACCACCCAGAACCTGACCGTGCACGCGGTTGACGCGGAGAAGGGTCTGCTCCTGATCAAGGGTGCGATCCCGGGCCCGAACGGCGGCCTCGTCCTCGTCCGCACCGCGGCGAAGGGGCTGTGAAGGATATGAGCACCATTGACATCCTGTCGCCCTCGGGTGACAAGACCGGCAGCCTGGAGCTGCCGGCCGAGATCTTCGACGCGAAGGTCAGCGTTCCGCTGATGCACCAGGTCGTCGTGGCGCAGCTCGCTGCGGCCCGTCAGGGCACCCACAAGACCAAGACTCGTGGCGAGGTCCGCGGTGGCGGCAAGAAGCCGTACCGCCAGAAGGGCACCGGCCGCGCCCGTCAGGGCTCGACCCGTGCGCCGCAGTTCGCCGGCGGTGGCGTCGTGCACGGTCCCGTGCCGCGTGACTACTCGCAGCGGACCCCGAAGAAGATGATCGCCGCCGCCCTGCGCGGTGCGCTCACCGACCGGGCCCGCCACAACCGCATCCACGTCGTCACCGACGTGGTCGCGGCCGAGGTGCCGTCGACCAAGGCCGCCAAGGGCCTGTTCGGCAAGATCACCGAGCGCAAGAACATCCTCCTCGTCGTCGAGCGTGCCGACGAGCTGGGTCTGAAGAGCGCCCGGAACCTGCCGCACGTGCACATCCTGGACGCCGGTCAGCTGAACACCTACGACGTGCTCGTCTCCGACGATGTGGTCTTCACCCAGGCCGCCTTCGAGCGTTTCGTGGCGGGTCCCGCCGCGTCCGCCAAGGCCGTTGCCGCTGAGGGCGAGCTCGAAGGGAGCGCCGCCTGATGAGCGACGTTACGAGCAAGACGTTCACGGACCCCCGTGACGTCCTGGTGAAGCCGGTCATCTCCGAGAAGAGCTACAGCCTTCTCGACGAGAACAAGTACACGTTCATCGTGTCGCCGGGCGCCAACAAGACCCAGATCAAGCAGGCCGTCGAGGCGGTCTTCTCGGTCAAGGTCGAGGCTGTCAACACGATCAACCGTCAGGGCAAGCGCAAGCGCTCCAAGACGGGCTTTGGCAAGCGCAAGGACACCAAGCGCGCCATCGTGACGCTGGCCGAGGGCAACCGCATCGACATCTTCGGTGGTCCGGTCTCCTAACGGAGATCGTGATCGTCGATAAGGACGAGGACGAGAGAGCCAAATGGGCATCCGCAAGTACAAGCCGACTACGCCGGGCCGTCGTGGCTCCAGCGTGGCCGACTTCGTAGAGATCACGCGGTCCACGCCGGAGAAGTCGCTGGTTCGCCCCCTGCACAGCAAGGGCGGCCGTAACAACGCCGGTCGGATCACCGTTCGCCACCAGGGTGGCGGTCACAAGCGCGCCTACCGCGTGATCGACTTCCGTCGTCACGACAAGGACGGCGTGCCGGCCAAGGTCGCGCACATCGAGTACGACCCGAACCGCACCGCGCGCATCGCGCTCCTGCACTACGCGGACGGCGAGAAGCGCTACATCATCGCGCCGCGTGGCATCACGCAGGGCGACCGGATCGAGAACGGCGCTGGCGCCGACATCAAGCCGGGCAACAACCTGCCGCTGCGCAACATCCCGGTCGGTACCACCATCCACGCGGTGGAGCTGCGTCCCGGTGGCGGTGCCAAGCTGGCCCGCTCCGCCGGCTCCGGCATCCAGCTGCTGGCGCGTGAGGGCAAGATGGCGCACCTGCGCATGCCCTCCGGTGAGATCCGCCTGGTGGACGCGCGCTGCCGCGCGACCGTCGGCGAGGTCGGCAACGCCGAGCAGTCGAACATCAACTGGGGCAAGGCCGGCCGCATGCGCTGGAAGGGCGTTCGCCCGACCGTGCGTGGTGTCGCCATGAACCCGATCGACCACCCGCACGGTGGTGGTGAGGGTAAGACCTCCGGTGGTCGCCACCCGGTCTCGCCGTGGGGCCAGAAGGAGGGTCGCACCCGTCGCCCGAAGAAGGCGTCGGACGCTCTCATCGTGCGCCGCCGCAAGACCAACAAGAAGCGCTAGGAGCAGGTCAGATGCCGCGCAGTCTCAAGAAGGGCCCCTTCATCGACGGCCACCTTCTCAAGAAGGTGGACGCGCAGAACGAAGCGGGTACCCAGAACGTCATCAAGACCTGGTCCCGTCGCTCCGTGATCTTCCCGGCCATGCTCGGCCACACGATCGCGGTTCACGATGGTCGCAAGCACGTCCCGGTGTTCGTCACCGAGTCGATGGTCGGCCACAAGCTGGGCGAGTTCGCTCCGACCCGCACCTTCCGCGGCCACGTCAAGGACGACCGCAAGTCGAAGCGTCGCTAGTCGCCTGAGCTTCACCGCCAGAACGACTCAATGACTTACTCCATTAAGGGGACAACCATGGAAGCCAGGGCCCAGGCGCGGTACATCCGCGTCACGCCCATGAAGGCCCGCCGCGTGGTGGACCTCATCCGTGGCCTGCCGGCCACGGAGGCCCAGGCCGTCCTGCGTTTCGCTCCGCAGGCCGCCACCGTGCCGGTCGGCAAGGTGCTCGACAGCGCCATTGCCAACGCCGCGCACAACTACAACCACTCCAACGTGGACGACCTCTACATCTCCGAGGCGTACGTTGACGAGGGTCCGACCCTGAAGCGGTTCCGTCCGCGTGCCCAGGGCCGTGCCTACCGGATCCGCAAGCGGACCAGCCACATCACCGTGGTCGTCAGCAGCAAGGAAGGGACCCGGTAATGGGCCAGAAGGTTAACCCGCACGGGTTCCGCCTCGGCATCAGCACGGACTTCAAGTCCCGCTGGTACGCCGACAAGCTGTACAAGGACTACGTCAAGGAAGACGTCGCGATCCGTCGTCTCATGACGAAGGGCATGGAGCGCGCCGGCATCTCGAAGGTTGAGATCGAGCGCACCCGTGACCGCGTCCGCGTGGACATCCACACCGCCCGTCCGGGCATCGTGATCGGCCGCCGCGGCGCGGAGGCCGACAAGATCCGGGGCAACCTGGAGAAGCTGACCGGCAAGCAGGTCCAGCTGAACATCCTCGAGGTCAAGAACCCCGAGCTGGACGCCCAGCTCGTGGCTCAGGGCGTCGCGGAGCAGCTGTCCTCCCGCGTCTCCTTCCGTCGTGCCATGCGCAAGTCGATGCAGGGCACGATGAAGTCCGGCGCCAAGGGCATCAAGGTCCAGTGCTCCGGTCGTCTCGGCGGCGCCGAGATGAGCCGTTCGGAGTTCTACCGCGAGGGTCGCGTGCCGCTGCACACCCTCCGCGCGAACGTCGACTACGGCTTCTTCGAGGCCAAGACCACCTTCGGCCGCATCGGCGTGAAGGTCTGGATCTACAAGGGCGACGTCAAGAACATCGCCGAGGTCCGCGCTGAGAACGCCGCTGCCCGCTCGGGCAACCGCCCGGCCCGTCCCGAGGGTGGTCGTCCCGCCCGCGGTGGCGAGCGCCGCGGTGGCGAGCGCGGTGGCCGTGGCCGTCGCCCCGCCGCTTCCGAGGCCCCCGCGGCCCCGGTCGCCGAGGCTCCGGCTGCCGAGAACACCGGAACGGAGGCCTGACTCCCATGCTGATCCCCCGTCGGGTCAAGCACCGCAAGCAGCACCACCCCAAGCGTCGCGGCGCTGCCAAGGGTGGCACCGAGCTCGCGTTCGGCGAGTACGGCATCCAGGCCGTCACCCCGGCCTACGTGACGAACCGGCAGATCGAGTCCGCTCGTATCGCCGTCACCCGTCACATCAAGCGTGGCGGCAAGGTCTGGATCAACATCTACCCGGACCGTCCGCTCACCAAGAAGCCGGCCGAGACCCGCATGGGTTCCGGTAAGGGTTCGCCCGAGTGGTGGATCGCGAACGTGCACCCGGGTCGGGTCATGTTCGAGCTGTCGTACCCCAACGAGAAGGTGGCTCGTGAGGCGCTGACCCGCGCAGCTCACAAGCTCCCGATGAAGTGCCGGATCATCCGGCGCGAGGCAGGTGAGAGCTGATGTCGGCCGGCACCAAGGCTGCTGACCTCCGCGAGCTGGACAACGAGGGTCTCGTTGCCAAGCTCCGTGAGGCCAAGGAGGAGCTGTTCAACCTCCGCTTCCAGGCGGCGACCGGGCAGCTCGACAACCACGGACGGCTCAAGCTCGTCCGTAAGGACATCGCGCGGATCTACACCCTGATGCGCGAGCGCGAGCTGGGCATCGAGACGGTGGAGAGCGCCTGATGACTGAGAACACCAACGAGACGCGCGGTTTCCGCAAGACCCGTGAGGGTCTCGTCGTCAGCGACAAGATGGACAAGACCGTCGTCGTCGCCGTCGAGGACCGCGTCAAGCACGCGCTGTACGGCAAGGTCATCCGCCGTACGAACAAGCTGAAGGCGCACGACGAGGCGAACGCCTGCGGCATCGGCGACCGGGTCCTCCTCGCGGAGACCCGCCCGCTGTCCGCGACGAAGCGCTGGCGCGTCGTCGAGATCCTCGAGAAGGCCAAGTAACGAAGTTGATGCGGTACGGCCGTATGTGCACCAGGCCCCTTGCGGGCGCTGGTGTGAGCAGCGGCCGGCCCGTCAGCTCTCGTTGACGATCAGGAGAAAGCTGTGATCCAGCAGGAGTCGCGACTGCGTGTCGCCGACAACACGGGCGCGAAGGAAATCCTTTGCATCCGCGTTCTCGGTGGTTCCGGTCGCCGCTACGCCGGTATCGGGGACGTCATCGTCGCCACCGTCAAGGACGCGATCCCCGGCGGTTCGGTGAAGAAGGGTGACGTCGTCAAGTGCGTCGTCGTCCGTACCGTGAAGTCGCGCCGTCGTCCCGACGGTTCGTACATCCGGTTCGACGAGAACGCCGCCGTCGTCCTCAAGAACACGGACGGCGACCCCCGTGGTACCCGCATCTTCGGCCCGGTGGGCCGCGAGCTGCGCGACAAGAAGTTCATGAAGATCATCTCGCTTGCGCCGGAGGTGCTCTAACCCATGGCGAACAGCATGAAGATCAAGAAGGGTGACCTGGTTCAGGTCATCACCGGCAAGGACCGCGGCAAGCAGGGCAAGGTCATCCAGGCCATGCCCGCCGAGAACAAGGTCCTGGTCGAGGGTGTGAACCGGGTCAAGAAGCACACCAAGCCGGGCCCGGGCACTCAGGGTGGCATCGTCACCGTCGAGGCCCCGGTGCACGTCTCCAACGTCCAGCTGGTCGTGGAGAAGGACGGCAAGAAGGTCGTCACCCGCGTTGGCTACCGCTTCGATGACGAGGGCAACAAGATCCGCGTTGCCAAGCGAACCGGTGAGGACATCTGATGTCTGAGACGACTGTTGAGAAGGTGACCCCCCGTCTCAAGGAGCGTTACAACTCCGAGATCAAGGGTCAGCTGCAGGAGCAGTTCTCGTACGAGAACGTCATGCTGACGCCCGGCCTGGTCAAGGTCGTCGTCAACATGGGTGTCGGCGAGGCTGCCCGTGACAGCAAGCTGATCGAGGGTGCGATCCGCGACCTGACCGCGATCACCGGTCAGAAGCCGGCCGTGACCAAGGCTCGCAAGTCCATCGCGCAGTTCAAGCTGCGCGAGGGCCAGCCGATCGGCACGCACGTCACCCTCCGCGGTGACCGCATGTGGGAGTTCCTGGACCGTCTGGTTTCGCTGGCCCTGCCGCGAATCCGTGACTTCCGTGGTCTTTCCCCGAAGCAGTTCGACGGCCGTGGCAACTACACCTTCGGTCTGACCGAGCAGGTTATGTTCCACGAGATCGACCAGGACAAGGTCGACCGTCAGCGCGGTATGGACATCACCGTCGTGACCACCGCTCAGACCGACGACGAGGGCCGGGCGCTCCTGCGCGCTCTGGGCTTCCCGTTCAAGGAGGCGTGAGCCAATGGCGAAGAAGTCCCTCATCGCGAAGGCCGAGCGGAAGCCGAAGTTCGGCGTCCGGGCCTACACCCGGTGCCAGCGCTGCGGCCGTCCGCACTCGGTGTACCGCAAGTTCGGCCTCTGCCGTGTCTGCCTCCGTGAGATGGCGCACCGCGGCGAGCTGCCGGGCGTGACCAAGAGCTCCTGGTAATCCAGGCGCTTTAGGCACACAGCGAAGCAGAGGTGCCCGATCCCACACCCGCCCGTTTTGGGCCTGCCGTACGGAGTCCCGTAAGGTAGTGGGGTCGGGCCCCCTGCCACGGCTTCCCCATGGATGTCCGTGGTCCTCTACGGAGGGCTCGCACCCAGTCTTACGACGTCGCAGGTCCCCTGCGCTTGTGCCCCTGACGAACTCGGAAGAGTGCGGCAGGGGGACCTGGCGCGGAGAAACCGCGGCGAGAGAGGCCTGAGGCCATCATGACCATGACCGACCCCATCGCAGACATGCTCACGCGTCTGCGTAACGCGAACTCGGCGTACCACGACACCGTGGCGATGCCGGCCAGCAAGATCAAGGCGCACGTCGCCGAGATCCTGCAGCAGGAGGGGTACATCTCCTCCTACAAGGTTGAGGAGCCCACTGAGGGCGAGGTCGGCAAGAAGCTGACCATCGAGCTCAAGTTCGGCCCCAACCGTGAGCGCTCCATCGCCGGCATCAAGCGCATCAGCAAGCCGGGTCTGCGCGTTTACGCAAAGTCCACCAACCTGCCGAAGGTTCTCGGCGGCCTGGGCGTGGCGATCATCTCCACGTCCTCCGGCCTCCTGACCGACAAGCAGGCCGCCAAGAAGGGCGTAGGCGGAGAAGTTCTCGCCTACGTCTGGTAATTCGGGAAACGGAGGTACAGCAATGTCGCGCATTGGACGGCTGCCCATCCAGGTCCCCGCTGGCGTGGACGTCACCATCGATGGCCAGACGGTCTCGGTGAAGGGCCCGAAGGGCTCCCTCACCCACGTCGTCGCCGCGCCGATCGAGATCGGCAAGGGCGAGGACGGCACTCTGGCTGTCACCCGCCCCAACGACGAGCGTCTGTCGAAGGCCCTGCACGGCCTGACCCGCACGCTGGTGGCGAACATGATCACCGGCGTGACCGCGGGCTACCGCAAGTCGCTGGAGATCAGCGGTGTCGGCTACCGAGTTCTGGCGAAGGGCTCCGACATGGAGTTCCAGCTGGGCTACAGCCACCCGATCCTCGTCGAGGCCCCCGAGGGCATCTCCTTCGTCGTCGAGTCCGCCACCAAGTTCCACGTGGACGGCATCGACAAGCAGAAGGTCGGCGAGGTCGCCGCGAAGATCCGCAAGCTGCGCAAGCCGGACCCGTACAAGGCCAAGGGTGTCAAGTACGCGGGCGAGGTCATCCGCCGCAAGGTCGGAAAGAGTGGTAAGTAAGCGATGAGTGTCTCTGTCAAGATCGGCAAGGGCAACGCCTACAAGAGCGCCGCTCGCAAGCGCCGCGCGATCCGCGTTCGCAAGCGCGTCGTCGGCACCGAGGTGCGTCCGCGCCTCGTCGTGACGCGCTCGAACCGTCACATGGTCGCCCAGGTCATCGACGACGCCAAGGGTCACACCCTGGCGTCGGCGTCCACCCTCGACGTGTCCATCAAGGGCGCCGAGGGCGACAAGACCGAGCTGGCCAAGAAGGTCGGGAGCCTGGTCGCCGAGCGCGCCAAGGCCGCCGGCATCGAGTCGGTCGTCTTCGACCGCGCGGGCAACCGGTACGCCGGCCGCATCGCCGCCCTGGCGGACGCGGCCCGCGAGGCCGGGCTCGACTTCTAAGCCGCTCGTCGACTCTGTCGGCGGACGTAATCGAGAGAGGTAATTCCAATGGCTGGACCCCAGCGCCGCGGTAGCGGCGCCGGCGGCGGCACCGGCGGTGGCGAGCGGCGCGACCGTAAGCGTGACGACCGGGGCAACGCCCCCGCCGTCGAGAAGACCGCTTACGTCGAGCGCGTCGTCGCGATCAACCGTGTCGCCAAGGTTGTCAAGGGTGGTCGTCGTTTCAGCTTCACCGCGCTGGTCGTGGTGGGCGACGGTGACGGCACCGTGGGTGTCGGTTACGGGAAGGCGAAGGAGGTTCCGGCCGCCATCGCCAAGGGTGTTGAGGAGGCCAAGAAGAACTTCTTCAAGGTCCCCCGTATCCAGGGCACCATCCCGCACCCGATCCAGGGTGAGAAGGCCGCCGGCGTCGTGCTCCTGAAGCCCGCCGCCCCCGGTACCGGTGTTATCGCCGGTGGTCCGGTGCGCGCCGTCCTGGAGTGCGCCGGCATCCACGACATCCTGTCGAAGTCGCTCGGCTCCGACAACGCGATCAACATCGTGCACGCCACCGTGGCTGCTCTGAAGGGCCTCGTGCGCCCCGAGGAGATCGCCGCCCGTCGTGGCCTGCCGCTGGAGGACGTGGCCCCCGCCGCTCTGCTGCGGGCGCGTGCTGCTGGGGTGAGCGCCTGATGGCTCGCCTGAAGATCACGCAGACCAAGTCGTACATCGGCAGCAAGCAGAACCACCGTGACACCCTGCGTTCGCTTGGTCTCAAGCGCATGCACGACGTCGTGGTGAAGGAGGACCGTCCCGAGATCCGCGGGATGGCCCACACGGTCCGTCACCTGGTGACGGTTGAGGAGGTGGACTGATCATGGGCGAGAACCCGATCAAGATCCACAACCTGCGTCCCGCCCCGGGTGCCAAGACCGACAAGATCCGCGTGGGTCGTGGTGAGGCCTCCAAGGGTAAGACTGCCGGTCGTGGTACCAAGGGCACCAAGGCCCGCTACCAGGTTCCGCAGCGCTTCGAGGGTGGCCAGATGCCGCTCCACATGCGCCTGCCGAAGCTGAAGGGCTTCAAGAACCCGTTCAAGATCACGTTCCAGGTCGTCAACCTCGACAAGCTGGCCGAGCTCTACCCGCAGGGTGGAGAGGTCACCGTCGAGGACCTGGTCGCCAAGGGCGCGGTTCGCAAGAACTCCCTCGTCAAGGTGCTCGGCACCGGCGAGGTCTCGGTTGCGCTGCAGGTGACGGTCGACGCCGTCTCCGGCTCCGCCGCCGAGAAGATCACGGCCGCCGGCGGTACGGTCACCGAGCTCGTCTGAGCCCGCTGAATACCGCTTTCGAGCCCCGCACCTCCTTCGGGAGGTGCGGGGCTCGTGCCTTTTCCGGCCCGTTCCGGACCCGGTGGCCCGATTTCGGCCGCGGTCGGGAAATCGGATCGGTCGGCGCTCCGGGCCCCGGAAGGGCCCTCGTTCTTTTGTGTGGCAAACCCGGGCATCCCGTACCCCGTGAGTGGGGGACGGGCCGTACGCGCTTCTTCGGAGTGGCCGCGCACTGTTAGAGTCCGTGGAGTTCCCTTGTAGGCTGCGCGTAGGCTCGCCTGTGCCGTCTGTACGGGAGCCCGAACCGCAAACTCCCCATTCAGGACCGACCCTCCCGCCGACGACGCGCGGGAGGCGCAGGAGGCACCGTGCTCAGTGCGTTCGCGCGGGCGTTCCAGACGCCCGACCTGCGCAAGAAGCTGCTGTTCACGCTGGGCATCATGGTGCTGTTCCGGCTGGGCTCGCACATTCCGATTCCGGGCGTGAGTTTCACGGCCGTGAACGAGTGCGTGAAGGAGACCAAGAACAGCGGCCTCTTCGGGCTCGTCAACCTGTTCAGCGGTGGCGCGCTCCTCCAGTTGACGATCTTCGCCCTCGGCATCATGCCGTACATCACGGCAAGCATCATCCTCCAGCTCCTCACCGTCGTGATCCCGCGACTCGAGGCGCTGAAGAAGGAGGGCCAGGCCGGACAGACCAAGATCACCCAGTACACCCGCTACCTGACCATCGCGCTCGCCGTGCTCCAGGGCACCGGCATCGTGGCGACGGCCTCCAGCGGCGCGCTGTTCTCCGGCTGCCCGCTGGCCAACCAGATCGTCCCGGACACCGGCGTGTTCCGCATCGCCGTCATGGTCCTCACGATGACGGCCGGCACCACGGTCATCATGTGGCTGGGCGAGCTGATCACCGACCGCGGCATCGGCAACGGCATGTCGCTGCTGATCTTCACCTCGATCGCGGCGCAGTTCCCGTCCTCGATGTGGGCGATCAAGCAGTCCGGCACCATCGGCGGCGGCTGGGTCGAGTTCCTCTCCGTGGTCGCGGTCGGCATCATCGTCGTGATGCTCGTCATCTTCGTCGAGCAGGCCCAGCGCCGGATCCCGGTCCAGTACGCGAAGCGGATGATCGGCCGCCGGGCGTTCGGCGGCACCTCGACCTACATCCCGCTCAAGGTGAACCAGGCCGGTGTCATCCCGGTCATCTTCGCCTCGTCGCTGCTCTACATCCCCGCCCTGGTGGTCCAGCTGACCAACAGTCAGGCGGGCTGGGCCACGTGGATCCGGACGAACTTCGTCAAGGGTGACCACCCGATCTACATGGCCACCTACTTCCTGCTGATCGTCTTCTTCGCGTTCTTCTACGTCGCCATCTCCTTCAACCCCGAAGAAGTTGCCGACAATATGAAGAAGTATGGTGGGTTCATCCCGGGCATCCGGGCCGGCCGTCCGACGGCCGAGTACCTGAACTACGTGCTGACCCGTATCACGTGGCCGGGTTCGCTCTACCTGGGCCTGATCGCGTTGATCCCGATGATCGCCCTGGTCGCCTTCGGACAGCAGACCAACTTCCCGTTCGGCGGCACCAGCGTTCTCATCGTCGTCGGCGTCGGACTCGAAACTGTGAAGCAGATCGAGAGCCAGCTCCAGCAGCGCAATTACGAAGGGTTCCTCCGCTGATGCGTATCGTCCTCGTTGGTCCTCCCGGGGCCGGGAAGGGTACTCAGGCGCACCTGCTCGCCAAGACCCTGTCCATTCCCCACATCTCCACCGGCGACCTCTTCCGCGCCAACATCGGCCAGGGCACCCCGCTGGGGCTCGAGGCCAAGAGCTACATGGACGCGGGCCGTCTGGTACCGGACGAGGTCACCATCGGGATGGCCAAGGACCGCATGCTCCAGGAGGACGCCGTCAACGGCTTCCTGCTCGACGGCTTCCCCCGCAACCTGGGCCAGGCCAAGGCGCTGGACGAGTTCCTCGCCGAGCAGGGCATCGCGTTGGACGGCGTGCTCGACCTGGAGGTGCCCGAGGACGAGGTCGTCCGCCGGATCGCCGGTCGCCGACTGTGCCGCAACAACGGCGGCCACGTCTTCCACGTGGACTACAACCCGCCGAAGGCCGAGGGCGTCTGCGACGAGTGCGGCGGCGAGCTGTACCAGCGCTCGGACGACACCGAGGACAAGGTGCGCACGCGCCTGGAGGTCTACCACACGGAGACCGAGCCGATCATCGGGTACTACAAGGAGCAGGGTCTCCTGGTGACCATCCCGGCCCTCGGCAAGGTGGACGAGGTCACCGCCCGCGCGATCGAGGCGCTGAAGCAGGACAGCTGAGTCTCTCGGCGAACGTACGACGGTACGGCCGGATCGCCCGCCCAGCGGGTGGCCCGGCCGTTTCGGCGTCGTACGGTGGTAGGCAGTGGTAATCCGGACTTGGAAGGCGTGACCAGATGGTGGAGATCAAGACCCCCGAGCAGATCGCGAAGATGCGAGCGGCCGGGCTGGTCGTCGCCGAGGCCCTCAAGGCCTGCCGCGAGGCGGTCGCTCCGGGGGTGACCACCCAGGAGCTCAACGACATCGCGGACAAGGTCATCACCGACCACGGCGCCACCTCGAACTTCCGCGCGCACCACGGCGGCCTGTGGTTCCCGGGCGTGATCTGCGCCTCGGTGAACAACGAGGTCGTGCACGGCATCCCGGGCGAGCGGGTGCTGCAGGAGGGCGACCTCATCTCGATCGACTGCGGGGCCATCCTGGACGGCTGGCACGGCGACGCGGCGATCAGCGTGGCGGTCGGCGAGGTCCGGCCCGAGGTCGAGATGCTGAGCCGGGTCACCGAGGGCTCGATGTGGGCCGGCATCGCCCAGATGAAGAAGAACAACCGCCTGGTCGACGTCTCCAAGGCGATCGAGGGCTTCATCCGCCGCCAGCCGCTGCCGCCGAAGGGCAAGTGGGGCATCACCGAGGGCTACGGCGGCCACGGCATCGGCACCGCGATGCACATGGAGCCGCACGTGCTGAACTACGTCGAGCGCGGCCGCGGCAAGGGCCCGAAGCTGGTCCCCGGCACGGTCCTGGCGATCGAGCCGATGGTCTCGCTGGGCACCCCGCACACCACTGTCCTGGACGACGAGTGGACGGTCGTCACCAACGACGGCACCTGGGCCTCGCACTGGGAGCACTCGGTGGCCGTGACCGAGCAGGGCCCGCTGGTCCTGACCGCGTTCGACGGCGGCACGGCCGAACTGGCGAAGCTGGGCATCACCGCCGCTCCGGACCCGCTCGCGTAGTCCCGGCGGCGGCCCGCCGCCGCCGGTGAAGGGGCCCGAGTCCTGGAGGTTTGGACCTCCAGGGCTTTTGTCCTATTTTTATCGGCTGGCAGTGGTCGGCACTGGCCGTACGAGCGAGCAGGAGACAGCACGTGCTCAAGGGATTCCGCGACTTCATGATGCGCGGCAACGTCGTCGACATGGCGGTCGGTGTGGTCATCGGTGCCGCGTTCACCGCGGTGGTGACCGGCTTCGTGTCCGCCTTCCTCACCCCGCTGGTCGGCGTGGTGGTCGGCGCGGCCGGCGACTTCAGCTCGTACAAGGCGACGGTGGCCGGGGTCACCTTCCCGTACGGCCAGTTCCTCAACGTCCTGATCGCCTTCGTCATGACCGCCGCGGTGCTCTACTTCTGCGTGGTCCTGCCGATCACCAAGGCGACCGCGCGCTACCTGCCGAAGAAGCCGAAGACCCCGAAGCGCCCCTGCCCCGAGTGCCTCACCGAGATCCCCGAGGCCGCCCGTCGCTGCTCGGCCTGCACCGCGCAGGTCGAGCCGCTGACGGTCACGTTCGGGGCCTGACACGGCGGGTGTGACGGGTGCCGCCTTCCGGGACCCCCGTTTTGGTCCACCGGATGCGCTGGCGTAGGATGGACCGTCGGCTCACTCGTAGCGTGCTTCAGCACGCCCTCTTCCCCTCGGGGACGGGGTGAACCCAGGTTCGCACGAGCGTTCCGCATACGGTAGCCGGTCCCGGAAGGTGGATCTCGCAGTTCATGGCTAAGAAGCAAGGCGCCATTGAGATCGAGGGCACCGTGATCGAGTCTCTTCCGAACGCGATGTTCAAGGTCGAGCTGCAGAACGGTCACAAGGTCCTCGCGCACATCAGTGGCAAGATGCGCATGCACTACATCCGCATCCTGCCGGACGACCGGGTCGTCGTGGAGCTCAGCCCCTACGACCTCACGCGCGGCCGGATCGTCTACCGCTACAAGTAAAACGTCAGATCTAGACCCGGAGAACCTGAAGCATGAAGGTCAAGCCGAGCGTCAAGAAGATCTGCGACAAGTGCAAGGTGATCCGCCGTCACGGCCGGGTCATGGTGATCTGCGACAACCTGCGCCACAAGCAGCGCCAGGGCTGATCTCTCCCCAGCATTTCTCGTAGTACTTCGCGCGACGCGAAAACGTCATAAGCGGGCTGCCCGATCCGTCCCCCGGGACGGACTGCCACCCCCGGTCAGAGGCCGGGGCTCCCTCACCGAGAGGTGCAGGAGTAGGTAGCACGCAAGACCTCTGAAAAAGCACAGGAGCCTTGAATGGCACGCCTCGCCGGCGTTGATCTCCCCCGTGAGAAGCGGATCGAGATCGCCCTCACCTACGTGTACGGCATCGGCCGTACCCGCGCCCAGCAGACCCTCGCCGAGACCGGCGTCAACCCGGATGTCCGCGTTCGCGACATCACCGAGGAAGACCTGGTCAAGCTGAGCCAGTACATCGACGCCAACTACACGGTCGAGGGTGACCTCCGCCGTGAGGTGGCCGCCGACATCCGCCGCAAGGTCGAGATCGGCTGCTACGAGGGTCTGCGTCACCGTCGGGGCCTGCCGGTCCGCGGCCAGCGCACCCACACCAACGCGCGTACCCGCAAGGGCCCGCGTCGCGCGATCGCCGGCAAGAAGAAGCCGGGCAAGAAGTAGTCCGTCCCGTAACCGGACATCCCTCCGGCCCGCGGGTCAGCGGACCGACCACCTCAGTAGGAGAACAGACTTATGCCCCCCAAGGGTCGTCAGGCTGCCGGCGCGAAGAAGATCCGCCGCAAGGAAAAGAAGAACGTCGCTCACGGCCACGCGCACATCAAGAGCACGTTCAACAACACCATCGTTTCGATCACCGACCCCGCGGGCAACGTGATCTCCTGGGCCTCCGCCGGCCACGTCGGCTTCAAGGGCTCGCGCAAGTCCACCCCGTTCGCCGCGCAGATGGCCGCCGAGGCCGCTGCCCGTCGCGCGCAGGAGCACGGCATGCGCAAGGTCGACGTCTTCGTGAAGGGTCCGGGCTCCGGCCGCGAGACCGCGATCCGTTCGCTCCAGGCCACCGGCCTGGAGGTCGGCTCGATCCAGGACGTCACCCCCACCCCGCACAACGGCTGCCGTCCGCCGAAGCGCCGCCGCGTCTGACGCAGCGCCTTCGGGCACTCGGTAGTACTGCTTGAAACCTCGTACGGGCTCCCACACACAGTGATTCGTCGCTTCCTGCGGGAGCCCGTACGCTTGGTCCTGTCGGCATCAAATAGTGGGTGCCGAAGACAACTGGAGGAACATCCCCCATGCTTATCGCTCAGCGTCCCTCGCTGACCGAAGAGGTCGTCGACGAGTTCCGCTCGCGGTTCGTGATCGAGCCGCTGGAGCCGGGCTTCGGCTACACCCTCGGCAACTCCCTGCGCCGCACGCTCCTGTCGTCGATCCCGGGTGCCGCTGTCACCAGCATCCGCATCGACGGCGTCCTGCACGAGTTCACCACCGTGCCGGGCGTCAAGGAGGACGTGACCGACCTCATCCTCAACATCAAGCAGCTGGTCGTCTCCTCGGAGCACGACGAGCCGGTCGTGATGTACCTGCGCAAGCAGGGCCCGGGTGTCGTCACCGCCGCCGACATCGCCCCGCCGGCGGGTGTCGAGGTGCACAACCCCGAGCTGATCCTCGCCACGCTCAACGGCAAGGGCAAGCTGGAGATGGAGCTGACCGTCGAGCGCGGTCGCGGCTACGTCTCCGCCGTCCAGAACAAGGCCTCCGGCCAGGAGATCGGCCGCATCCCGGTCGACTCGATCTACAGCCCCGTGCTGAAGGTCACCTACAAGGTCGAGGCCACCCGTGTCGAGCAGCGGACCGACTTCGACAAGCTGATCGTCGACGTCGAGACCAAGCCCGCCATGCGTCCGCGCGACGCCATGGCCTCGGCCGGCAAGACCCTGGTGGAGCTGTTCGGCCTCGCCCGCGAGCTGAACATCGACGCCGAGGGCATCGACATGGGCCCGTCCCCGACGGACGCCGCCCTGGCCGCCGACCTGGCGCTGCCGATCGAGGAGCTGGAGCTCACGGTCCGCTCCTACAACTGCCTCAAGCGCGAGGGCATCCACACCGTGGGTGAGCTCGTCGCCCGCTCCGAGGCCGACCTGCTCGACATCCGCAACTTCGGTGCGAAGTCGATCGACGAGGTCAAGGCGAAGCTGGCCGGCATGGGCCTGGCCCTCAAGGACAGCCCGCCCGGGTTCGACCCGACCGCCGCCGCCGACGCCTTCGGCGCCGACGACCTGGACGACGCGGGTTACGCGGAGACCGAGCAGTACTGAAAGACTTGACCGCGGGGGCGGTTCCCCGGAACCGCCCCCGTCGTCGTGAAAGTCGTGCGGGCACAGTGCCCGTACGCCCGCTGCGGTACCTGGTACGGCCGCAGTCGGAGATTCGAGGAGTAATTCCATGCCGCGTCCCACCAAGGGTGCCCGCCTCGGCGGCGGCCCGCACCACGAGCCGCTGCTGCTCGCCGGTCTGTGCCGGGAGCTGTTCCAGTACGGCCGCATCACCACGACCGAGGCCAAGGCCCGTCGGATGCGCCCGCTGGCGGAGAAGCTGATCACCAAGGCGAAGAAGGGCGACATCCACAACCGTCGCCTGGTTCGCAAGACGATCACCGACATCGCCGTGCTGCACACTCTCTTCACCGAGATCGCGCCGCGCTACGAGAACCGCCCGGGTGGCTACACCCGCATCACCAAGATCGGTCCCCGTCGTGGCGACAACGCCCCGATGGCCGTGATCGAGCTGGTCGAGGCGCTGACCGTCGCGCAGAACGCCGTCGGCGAGGCCGAGGCCGCCACCAAGCGCGCCGTCAAGGAGGCCGACGAGGCCGCCGCGGTCGAGACCAAGGCCGACGAGGCCGAGGCCGCCGAGCAGGCCTGACACCTCCGGGTGTGAACCGGGCCCGCTTCCCCATCGCTGGGGGAGCGGGCCCGTTCCCTTGTCGCGGGACCGAACGCGGGAGAAGAGAAGCAGTGGTCAACGATTGCGCCGAGCAGCCGCCGGTGAAGGACGGCCCGGCGGACGGGTACGTCCGGGTCCGGCTCGATCTCGCCTACCAGGGCGCCGAGTTCTCCGGCTGGGCCCGCCAGAAGGGCGGCCGCCGGACGGTCCAGGAGGAGATCGAGACCGCGCTGCAGATCGTCACCCGCAGCCCGGAGCTGTTCCCCCTGACGGTGGCCGGCCGCACCGACGCCGGGGTGCACGCGCGCGGCCAGGTCGCGCACGTCGACCTGCCCGCCGAGCTGTGGGAGGCGCACCGGGAGAAGCTGCTGCGGCGGCTGGCCGGGCGGCTGCCCGGGGACGTCCGGATCTACCGGGTCGGCGAGGCGCCGGCCGGGTTCGACGCCCGCTTCTCGGCGATCTGGCGCCGGTACGCGTACCGGGTCGCCGACCACCAGGGCGGGGTGGACCCGCTGCTGCGCGGTCATGTGCTCTGGCACGACCGGCCGCTGGACGTGGACCGGATGAACGAGGCCGCGAAGCTGCTGCTCGGCGAGCACGACTTCGCCGCGTACTGCAAGAAGCGCGAGGGCGCCACCACCATCCGCACCCTGCTGGAGCTGCACTGGGACCGCGTCCCGGTGGACCCGTACGCGGCCCAGGAGGGCTCGCTCGCGGTCGCCACCGTCCGGGCCGACGCCTTCTGCCACAACATGGTCCGGGCGCTGGTCGGCGCGATGCTGCTGGTCGGCGACGGGCACCGGCCGGTGGAGTTCCCCGGCGAGGTGCTGGCCGGCGGGGTGCGCAACTCCGCCGTCAACGTGATCCGGCCGTACGGGCTGACGCTGGAGGAGGTCGGCTACCCGCCGGACGACCGGCTGGCCGAGCGGAACCGGGCGGCACGGCGGATGCGGACCCTCCCGGGACGGCCCGCCCTACCACAGCCGGAGCCCGGAGCCGCCCCCTAAATCGGTTTGGGCCGGGGGCGTCGGCTTGGGACAATCCTCTCCATGGGACACGTCGAGATTTCGCACCTGGAGTACTACCTGCCGGACGGGCGGGTGCTGTTCGACGACGCGTCCTTCCGGGTCGGCGAGGGCGCCGCGGTCGCCCTGGTCGGCGCGAACGGCGCCGGCAAGACCACGTTGCTGCGGATGATCGCGGGGGACCTCCAGCCGCACGGCGGCTCGGTGACGATCAGCGGCGGGCTCGGCGTGATGCGCCAGTTCGTCGGCACCACCGGCCGCGAGGACCAGCGGTCCACCCCGGGCGCGCTGCCGGCGGACGCCTCGGTCCGCGACCTGCTGGTGTCGGTCGCCCCCGAGCGGATCGCCACGGCGGCCCGCGCGGTGGACGCCGCCGAACTGGCGATGATCGCCCAGGACGACGAGAAGACGCAGATGGCCTACGCCCAGGCGCTCTCCGACTGGGCCGACGTCGGCGGCTACGACTACGAGACCGACTGGGACGTCTGCACCACGGCGGCTCTCGGCGTGCCCTTCGACAAGGCCCAGTGGCGCGGCCTGAACACGCTCTCCGGCGGCGAGCAGAAGCGGCTCGTCCTGGAGACGCTGCTGCGCGGGCCCGAGGAGGTGCTGCTGCTCGACGAGCCGGACAACTACCTGGACGTCCCCGGCAAGCGCTGGCTGGAGGAGGCCATCAAGGCCACCTCGAAGACCGTGCTGTACATCTCGCACGACCGAGAGCTGCTCTCCCGCACCGCCGAGAAGATCATCAGCGTCGAGTCCGGCGCCGCCGGAAGCAGCGTCTGGGTGCACGGCGGCGGCTTCGACTCCTTCCACGAGGCCCGCAAGGACCGCTTCGCGCGCTTCGAGGAGCTGGGCCGGCGGTGGGACGAAGAACACGCCAAGCTCAAGAAGCTGGTGGTCACCCTGCGCCAGGCCGCGTCGGTCAGCCACGCCCTGGCCACCCGCTACGCCGCCGCGCAGACCCGCCTGAAGAAGTTCGAGGAGGCCGGCCGGCCGGAGGAGCCCCCGCGCGAGCAGTCCATCAGCATGCGGCTCAAGGGCGGGCGCACCGGCGTGCGCGCCTTCACCATGGAGCAGCTGGAACTCACCGACCTCATGCAGCCCTTCGACCTGGAGGTCTTCTACGGCGAGCGGATCGGGGTGCTGGGCGCCAACGGCGCCGGGAAGTCCCACCTGCTGCGGCTGCTGGCGGGCGACGAGACGGTCGCGCACACCGGCGCCTGGAAGCTGGGCGCCCGGGTCGTCCCCGGCCACTTCCGGCAGACCCACGCCCACCCGGAGCTGTTCGGCCGCACCGTCCGCTCGATCATCGAGGAGGAGCACGCGCTCAGCCGCGGCGCCGCGATGGGCGCGCTGCGCCGGTACGAGCTGGACCGCCAGGAGGAGCAGAAGTTCGAGTCGCTGTCCGGCGGGCAGCAGGCCCGGCTGATGATCCTCAAGCTCGAACTCTCCGGTGTGACGGCCCTGTTGCTCGACGAGCCGACCGACAACCTGGACCTGGAGAGCGCCGAGGCGCTGCAGGCCGGGCTGGAGGCCTTCGACGGCACCGTGCTGTGCGTCACCCACGACCGCTGGTTCGCCAGGACCTTCGACCGCTTCCTGGTCTTCGGGGCCGACGGCCGGGTGTTCGAGTCGCCGGAACCGGTCTGGGACGTGACCCGGGTGGAGCGCGAGCGCTGAGTGCGCACGGGGGTGCTCCCGGGCATTTTTGACCCGCCCCGCCCCTGCCGGTAACCTGGACGCTTGATGTGCGTATTGGCTCGCTCTATCTCACGTGAGAGGTCGGTACGCCGGAGACATCAGGTCGACGACCAGCGGTCACCCTTGAATTGCGTCCAAGGGTGGTCAGGCTGCTCTTCCGTCCGGGTGCTCCTGTCAGGACTCACTCACTGAAAAGCGAAGGCTACGACCGTGCGTACGTACAGCCCCAAGCCCGGCGACGTCCAGCGTCAGTGGCACGTCATCGACGCGACCGACGTCGTGCTCGGCCGCCTGGCTTCCCAGGCCGCCAACCTCCTCCGGGGCAAGCACAAGGCGATCTACGCGCCGCACGTTGACACTGGTGACTTCGTCATCATCATCAACGCCGACAAGGTGCACCTGTCCGGTAACAAGAAGACCCAGAAGCTGGCCTACCGCCACTCGGGCTTCCCGGGCGGTCTGCGCTCGGTGCGCTACGACGACCTGCTGGCGAACAACCCGGAGAAGGCCGTCGAGAAGGCCATCAAGGGCATGATCCCCAAGAACAGCCTGGGCCGCCAGATGCTCTCGAAGCTGAAGGTCTACTCGGGCGACCAGCACCCGCACGCTGCCCAGCAGCCGGTGCCGTTCGAGATCACCCAGGTCGCGCAGTAATTCGGCCACCAAGCCCCCCAACACTGAAAAGAGCTGAGGAACACCGTGGCCGAGACCACTGAAACCCTTGAGGTCGACTTCGACGAGACCGTCGTCGAGGGCGAGTACACCTCCGAGGAGAGCTACACCTCCGAGTCGCTGGCCGGTCGCTTCGGCGAGGCCGTCCCCGGCGCCGGCCTGGGCCGTCGCAAGGAGGCGATCGCCCGCGTGCGCATCGTCCCCGGCACGGGCCAGTGGAAGATCAACGGTCGCACCCTTGAGGGCTACTTCCCCAACAAGGTGCACCAGCAGACCGTGAACGAGCCCTTCAAGCTCCTGGAGCTGGACGGCCGTTACGACGTCGTCGCCCGCATCAGCGGTGGCGGCGTGTCCGGCCAGGCCTACGCGCTGCGCCTCGGCGTGGCCCGTGCCCTGAACGAGGCCGACGTGGACAACAACCGCGGCGCGCTGAAGAAGGCCGGCTTCCTGACCCGTGACGCCCGCGCCGTCGAGCGCAAGAAGGCCGGTCTCAAGAAGGCCCGCAAGGCGCCGCAGTACAGCAAGCGCTAATCGCGTCCCAGGGGGTGCGGTCCGTCCTCGCGGCGCACCCCCTGGATGCGCGAAACCGTCGCCCCGGAGTACCACGCGTACTCCGGGGCGACGTGTTCCCCGGCTACTGTGCGGCGGCCGGGATCATCGGTTGGTTCCGAGCAGTGGTGATGGAGGACGGACAGTGGGACGACTCTTCGGTACGGACGGCGTACGCGGGGTGGCCAACGAGGGACTGACGGCGGAGCTCGCGCTCGGGCTGTCCGTCGCCGCGGCGCACGTGCTCGGCGAGGCCGGTGCCTTCGACGGCCACCGGCCGGTCGCGGTGGTCGGCCGTGACCCGCGCGCCTCCGGGGAGTTCCTGGAGGCCGCCGTCATCGCCGGCCTGGCGAGCGCCGGGGTCGACGTCCTGCGGGTCGGCGTCCTGCCCACCCCGGCCGTGGCGTACCTCACCGGCGCGCTCGGCGCCGACTTCGGCGTGATGCTGTCCGCCAGCCACAACGCCATGCCGGACAACGGCATCAAGTTCCTCGCCCGCGGCGGCCACAAGCTGGACGACCGGATCGAGGACGCGATCGAGTCCCACTACCGCAAGCACACGCTCGGCGAGGAGGACTGGAACCGTCCGACCGGTGCGGCCGTCGGCCGGGTCCGCGAGTACACCGAGGGCTTCGACAAGTACGTCGCCCACCTGATCGGCGTGCTGCCCAACCGCCTGGACGGCGTCAAGGTCGTCATCGACGGCGCCCACGGCGCGGCCGCCTACGTCGCCCCCGAGGCCTTCGCCCGGGCCGGCGCCGAGGTCGTCCACACCCTGGGGGCCGAGCCCACCGGCCTCAACATCAACGACGGCGTCGGCTCCACCCACCTGGACCGGCTGCGCACCGCGATGAAGGAGTACAAGGCCGACCTCGGCATCGCGCTGGACGGCGACGCCGACCGCTGCCTGGCCGCCGACGCCGAGGGCGACGAGGTCGACGGCGACCAGATCATCGCCATCCTCGCGGTCGCCATGAAGGAGGCCGGCACCCTGCGCGGCAACACCGCGGTGGCCACCGTCATGTCCAACCTCGGCTTCAAGCTGGCGATGGAGCGCGAGGGCGTCGAGCTGGTGGAGACCGCCGTCGGCGACCGCTACGTGCTGGAGGCCATGAAGGAGCACGGCTTCGCGCTGGGCGGCGAGCAGTCCGGCCACGTCATCCTGCTGGACCACGCCACCACCGGCGACGGCACCCTGACCGGCCTGATGCTGGGCGCCCGACTGGCCGCCACCAAGCAGCCGCTGGCCGACCTGGCCGCGGTGATGACCCGGCTGCCGCAGGTCCTGATCAACGTCAAGGGCGTCGACAAGTCCCGGGTGCACAGCAGCCCCGAGCTGGCCGCCGCGCTCTCCGCCGCCGAGACCGAGCTGGGCTCCACCGGCCGGGTGCTGCTGCGCCCGTCGGGCACCGAGCCGCTGGTCCGGGTGATGGTCGAGGCCGCCGACCCGGCGCAGGCCGAGGCGGTCGCGCAGCGGCTCGCCGAGGCCGTGCGCACCCACCTGGGCTGAGCCCGTCCGTTCCGCCGCGCAGAAGGCCCCCACCGGGTTTCCGGTGGGGGCCTTCCGGCGTGTGCCGGGGTGTTCGTCGGGGCCGGTTGGGCCGGCGCGGGCCGTCCGCGGGCCGTCCGCGGGGCTCAGAGCTTGCGCAGCAGCGCCCGGCGGACCTTGTGGTCCTGGCCCTTCTGCAGGATCAGGGTGGCCCGGCCGCGGGTCGGCAGCACGTTCTCCAGCAGGTTGGGCTTGTTGATGGTGCGCCAGACCTGGCGGCCGTACTCCATCGCCTCCTCCTCCGGCACCTCGGTGAAGCGGCGGAAGTAGGAGTTCGGGTCCTGGAAGGCCGTCTGCCGCAGCTTGCGGAAGCGGTCCAGGTACCAGTGCTCGATGTCGTCGGTCCGGGCGTCGACGTAGATCGAGAAGTCGAAGTAGTCGGCCACCGCGAGGCGGGTGCGGCCGTCCGTGCCGGGCAGGGCCGGCTGGAGCACGTTCAGGCCCTCGACGATCAGGATGTCCGGGCGCTCCACGGTCAGCCGCTCGTCCGGCACGATGTCGTACACCAGGTGCGAGTAGACCGGAGCGCTGACGCTCTCCTTGCCCGCCTTCACGTCCGCCACGAAGCGCGTCAGCGCCCGGCGGTCGTACGACTCGGGGAAGCCCTTGCGGGCCATCAGACCGCGGCGGCGCAGCTCGGCGTTGGGGAGCAGGAAGCCGTCGGTGGTGACCAGCTCGACCCGGGGGTGCTCGGGCCAGCGCGCCAGCAGCGCCTGGAGCAGGCGCGCGGTGGTCGACTTCCCGACGGCGACCGAGCCGGCCACGCCGATGATGAACGGCGTCCGGGTGCGCTCGGTGTCCGGGGTGTCCAGGAAGGTGCCCAGGGTGCCGCGCAGTTCGTGCGTGGCGTGGATGTACAGGTTCAGCAGCCGCGACAGCGGCAGGTAGACGTCACGCACCTCGTCGAGGTCGAGGGCGGTGCCGAGGCCGCGCAGCTGCTCCACCTCCTCGGCGGTCAGCGGCAGCGGCGTACGCTCGCGCAGCGCGCTCCACTCGGCCCGGCTGAGGTCCACGTAGGGGGACGGGGACGGGCCGGCCGTGGCAGCGCCCCGCGTACAGAGTTCGGTCAGCACATGCTCCATTGTGAGCCGTAGCGGCGTTCACGGTGGTTGTGGTGTCGGTCACGCAGCGTTGGCGCGAGGCGGGAAAACGGCCACAGAACCGCCCTTATGCTGGCACGCATGTGCGGAATTGTTGGATACGTGGGCGCGCAGTCCGCCCTCGACGTAGTAATCGCAGGCCTGCAGCGCCTTGAGTACCGGGGTTACGACTCGGCCGGTGTCGCGGTGCAGGTCCAGGACTCCGACGGGCAGTGGAGCCTGTCCACCGACAAGCGGGCCGGGAAGCTCGCCAACCTGGAGAAGTCGCTCGCCGAGTCCCCTCTGCCCGGCGGCACCACCGGCATCGGCCACACCCGCTGGGCCACCCACGGCGGCCCGACGGACGCCAACGCCCACCCGCACCTGGACGACGACCTGCGGGTCGCCGTGGTGCACAACGGCATCATCGAGAACTTCGCCCAGCTGCGCGCCGAGATCGCCGAGCGCGGCCACACCCTCCGGTCCGAGACCGACACCGAGGTCGTCGCCCACCTGCTGGGCGAGGCCTACCAGGGCGACCTCGCCGAGGCCATGCGGATCGTCTGCCGCCGGCTGGAGGGCGCCTTCACCCTCGTGTCGGTGCACGCCGACGCGCCGGACGTCGTGGTGGGCGCCCGTCGCAACTCGCCGCTGGTCGTCGGCCGCGGTGAGGGCGAGAACTTCCTCGCCTCGGACGTCGCCGCCTTCATCGCGCACACCCGCGAGGCGATCGAGCTGGGCCAGGACCAGGTCGTCGAGCTGCGCCGCGAGGGCGTGACCGTCACCAACTTCGACGGCACCCCGGCCGACGTGCGCGAGTACCACGTCGACTGGGACGCCTCCGCCGCCGAGAAGGGCGGCTACGACTACTTCATGCTCAAGGAGATCGCCGAGCAGCCGAAGGCCGTCGCGGACACCCTCCTCGGCCGCATCGGCACCGACGGCCGGCTCACCCTCGACGAGCTGCGGATCTCCGACGCGGACCTGCGGTCGGTCGACAAGGTCGTCATCGTCGCCTGCGGCACGGCCTTCCACGCCGGCATGATCGCCAAGTACGCGATCGAGCACTGGACCCGCATCCCCTGCGAGGTCGAGGTCGCCTCCGAGTTCCGCTACCGCGACCCGATCATGGGTCCGGGCACCCTGGTCATCGCCATCTCGCAGTCCGGCGAGACCATGGACACCCTGATGGCCCTGCGGCACGCCCGCGAGCAGGGCGCCAAGGTGCTGGCGATCTGCAACACCAACGGCTCCACCATCCCGCGCGAGTCGGACGCCGTGCTGTACACGCACGCCGGCCCGGAGGTCGCGGTCGCGTCCACCAAGGCGTTCCTGACCCAGCTGGTCGCCTGCTACCTGGTCGCCCTGTACCTGGGCCAGGTGCGCGGCACCAAGTGGGGCGACGAGATCTTCGCCGTCATCAAGGAGCTCGGCAACGCGCCGAAGCAGGTCGAGCAGGTCCTGGAGACCATGGAGCCGGTGCGCGAGCTGGCCCGCTCGCTGGCCGACGCCCGCTCGGTGCTGTTCCTCGGCCGCCACGTCGGCTTCCCGGTGGCCCTGGAGGGCGCGCTCAAGCTCAAGGAGCTGGCGTACATGCACGCCGAGGGCTTCGCGGCGGGCGAGCTCAAGCACGGCCCGATCGCGCTGATCGAGGAGGGTCTGCCGGTCGTCGTGGTCGTGCCCTCGCCGCGCGGGCGGTCGATCCTGCACGACAAGATCGTCTCCAACATCCAGGAGATCCGGGCCCGTGGCGCCCGCACGATCGTGATCGCGGAGGAGGGCGACGAGGCCGTCGTCCCGTACGCGGACCACCTGATCCGCATCCCGGTCACCCCGACCCTGCTCCAGCCGCTGGTCTCCACGGTCCCGCTCCAGGTCTTCGCCTGCGAGCTGGCCACGGCCAAGGGTCACGAGGTCGACCAGCCGCGCAACCTGGCGAAGTCGGTCACCGTCGAGTAACCGCCCGGCCGTTCGGCACGGCGTCCCTGCGGCGGCTGCGTCCTGCCGCAGGGGCGCCGTCGTGCTTCCCGCGGGATAGCGTCGGCGGTAGTCGACCGCTGGAGGAGTGCCGTCATGCGTCATGCCCACCGTGTGGAAGCCGTCCGGGCCGCCGAGGCGGAGCTGATGGCGCGGCTCCCGGAGGGGACGCTGATGCAGCGGGCGGCCGCGGGGCTGGCGGCGACCTGCGCGCGGCTGCTGACGCGGCGTCGTGGCCGGGTGTACGGGAGCCGGGTCGTGGTGCTCGCGGGCAGCGGGGACAACGGGGGTGACGCCATGTACGCCGGGGCCGCGCTGGCCCGGCGCGGGGCGCGGGTGACGGCCGTGCTGTCGGCGCCGGAGCGGGTGCACGCCGGTGGGCTGGCCGCGCTGCGGGCGGCCGGCGGACGGGTCACGGCGGAGCGGGACGTCGGCCTGGCCGAGTTCTCGCGCGCGGACCTGGTGCTGGACGGGATCGTCGGCATCGGCGGCCGCGGCGGGCTGAGGCCCGGGGCGCAGCCGTACGCGCAGGCCGCGCGGCGCGGCGTGGTGGTCGCGGTGGACCTGCCCAGCGGGGTGGACGCCGACACCGGCGAGGTGCCGGGCGCTGCGCTGCGCGCGGACGTCACGGTCTGCTTCGGCACGTACAAGCCCGGACTGCTGGTCGACCCGGGGGCCTCGTACGCGGGCGCCGTGCAGCTGGTCGGGATCGGGCTGGACCTGCCGGAGGCGGACGTGACGGCCCCGCAGCACGCGGACGTGGCGGCGCTGCTGCCGCTGCCCGGCGCGGAGAGCGACAAGTACCGGCGGGGCGTGGTCGGGGTGGCGGCCGGCTCGGTGACGTACCCGGGGGCGGCGGTGCTGGCGGTCGCCGGGGCGCAGCGGGGCGGCGCGGGCGCCGTCCGCTACGTGGGCACGGCGGCCGAGGAGGTGGTGCGGCGCTTCCCGGAGACGCTGGTCACCGAGGGCGGTCCGGCCGGGGCCGGCCGGGTGCAGGCCTGGGTGGTCGGGCCGGGCGGCGGCGAGGGGGCGCGGCAGGCGCTGGCCGAGGCGCTGGCGAGCGACGTCCCGGTCCTGGTGGACGCGGACGGGCTGACCGAACTGGCCCGGCTCGGACCGGACGCGCTGGCCGGACGCACCGCGCCCACCCTGCTCACCCCGCACACCGGCGAGGCCGCCCGCCTGCTGGCGGGGGCCGAGGGCACCCCGCCGCCGGCCGCCGACGAGCTGGCTGCCGCCCGGCTCGCCACCGCCCGCCGACTGGCGGCCGCCTACCGTGCGACGGTGCTGCTGAAGGGCTCCACCACGGTGGTCGCCGACCCGGGCGGCGCCGTCCGGGTGAACCCCACCGGCACCTCCTGGCTGGCCACGGCGGGCAGCGGCGACGTCCTGGCCGGCCTGGCCGGCTCGCTGCTGGCGGCGGGCCTGTCGCCGCTCGACGCCGCCTCGGTGGCCGCCTACCTGCACGGCCTGGCCGGGCGCGAGGCGGCGGGCGGCCCGGGCGCGCCGGTGACGGCGCTCGCGGTCGCGGAGGCGCTGCCCGCGGTGTGGCGGGCGGTCCGGGAGGGCTGAGGGAGCGGAACCGAACGCTCCGCCGGCGGCGTCCGAGAAGGGCGTGACGAACGGTCCGCCGCGGACCGGCACGGCGGGCGGGTCCCGCCCCCGGCCGCCGCGTCGACGGGCCGTTCGGCGAGGACTCCGGGACGTCTGGGAGACTGACCCTGATGACAACTGCGAACACGACCGGCTCAGCCACCCTGACCGACGGGCTGCGGGCCGAGGCGACCATCGATCTCGGCGCGCTGCGGGGCAACCTCGCGGCGCTGCGCGAGCGCGTCGGCAGCGCGGCGGTGATGCTCGCGGTCAAGGCGAACGCCTACGGCCACGGCGCGGTCGAGTGTGCCCGCGAGGCGGTCGCCAACGGGGTCGGCTGGCTCGGCTGCGCGACGCCCGACGAGGCGCTGGCGCTGCGGGCCGCGGGCATCCGCCCGGAACACGCCCGCGTCCTGTGCTGGCTGTGGACGCCCGGCGGGCCGTGGCGCGAGGCGCTCCGCGCCGACCTGGACATCTCGGTCAGCGGCCAGTGGGCGCTGGACGAACTGCTGCCGGCCGTCCGCGAGACCGGCATCCCGGCGCGCGTGCACCTCAAGGCCGACACCGGCCTCGGCCGCAACGGCTGCCAGCCGCAGGACTGGCCCCGGCTGGTGGCTGCCGCCCGGCGTGCCGAGGCCGAGGGGCTGCTCACCGTGGTCGGCGTCTGGTCGCACTTCGCGGCCGCCGACGAGCCCGGACACCCGTCGATCCAGGCCCAGCTGGACTCCTACCGCACTGCGCTGGCCGTGGCCGAGGGGGCCGGCCTGCGCCCCCTGGTGCGGCACCTGGCGAACTCGCCGGCCGCCCTGCTGTTGCCCGAGTCGCACTTCGACCTGGTCCGCACCGGCCTGGCCGCGTACGGGCTGTCGCCGGTGCCCGAGGTGGGCTCGCCGGCCGACTTCGGGCTGCGCCCGGTGATGTCGCTGACCGCGCGGCTGGCGCTGGTCAAGGAGGTCCCCGGCGGGCACGGGGTCAGCTACGGCCACCACTACACGACGCCAGGCCCGACCACGCTGGGCCTGGTCCCGCTCGGCTACGGCGACGGCGTCCCCCGGCACGCCAGCGGCACCGGCCCGGTGCTGGTCGGCGGCAAGTGGCGCACGGTGGCCGGCCGGGTGGCGATGGACCAGTTCGTCGTGGACCTGGGCGGGGACGCCCCCGGGGTCGGCGAGGAAGCCCTGCTGTTCGGCAACGGCGAGCGCGGCGAGCCGACCGCCGAGGACTGGGCCCGCGCCTGCGGCACCATCTCGTACGAGATCGTCACCCGGATCGGCGCCCGGGTGCCCCGCCGCTACCTGGACGGCAGCCGCCCCGAGGGCCCGTCGGCATGACCGACGCGCCGACCGGGGACGGAGCGGTCGCGGCGGTCGCCAAGGCGGCCGGCGCGGCCTCCGGGGTGAGCCGGGCGGGCGTGATCGGGATCTCGGTCGGCGTCCTGGCGGCCGGCGCGGCCGCCGGGGTGGCGATCGAGCGGCTGACGGTCGGGCGGGCGATGCGCCGCCGGGCCCGGGCCGAGCTGGACGCGAGCGCCCCGTTCGGATCGCTGCGCGGACGCCCCCGCAGGGTGGCCGCGCCCGATGGCACCGAGCTGTACGTGGAGCTGGACGGCCCCCGGCCCGAGTCCGAGTCCGAGTCCGACGGCGACGGGTCCGGCCGGGAGCCGCTGACCGTGGTGTTCTGCCACGGCTACTGCCTCAACCAGGACAGCTGGCACTTCCAGCGGGCCGCGCTGCGCGAGGGCGTGCGGATGGTCTTCTGGGACCAGCGCAGCCACGGCCGCTCCGAGCGCTCCCGCTCGTACCTGGCGGGCGAGCCGGCCGGCATCGACCAGCTGGGCGGGGACCTCAAGGCGGTGATCGACGCCGTCGCGCCGACCGGTCCGCTGGTGCTGGTGGGCCACTCGATGGGCGGCATGACGGTGATGGCGCTGGCCGACCAGCACCCGGAGCTGTTCCGGGAGCGCGTCGCCGGGGTCGCCCTGATCGGCACCCTCGCCGGCGACTGGAACGAGGTGAACCTCGGCCTGCCGAAGGCCGGGGCGAAGCTGTTCAAGAAGGTCGCGCCCGGCATGGTGAAGCTGCTGGGCCGCCAGGTCGACCTGGTGGAGGCGACCAGGCGGCTGGGCTCCGACGTGGCCGGCGTCTTCTACCGGAAGTTCTCCTTCGGGAGCCGGGACGTCGACCCCGGCGTGGTGCGCTTCGCCGAGCAGCTGCTCGACGCCACCCCGATCGACGTGGTCGCCGAGTTCTACCCGGTGTTCGGCGCGCACGAGAAGTACGGGGCGCTGGCCGCGCTGCGCGGCCTGCCGGCGCTGGTGCTGGCCGGGACGAAGGACCTGCTGACGCCCTCGGCGCACAGCGAGGCGATGGCCGAGCGGCTGCCGGGCGCCGCGCTGGTCCTGGCCGAGGGCGCCGGGCACCTGGTGATGCTGGAGCGCCCCGAACCGGTCGACCGCGAGCTGGCGCTGCTGCTGCGCCGGGCCGCCGACTTCGCCGGGGCCGCGCCGCTGCCCGCGGCCGTCCTCGACCTGACCCGGGAGCCGGCCGCCGGGACGCCCGCCGAGAGCGCCGGCGAACCGGCCGTCGACCCCGCCTGACTCCTGCCCCGGCACCCGTGTGCCGCACCGGGGGGCGGCGATGTGGCACGGTAGCGGTGGCGGCCGGTGGTCGGCGCGCCGGTACGGACCGAAGGGCAAGACACGCGCATGGGCTCGCACGCCACTCTCACCGTCCCCACCCCGGAGCGGATGGGCCGCCTCGGCCGGGAGCTGGCCGCGCTGCTGCGGCCCGGGGACCTGGTGCTGCTCTCCGGTGAGCTGGGGGCGGGGAAGACCACGCTGACCCGGGGCTTGGGGGAGGGGCTGCGGGTCCGCGGGGCGGTGACCTCGCCGACCTTCGTGATCGCCCGGGTGCACCCCTCGCTGGTCGGCGGCCCGGCCCTGGTGCACGTGGACGCGTACCGGCTCGGCGGGGACCTGGACGAGATGGAGGACCTCGACCTGGACGTCTCGCTGCCGGAGTCGGTGGTCGTGGTCGAGTGGGGCGAGGGCAAGGTCGAGCGGCTGTCCGAGGACCGGCTGGAGGTCCGGATCGAGCGCGCCCTGGGCGACACCGCCGACGGGGACGACCAGGACCCGCGCCGGGTGCTGCTGACCGGTGTCGGCCCGCGCTGGGCGGACGTGGCGCTCGTGACGCTGGCGGGACAGGAGTAGCGGCGGGTCGCGACGACTTGCCGACAGGCTGTCGGCAAGATGTTGCGGGCGGGGTACCGGGCGTGGTGGGATGGGTGCTGCGGTTAGGTCTGCCTAACTAGGGAGGCGCCATGTCGAGCACCACCCCCGCCCCGGAGCGCGCCGCCCGCGCCGCCGGGGCCGGAGAGCCCGCCCGTCGCGCTCCGGGCGAGCCGATGAGGGCGCTGCTGGCCGCCTGCGCGGCCGCCGAGGCGGTGTCCACCCCGCCCGGGCCGGAACCGAGGCAGGCCGAGGAGCCCGGGACGAGGACGCCCCGGGCCGCGTGAGGCCGCCTCAGGCGACCACGACCACCTTGGTGTCCTTCGGCGCGAAGTCCCAGAGCAGCTGCCCGTCGGCCCGGCCGCTGCGGATGCCGCCGGTCTTGGCCTTCGGGTCCGCGGTCGCGGTCGGCGTCGAGGTCGAGCCGTCCACCGCCGCGCTGAAACCGAACACCACGCCGCTCTGCTGCGCGAAGCGCACCACGTGCTCGATCTGCCGCCCGTCCGTGCCGGTGGCGGTCGCGGTGCGGCTGTACACGGCGTAGCTGCCGGGGGCCGGCTCGACCGTGCCCGGGGCGACCGGGAAGGCCGCCGTGACCTGCGGGTTCTTCTTCGGCTCGACCAGCCAGACGAAGTGGCTGCTCACCGAGTAGACCACCCGCGTGCCGGTGCCCGAGGTGGCCGGCAGCGGCGGGACGGTCGGGGTGGGCGAGGCGCTCGGCGCCGTCGCGGTGGCGGTGCCGACCGCCGTGGTGGTGGGGGTGGGCTTGGCACCGCCGGCCCGGTCCTGGGCGCCGTTGGCCTGGAAGGCCAGCAGGCTCACCACCGCCAGGGCCCCCAGGGTCAGCCCCGTGACCACCACTCCAGGACCCATCTTCGCCACGTGCCGCTCCCGCTGCCGTCCTTTACGTACGGCCTTATCGTGCCAGGTCCCTCCGTCCGGGGCGCAGCGCGTCGGATGTGTGTTCCCGGTTGGAACGCCTTGCCGATCAGTCGGTCGGCCCAGCGTCGGTCTAACCTTGACCCGTGCTGCTGCTCGCGTTCGACACCGCTACCCCCGCCGTCACCGCCGCCGTCCACGACGGCACCGCCGTCCTGGCCGAGACCCACCAGGTCGACGCCCGGCGCCACGGCGAACTGCTGCTGCCCGCGATCGACCGGGTCCTGCGGGCGGCCGGGGCGGACAAGCACCGGCTGACCGGCATCGCCGTCGGCGTCGGCCCGGGCCCGTACACCGGCCTGCGGGTCGGCCTGGTGACCGCCGCCGCGCTCGGCCACGCCCTCGGGGTGCCGGTGCACGGCGTCTGCACCCTGGACGCGATCGCCTTCCAGGCCCGCGCCGAGGGCCTGACCGGCGAGCCGTTCACGGTGGCCACCGACGCGCGCCGCAAGGAGGTCTACTGGGCCTCCTACGACGCCGAGGGCCGCCGTACCGAGGGCCCCGCCGTGGACCGCCCGGCCGAGCTGACCCCGCAGCCGCACTCCGTCGGCGCCGGCGCGCTGCTCTACCCCGACGCCTTCCCGGGCGCGCACGGCCCCGAGCACGTGTCGGCCGGCGCCCTGGCCGGCTTCGCCGCCGCCGAGCTGGCCGCCGGGCGCGAACTGCTGCCGAACGTCCCGCTGTACCTGCGCCGCCCGGACGCCCAGGTGCCCGCCGGCTACAAGGCGGTGCTCCCGGCGTGAACCACGGCACCACCCTGCGCCCGATGCGCTGGTGGGACATTGCGCCGGTGATGGAGCTGGAGCAGCGGCTCTTCCCCGAGGACGCCTGGTCCACCGGGATGTTCTGGTCCGAACTGGCCGAGGCCCACGCCGGCGGCACCCGCCACTACACCGTCGCCACCGCCGCCGACGGCACGGTCGTCGGCTACGCCGGGCTGATGGCGATCGCCGGCGAGGGCGACGTCCAGACCATCGCCGTCGACGACCGCCACCAGGGCGCCGGCCTCGGCACGGCCCTGCTCACCGACCTGATCCGGGAGTCCGCTCGGCGCGGCTGCGCCGAACTGCTGCTGGAGGTGCGGGTGGACAACCCGCGCGCCCAGCGGCTGTACGAGCGCCACGGCTTCGAACCGGTGGGCATCCGGCGCGGCTACTACCAGCCCGCCAACGTCGACGCGCTGGTGATGCGCCTCGACCACCCCAGCACCGACAGCACCGACCCGAAGGACATTGAGGACACCCCCCATGGCTGACGAACCGCTCGTCCTCGGCATCGAGACCTCCTGCGACGAGACCGGCGTCGGCATCGTGCGCGGCACCACGCTGCTGGCCGACGCGGTCGCCTCCAGCGTCAACGACCACGCCCGCTTCGGCGGCGTCGTCCCGGAGATCGCCAGCCGCGCCCATCTGGAGGCGATGGTCCCGACCATCCAGCGCGCCCTGGACACCGCCGGGATCAAGGCGAGCGACCTGGACGGCATCGCGGTCACCGCCGGCCCCGGCCTGGCCGGCGCGTTGCTGGTCGGCGTCAGCGCCGCGAAGGCGTACGCCTGGGCGCTGGACAAGCCGCTGTACGGGGTCAACCACCTCGCCTCGCACATCTGCGTCGACCAGCTGGAGCACGGCCGGCTGCCCTCGCCGACGATGGCCCTGCTGGTGTCCGGCGGGCACTCCTCGCTGCTGCTCAGCGAGGACATCACCACCGACGTCCGCCCGCTCGGCGCGACCATCGACGACGCGGCCGGCGAGGCCTTCGACAAGGTCGCCCGGGTGCTCGGCCTGGGCTTCCCCGGCGGCCCGGTGGTCGACCGGACGGCCCGCGAGGGCGACCCCAAGGCGATCGCCTTCCCGCGCGGCCTGAGCGGCCGGAACGACCCCGAGTACGACTTCTCCTTCTCCGGGCTGAAGACCGCCGTCGCCCGCTGGGTGGAGGCCAAGCGCCGGGCCGGCGAGGAGGTGCCGATCGCCGACGTGGCGGCGTCCTTCCAGGAGGCCGTCACCGACGTGCTCACCCGCAAGGCCGTCAAGGCGTGCAGGGCCAACGGCGTCGACCACCTGATGATCGGCGGCGGCGTCGCGGCCAACTCCCGGCTGCGCGAGATGGCCCAGCAGCGCTGCGACCGGGCCGGCATCCGGCTGCGGGTGCCCCGGCCGGGCCTGTGCACCGACAACGGTGCGATGGTCGCGGCGCTGGGCGCCGAGATGGTCTGGCGTGACCGCGCGCCGTCCGCCTTCGACCTGTCCGCCGACTCCTCGCTGCCGGTGACCGAGGTCCACGTCCCGGCCGCGGGCATCGCGCACGGGGACGTCCACGGCCAGGCCTACGACGCCCTCGGCGGCGGCGCCGGATGACCGTCGCCGCGATGTGGGAGGCCCGGGCGGCGGACGGCCGCGGGGCCGAACTCGCCGCCTGGGCACGGGGAACGGCGCTGCCCGCGCTCCGCGGCGCGGCCGGGCTGGAACGCCTCGAACTGTTCTCCGCCCCGGGCGGGCGGGTGCTGCTGATCGCCTGGTGGAGCGGCGAACCGCAGCCGGTCGCCGACCCGCCGGCCGAACTGCTCGGCCGCCCGGTGCACCGCTGGTCCTTCACCAGCGAACACGTCGAACAGGCCTGAACGGGAACCACAACCCCGGCCGCTACCGTGAATCAGCTGATAGAAAGCTGAACGGGAACCGGGAGTGCGGTGCGGTGAGCAGGGACGGTCGGAGCAGGACCAGGACGTACGCGGCGGGGGCCCTGGCCCTGCTGGCCTTCGCCACCGCGTGCGGCGACAACGGCGGGGGCGGCGCCGCCCCCGCCACCGGCACGGCGGCGTCGGCCGCGCCCCAGACGACCGGGGCCGGGGCCGCCCCGACCACCCCGGGTGCCACCCCGGCCGGCGCCGGCGCGGCGGCCTGGGCGAAGTGGAACCTCACCCCGCTCCCGCCCGCCCCGGCACCGCCCGCGGACAAGCCCGTCAAGCTCGAACGGACCGGCCCGGTACCGGTCTTCAGCGACGTGAAGACGACCGACAAGGTGGTCTTCATCACCATCGACGACGGCGCCGAGAAGGACCCGAAGTTCGTCGAGATGCTGACCGACCTCAAGGTGCCGATCTCGATGTTCCTGACCAAGGACATCGTCAAGAACGACTACGGCTACTTCAAGCCGCTCCAGGCGCTGGGCAACCACATCCAGAACCACACCGTGGACCACCCGGTGATGAGCAAGCTGTCCCCGGACAAGCAGAAGTCCGAGGTCTGCGACGACCAGTCGGCGCTCACCCAGCAGTACGGCACCGCCCCGCTGCTGTTCCGCCCGCCCTTCGGCGACGGCGCCAACACCCCGACGCTCAACACCTCGGTGCAGCAGTGCGGTCCGCGCGCGATCGTGCTGTGGCGGGAGTCGATGCAGATCCACGACATGCAGTACCAGGCGGCGGACAAGAAGCTGAAGCCCGGCGACATCATCCTGGCGCACTTCCGCGGCCCCAAGGAGCTCAAGGGCGCCACGATGACCCAGATGTTCGGCGACCTGCTGGCCCGGATCCAGGAGCAGGGCTTCTCGGTGGCCCGGCTGGAGGACTACATCCAGGCCCCCGCCTCCTGACGGCCCCTAGCCCCTGCCCCTAGCCCTGGGCCCGGACCGGCTGCCCCAGCATCATCAGCGGTCCGTGGTCGGTGCGGCTGAGGATCACCGTGACGGTGTTCGGCCCGGAGGGCTTGAGCTGGCGGCGCAGCTCCTCCGGGGTGATCGCCATCCCGCGTTTCTTGATCACCACCGTGCCGACCGCGCGCTCGCGCAGCAGCGCCTTCAGCTTCTTGATGTGGAAGGGCAGCACGTCGGTGAGCTCGAAGGCGTGCGCGTACGGGGTGGCGACCAGTTCGTCCGAGGTCACGTAGGCGATCTTCGGGTCGATCAGCCGGCCGCCGACCTGCTCGGCCACCTCGGCCACCAGGTGGGCCCGGATCACCGCACCGTCCGGCTCGTACAGGTAGCGCCCGACCGGGCCGGCCGGCGGGTCGGGCAGGTCGCCGCCGGTCAGGCTGGCGCCCTGCGGGAGCAGGGTGGCGCGGTGCGGGCGGGTGGCCCCGGTGCCGAACCAGAGCACCGCCTCCTTGACGTCGCCGTGGTCGGAGACCCACTCGGCCTCGGCGTCCGCCGGGACGGCCTCGTGCGGGATGCCGGGCGCGACCTTCAGCGCGCCGATCGGGGTCCGCCGGCCGGCCTCGATCGCCCAGGAGAGCGGCGGGGCGTACGCCTCCGGGTCGAACACCCGGCCGCGCGCGGTCCGTCGGGCCGGGTCGGTGAACACCGCGTCGTACCCGGTCACGTCCACCTCGGCGACGTCCGCGCAGCGCACCTCGACCAGTTCGGACAGGCCGAGCGCGGCGGCGTTCGCGGCGGTGGCGGCGCAGGCCGCCGGGTCCCTGTCGACGGCCAGCACCTCGATGCCCGCGCGGGCCAGCGCCAGCACGTCCCCGCCGATGCCGCAGCACAGGTCCGCCAGTCGCCGGACGCCCAGGTCGGCGAACCGCCGGGCCCGCCACTCGGCCACGCTGCGCCGGGTGGACTGCTCGACCCCGTTGGGCGTGAAGTACATCAGGTCGGCGTCCGCCCCGAACTTCGCCCGCGCCCGCTGCCGCAGCCGCGCCTGCCCGAAGGCCGCCGACACCAGCTCCGCCGGGTGCCCCCGCCGCAAGCGGGTGGCCAGCGCCAGCTCCTCCTCGGGGGTGAACTCGCGCAGCTCGGCGAGCAGGGCCTGGCCCTCGGGCGTCAGCAGGGGCTGGAGGTTCTCGGTGTCCACGGTGCCATTCTCGCGGGTCAGGCGCCGGGGAAGCCCGCCACGGCCCAGCCCGGCACCAGGAACGGGGAGACGGCGGCGACGACCGGCAGGACCCGGTAACCGGCGCGCCGGGTGCGGAACGCGACGGACAGCGGCACCCCGAGGCTGACCGCCACGCCGACGAGCACGCCCAGCAGGGCGACCACCTCCACGCCCTTCCCGCCGTCCGCGCAGGCGAAGAGGATCGCGACGGTCACGAGGTACGCGAGCGCCGGGATCGCCCCGAGGACCGGCAGGAGGACTGCGGACCACAGGACGTCGGCGGTGCGGGTCGGGCCGATGCGAACCGGGGTGTCGGGCATGGCACGAGTGTGTCGACCCCGGTCACGGGCGCACATGAGTACGGGTACTCATCCGTCGTCAGGATCTTCCGGGGCGCGTCGTTGGCACTCTGGTTGACTGAGTGCTAACACGGGCCTATGGTCGTCCTTGGCACTCCCCACCGGGGGAGTGCTAACGCGAAGACGCGTGCCTGACCCCCGCGACGGCAGGCTCGCAGGCTCGCCCTACCCGTTAGAAAACCCCGTAATCTCCGAAGGGGAGCTCGGACGTGACCACCAGCAGCAAGGTTGCCATCAAGCCGCTCGAGGACCGCATCGTGGTCCAGCCGCTCGACGCCGAGACCACCACGGCCTCCGGCCTGGTTATCCCGGACACCGCCAAGGAGAAGCCCCAGGAGGGCGTCGTCCTGGCCGTCGGCCCGGGCCGCTTCGAGGACGGCCAGCGTCTGCCGCTCGACGTCGCCGTCGGTGACATCGTCCTGTACTCGAAGTACGGCGGCACCGAGGTGAAGTACCAGGGCGAGGAGTACCTCGTCCTCTCGGCTCGTGACGTTCTCGCCATCATCGAGAAGTAAACGCAGCATCGAGAAGTAAGTCGTTCCGACCCGCCCCGGATCCGTGTCCCAAGTGACAGGGGCCCGGGGCGTGGTTGTTGGTTCACGTAGTTCGGCGGCCGGTGGGCCGGCCGCAGCCCCGAGGGAATAGGGAACATGGCGAAGATCCTGCAGTTCGACGAGGACGCCCGCCGCTCGCTGGAGCGCGGTGTCAACAAGCTGGCCGACACCGTCAAGGTGACCATCGGCCCCAAGGGCCGCAACGTCGTCATCGACAAGAAGTTCGGCGCCCCGACCATCACCAACGACGGTGTCACCATCGCCCGTGAGGTCGAGCTGGACGACCCGTACGAGAACCTTGGCGCGCAGCTCGTCAAGGAGGTCGCCACCAAGACCAACGACGTCGCGGGTGACGGCACCACCACCGCCACCGTGCTGGCCCAGGCCCTGGTCAACGAGGGTCTGCGCAACGTCGCCGCCGGTGCCGGCCCGGCCGCCCTGAAGAAGGGCATCGACAAGGCCGTCGCCGCCGTCTCCGAGCACCTGCTGTCCGTCGCCCGCGAGATCGAGGGCAAGGACGACGTCGCCGCCGTCGCGTCCCTCTCCGCGCAGGACACCCAGGTCGGCGAGCTGATCGCCGAGGCGATCGACAAGGTCGGCAAGGACGGTGTCATCACCGTCGAGGAGTCGAACACCTTCGGCGTGGAGCTGGACTTCACCGAGGGCATGCAGTTCGACAAGGGCTACCTGTCGCCGTACTTCGTCACCGACGCGGAGCGTCAGGAAGCGGTCCTGGAGGACCCCTACATCCTGATCAACCAGGGCAAGATCTCCTCCATCCAGGAGCTGCTGCCGCTGCTGGAGAAGATCCTGCAGGGCGGTGCCTCCAAGCCGCTGCTGATCATCGCCGAGGACGTCGACGGCGAGGCGCTGTCGACCCTGGTCGTGAACAAGATCCGTGGCACCTTCAACGCCGTCGCCGTCAAGGCCCCGGGCTTCGGCGACCGCCGCAAGGCGATCCTCGGCGACCTGGCCACCCTGACCGGCGGCACGGTCATCTCCGAGGAGGTCGGCCTCAAGCTCGACCAGGTCGGCCTGGACGTGCTGGGCACCGCCCGCCGCGTGACCATCACCAAGGACGAGACCACCGTCGTCGACGGTGCCGGTGACGCCGAGGCCGTGGCCGGCCGCGTCGCCCAGATCAAGGGTGAGATCGCCGCCACCGACTCCGACTGGGACCGCGAGAAGCTGCAGGAGCGCCTGGCCAAGCTGGCCGGCGGCGTCTGCGTCATCAAGGTCGGCGCCGCCACCGAGGTGGAGCTGAAGGAGCGCAAGCACCGCCTGGAGGACGCCATCTCGGCGACCCGCGCCGCGGTCGAGGAGGGCATCGTCGCCGGCGGCGGCGCCTCCCTGGTCCACGCCGCCAAGGTGCTGGAGGACGGCCTGGGCCTGTCGGGCGACGAGGCGACCGGTGTCGCGGTCGTCCGCAAGGCGCTGCACGAGCCGCTGCGCTGGATCGCCCAGAACGCCGGCCTCGAGGGCTACGTCATCACCCACAAGGTCGCCGAGCTGGAGACCGGTCACGGCTACAACGCGGCCACCGGCGAGTACGGCGACCTGCTGAAGGCCGGCGTCATCGACCCGGTCAAGGTCACCCGCTCCGCCCTGGAGAACGCGGCCTCGATCGCCTCCCTGCTGCTCACCACCGAGACCCTCGTGGTGGAGAAGAAGGAGGAGGAGGCCGACAACGGTCACTCCCACGGCGGTCACGGCCACTCGCACTGAGGCCCGAGCCACTGACCGGAGGCCCGGTCCGCACCCCGCGAGGGGTGGCGGGCCGGGCCTCCGGCCGTCGCGGTCGCTGTAGCCGTCGACCCTTCAACTATCAGCAGAATTTTGCAGAACGCAAAGATTGCCTTATAACTAAGGCATGATCGAGGCCCGCCACCTGCGCGTCCTGCGTGCCGTCGCCCGCACCGGCTCCTTCTCCGCCGCCGCCCGCGAGCTGGGGTGCACCCAGCCCGCCATCAGCCAGCAGATGAAGGCGCTGGAGAAGTCCGTGGACACCCCGCTGGTGGTCCGCTCGGGCCGCGGGATGCAGCTCAGCGAGGCCGGACGGGTCCTGCTCAAGCATGCCACCGGGATCCTGGCCGGGCTCTCCGCCGCCGAGGAGGAGGTGGCCGCGATCGCCGGGCTGCGGGCCGGCCGGGTGCGGCTGGTGTCCTTCCCGACCGCGAGTTCCACCCTGGTGCCGCCCGCCGTCGCCCGCCTGCGGGACAGCCATCCGGGGGTGCGCGTGTCGCTGGTCGAGGCGGAGCCGCCGGAGTCGCTGGCGATGCTGCGCGGCGGTGAGTGCGAGATCGCGCTGGCCTTCCGCTACCCGCAGTCCGACGGCGCCGCTCTGCTGCCGGCGCCCGCGCACGGCACGCCGCGGGAGGCGCGGGCCGAGGCGAACCTGGAGGCCCAGCAGCTGACCGCCGGAACGGACTGGTCCGATCTGGTGGTCACGCCGCTGCTGGACGACCCGCTGGTGGGCCTGCTGCCGGCCGCCCACCCGCTGGCCGGGCGGGGCGGGCCGGTGGGACTGGGCGAGCTGGCGGGGGAGCAGTGGATCGCGGGCTGCCCGCAGTGCCGGGGCCACCTGGTGGAGCTCTGCGCGGGGGCGGGCTTCGAGCCCCGGATCGACTTCGCGACCGACGACTACCCGGCGGTGGTCGGCCTGGTGGCGGCCGGGCTGGGGGTGGCGGTGCTGCCCCGGCTGGCGCTGCAGTCGGTGCGTCCTGACGGCGTGTCGACGGTGCCGGTACGGACGGCCTCGGGGGCGCCGGCGGTGCGCCAGGTGGTCGCGCTGACCCTGGCGGACCTGGCCGAGGTGCCGGCCGTGGCCCTGATGCTGGAGCGGCTGGCGGGGACGGCGGCCGCCCGCTGACGGTGGGTGACGGGGCTCGGCGGCAGGGGCCCTGATCGGCCGCGACGGGGCTGTGGCGCCGCGCAGAAACGTTTCTTCACGGCGCGTCGTGGAGGCGGGTCTAGTGCCGCGCGACCGCCGGCGGGGTCAGTGGGACCTCCACCAGCCGGTGCCGCGAGCGCCCCAGCATCTCCTCGCGCTCGTCCTCGGTCATCCCGCCCCAGACCCCGTACGGCTCGCGGACCGCCAGTGCGTGCGCCGCGCACTCGGCGATCACCGGGCAGCGCATGCAGACCTCCTTGGCGCTGGCCTCGCGCGAACTGCGCGCGGCCCCTCGCTCGCCCTCGGGGTGGAAGAAGAGCGAGCTGTCCACGCCACGGCAGGCTGCGGAGAGCTGCCAGTCCCAGAGGTCCGCGTTGGGACCGGGGAGGCGGGAGAAATCTGCCATGGCTCATTCCCTTCAGAGGCTGTCGGCCGTCGGCCGGGCGTTCGGCGGGCTGCTGCCGAGCGGCACGGCGGGGCTTCGATGCACTGGTGTGGACACCTGGAAATATGACTTAAGGCAACTCCATGGACAAGTCACCCACACACTGGCACAACAGTCAATGACCATACGAAAGCTATAAAAACGGGCAAAGTGGGCAAGGGTCCTCGGCGGGCGCGGGCGTGGCAATCGGGTGGCCGACGGGCGCGCGACGCACCGAATCGGTGTGCGGGTCGCACGCCCACCGCGCGCGAGCTGCGGAAAAGTGCGGCGTGTGCACCGCGATGCGGCTGATCGGTAATGGGTTGGCCACGTACAGTGGTGGAGATGGCTCTGAAGGCCGTAACTCATTCGAGTGACGGTCGTTGGAAGTGCGGAGGCGGTTAGCGGGCGCCGGACGTCGGGAACGATCGCGGGCAAGTTGGGGCGATCAGCACGGAGTCTGTCGCCGATCGGCCGTGTCGGAGAGGTTCGTACCAGCCAGGAGGCTCAACGTGACGCGGATCAGCTGCGGAGGACGACGGTCATGACTTCCGTTCTCGTTTGCGACGATTCCCCGCTCGCCCGCGAGGCGCTTCGCCGCGCGGTCGCGACCGTACCCGGTGTGGACCGGGTCACCACCGCGACGAACGGGGAGGAGGTCCTCCGCCGCTGGGTGGCCGACCGCTCCGATCTCGTTCTGATGGACGTCCGGATGCCCGGCCTCGGCGGGGTCGAGACGGTCCGGCGGCTGCTGTCCGCCGACCCGGGCGCGCGGATCATCATGCTCACCGTCGCCGAGGACCTCGACGGCGTCGCGCTCGCGGTGGCCGCGGGTGCCCGCGGGTACCTGCACAAGGACGCCTCCCGCGCCGAACTGCGGGCCACCGTCACCCAGGCCCTCGCCGACCCGACCTGGCGGCTCGCCCCGCGCCGGCTGCGCAGCCCCGACATGGGGGCCGCGCCGACGTTGACGGCGCGTGAGATCCAGGTGCTGGAGGGCATGAGCCACGGCCGCAGCAACGCCGAGATCGGGCGCGAGCTGTTCCTGTCCGAGGACACGGTCAAGACCCACGCCCGACGGCTGTTCAAGAAGCTCGGGGCCTCGGACCGCGCGCACGCGGTGGCGCTGGGCTTCCGCTGGGGCCTGGTCCGCTGACCACCGGCCGCGCCGCCGGGTGCGGCGCGCCGCCGGCGATCCCCGGAGCGGGTGTCGCACAAGCGTGTGACGTTACGGTCCCGAGGTTGCACCATGGAGGAGTGGAGCACCTCGGGGACCAGCGGACAGGCACTGCGGCGAACGACGCAGCCGCAGGACACTCGGCGGACGGCGCGACGGACGGAACCACCGACGGCGGGGCGGGAGGCGGCACGGTGCAGGAGGGGCCGGTGGTGCGCGGAACGCCCCACGGTGCGGCAGCGCATAACGTTCCGGTGCACAACTCCGGACGCGGTGCCGCGTTTTCCCGCTCGACCAGGCACCATGGACCGATGCGCGACGACGTCGCCGGTGCGGCCGGCCAGGCGGACCCGGTGGAGGCCGAGCCCTCCGGTCCGGGCCACGATCCGTCGTACGCCGATTCCGTCGCTCCCGGCGGTTCCGGTGTCGGGGCCGGACCGGGCCGCCCGCCGGTGCTCGGCACGGGCGGCTCCCCGCTGATGGGTGAACTCGTCGCGGCCGCAGTGCGCGGCGAGGGCCCGGCGATCGACGCCCTGCTCGCCTACGTCCACCCGCTGGCCCTGCGGTACTGCCGCGCCAAGCTGGTCCGGCTGCCCGGCGGGGCCCGGCACCACGTGGACGACGTCGCCCAGGAGGTCTGCGTCGCGGTGCTGTGCGCGCTGCCGCGGTACAAGGACCAGGGGCGGCCGTTCGAGGCCTTCGTGTACGGCATCGCCGCGCACAAGATCGCCGACCTGCAGCGGGCCGCGATGCGCGGGCCCGGCTCGACCGTCGTCCCGCAGGACGACCTGCCGGAGGTGCCGGACGAGGCGCTCGGCCCGGAGGAGCAGGCGCTGCTGAGCAGCGACGCGGCCTGGGCCAAGGAACTGCTCTCCAACCTGCCGGCCCGTCAGCGCGAGCTGGTGCTGCTGCGGGTGGCCGCCGGGCTGTCGGCGGAGGAGACCGGCGAGGTGCTCGGGATGTCGCCCGGCGCGGTTCGGGTGGCCCAGCACCGGGCGCTCAGTCGGCTGCGGGCGCTCGCGGAGGAGTCCTCCTGACCCCGGCCGCTCCGGTCGGCCCCGCCGTCGGCCGGGTTCCGCGGCGCGGCGGAATGTGGCGCCCCGGCGGGGTTGTTGTCAAGGGCACACGAGGACACATTCGCGGTGCCAGTACCATGGGGTATCGGCGCCTGGGCGGGTTGCCAAAGTTTCACGGGTGCGCGCTGGGTCCCCTTGGAGGATCCTCCCATTGCACCCGGCTTCGGCGGTCTGCGCGAGTGAGCGATGAATGCGCCCCCACCCTCAGGGCGTGAGCGGATAAGGCCGGCCACGGAAGGTACCCCCCAAATGTCTTACAACGCCGCAGGCGTACCCGAGAAGTTCGCCATGCTCGGGCTCACGTTCGATGACGTCCTGCTGCTGCCCGGGGCCTCCGAGGTGCTGCCGAACTCGGTGGACACCTCCTCGCGGGTCTCCCGGAACGTCCGCGTCAACATCCCGCTGCTCTCCGCGGCCATGGACAAGGTCACCGAGGCGCGGATGGCCATCGCGATGGCGCGCCAGGGCGGCGTCGGCGTGCTGCACCGCAACCTCTCGGTCGAGGACCAGGCCAACCAGGTCGACCTGGTGAAGCGCTCCGAGTCCGGCATGGTCACCGACCCGATCACGGTCGGCCCCGAGACCACGCTGGCCGAGGCCGACGCGCTGTGCGCCAAGTTCCGCATCTCCGGCGTCCCGATCGCCGACGAGGCCGGCAAGCTGCTCGGCATCGTCACCAACCGCGACATGGCCTTCGAGTCGGACCGCAGCCGCCAGGTCCGCGAGATCATGACCCCGATGCCGCTGATCACCGGCAAGGTCGGCATCTCCGGGGTGGACGCGATGGCGCTGCTGCGCCGCCACAAGATCGAGAAGCTGCCGCTGGTCGACGACGAGGGCCGGATCAAGGGCCTGATCACCGTCAAGGACTTCGTCAAGGCCGAGCAGTACCCGAACGCCGCCAAGGACGCCGAGGGCCGTCTGCTGGTCGGCGCCGCCGTCGGTGCCAGCGCCGAGGCGTTCGACCGGGCCCAGGCCCTGGTCGAGGCCGGTGCGGACTTCCTGGTGGTCGACACCTCGCACGGCCACAGCCACAACGCGCTGGCCTGGATCGCGAAGATCAAGTCGGCCGTCGGGGTCGACGTGGTCGGCGGCAACGTCGCCACCCGTGACGGCGCCCAGGCGCTGATCGACGCCGGCGTGGACGGCGTCAAGGTCGGCGTCGGCCCCGGCTCGATCTGCACCACCCGCGTGGTCGCCGGCATCGGCGTCCCGCAGATCACCGCCATCTACGAGGCCGCCCAGGCCTGCCAGGCGGCCGGCGTGCCGGTCATCGGCGACGGCGGCCTGCAGTACTCGGGCGACATCGGCAAGGCGCTGGCCGCCGGTGCCGACACCGTGATGCTCGGCTCGCTGCTGGCCGGCTGCGAGGAGTCCCCGGGCGAGCTGCTGTTCATCAACGGCAAGCAGTTCAAGTCCTACCGCGGCATGGGCTCGCTGGGCGCCATGCAGTCCCGCGGCCAGGGCCGCTCGTACTCCAAGGACCGCTACTTCCAGGCCGAGGTGGCCTCGGACGACAAGCTCGTCCCCGAGGGCATCGAGGGCCAGGTGCAGTACCGCGGCCCGCTGTCCGCCGTGCTGCACCAGCTCATCGGCGGCCTGCGCCAGACCATGGGCTACGTCGGCGCCGCCACCATCGCCGAGATGGAGAGCAAGGGCCGCTTCGTCCGGATCACCTCGGCGGGCCTCAAGGAGAGCCACCCGCACGACATCCAGATGACCGTCGAGGCGCCGAACTACTCCGCCCGCTGACCGGTCCGCCCGGCTCGGACGACCGAGGGGCCCGTCGCCGCACCCGCGGCGGCGGGCCCCTCGCCGTGTTCGCCCCCTCCGCCTGTCCGGCCCCGCCGCGCGTCCGCCCCTGTCGCGGGTCCGGGGAGCGGGCCGTCGGGGCGGTGCCGCCGGTAGTACGGGATACTGGGGTGCGGCCGGGGTGACCCGGCGGGCACAGCAACAAAGCAGAAGGGCTCGAAGTGACTGAGATCGAGATCGGGCGAGGCAAGCGCGGCCGCAGGGCGTACGCCTTCGACGACATCGCCGTCGTCCCCAGCCGCCGTACCCGGGACCCGAAGGAGGTCTCTATCGCCTGGCAGATCGACGCCTACCGCTTCGAGCTGCCGTTCCTCGCCGCCCCGATGGACAGCGTGGTCTCCCCGCAGCAGGCCATCGCCATCGGCCGCCTCGGCGGCCTGGGCGTGCTGAACCTGGAAGGCCTCTGGACCCGCTACGAGGACCCGCAGCCGCTGCTCGACGAGATCGCCGCGATCACCGACGAGGCCACCGCGACCCGCCGGCTGCAGGAGATCTACGCCGCGCCCATCCGCGCCGAGCTGATCAAGCAGCGCATCCAGGAGGTCCGCGACTCCGGCGTGGTCACCGCCGCCGCGCTCTCGCCGCAGCGCACCGCCGAGTTCTCCAAGGCCGTCGTGGACGCCGGCGTCGACGTCTTCGTCATCCGCGGCACCACCGTGTCGGCCGAGCACGTCTCCAGCGCCGCCGAGCCGCTCAACCTGAAGCAGTTCATCTACGAGCTGGACGTCCCGGTGATCGTCGGCGGCTGCGCCACGTACACCGCGGCCCTGCACCTGATGCGGACCGGCGCGGCCGGCGTGCTGGTCGGCTTCGGCGGCGGCGCCGCCCACACCACCCGCAACGTGCTCGGCATCCAGGTGCCGATGGCCACCGCCGTCGCCGACGTCGCGGCCGCCCGCCGCGACTACATGGACGAGTCCGGCGGCCGCTACGTGCACGTGATCGCGGACGGCGGCGTCGGCTACAGCGGCGACATCCCGAAGGCCGTCGCCTGCGGCGCCGACGCGGTGATGATCGGTGCCGCGCTGGCCCGCGCCACCGACGCCCCGGGCAAGGGCTTCCACTGGGGCATGGAGGCCGTCCACGAGGAGCTGCCGCGCGGCAAGCGGGTGGACCTCGGCACGGTCGGCACCACCGAGGAGATCCTCACCGGTCCGTCGCACACCCCGGACGGCACCATGAACCTGTTCGGTGCGCTGCGCCGCGCGATGGCCACCACCGGCTACACGGAGCTCAAGGAGTTCCAGCGGGTCGAGGTGACGGTCAACCCGGCGCTCGACCACCGCTGAGCCGTGCGCTGACGAAGGCCTCCGCCGGGTACGGCGGGGGCCTTCGGGCTGTCCGGGCGTGTCCGGGTGCGGTCGGCGGGGGGTCAGCCGCGGTCGGCGGTCCGGCGGGTGAGGAGGAAGCCGCCGATCAGGGCGATGGCGTAGAACGCCGCGTCGAGCGGGCGGAGGTCGGCGCGCCAGGCGGCCAGGGTGTCGTGGAGGAGGCCGCGGGGGCCGGGACCCCCGGCGTGCACCCGGCGCAGGTGTTCGGTCAGCTGGCCGATCAGGAGCGCGCCCGCCGCGAGCAGGGCGCCGAGCGGCGGGAGGAGCCGGTTCCGGCCACCGAGCAGGCCGAGCGGGAGGGCGACCAGGCCGGCCGGGGCGATGGCCAGCCAGCCGAGGCTGTCGGCGGCGCGCAGCGGGGCGCAGCCGTAGGCGAGGCCGCCGAGCAGCATCGCGAGGACGGCGAGGACGAGGGCCGGGGCGGTGCGCCGGCGGCGGGGGGCGCGCCGGGGCAGCGGGGCGACGGATTCGACGGTTTCGTAACCGTTCACCGGGGCGCCGGGCATGCCCGGCACCACGTAGCCCTCGGGGGAGGCCGGTGCCGGTGCGACCGAGTAGTGCTGGGCGGTGCGCGGCCGCGCCGATGGGCCGTCAGTGCCCGGTACGGGTGCGGTCATGGGCGTCGAATCCCCCCGGAAAAGACGATGAGCTGCCGAACGGTAGCAGTGATTCGGACGGATCTTGGCGAGTTTTCGATCACAGATCGGGCACGGAGCGCCGCTCCCGTTCCGGTTCGTCCCGGGTCGGGACGGGGGGCGGGTGGTCGCGAGCCCCCGGGACAGGGGATGATGGAGGCTTGGGCGTTCGGGCCCGGCCGGTCCGACACGCCGTCACCACGACCGCCAGCAGCACATGGGGGAACGTTCCGAATGACCCAGGCGCAGGGTTCCACCGGCCGCCTCCTGGCCGGCCGCTACCGCCTGAACGGCGTGCTCGGACGCGGCGGCATGGGCACCGTCTGGCGCGCCGAGGACGAGATGCTGGGCAGGACCGTCGCGGTCAAGGAACTGCGGATGAACGCCAGCGTCGAGGAGGAGGAGAAGCACCGGCTGATCGTCCGGACGCTGCGCGAGGCCAAGGCGACCGCCCGGATCCGGCACAACTCGGCGGTCACCGTCTTCGACGTGGTCGACGAGGACGACCGGCCGTGGATCGTCATGGAGCTGGTCGAGTCCCGCTCGCTGGCCGACGTCATCCGCGAGGACGGACCGCTCGCGCCCGTCCGGGCCGCCGAGATCGCGCTCGACGTGCTGGGCGTGCTGATCGCCGCGCACGCGCTCGGGATCCTGCACCGGGACGTCAAGCCGTCCAACGTGCTGATCGGCGATGACGGCCGGGTCGTGCTGACCGACTTCGGCATCGCCAGCGTGGAGGGCGACGCCTCGGTCACCTCCACCGGCATGCTGGTCGGCGCGCCCTCGTACATATCCCCGGAGCGGGCCCGCGGGCAGAAGCCGGGGCCGCCGGCCGACCTGTGGTCGCTGGGCGGCACGCTGTACGCGATGGTCGAGGGCCGCCCGCCGTACGACCGGGGCTCGGCGCTGGCCACCCTGACCGCGGTGATGACCGAGGACCTCGCCATGCCGGCGAACGCCGGGGCGCTGAAGCCGGTGATCGAGGGGCTGCTGGAGAAGGACCCGGCCGAGCGGCTGGACGCCTCGCAGACCCGGTCGATGCTCAAGCGGGTGGTCGCGGAGGCCACCGTGAAGGCCGAGTCGACCACCGAGCACGCGATGCCGGTGGAGACGGGGGCCGCCACGCCCGAGCCGTCGTCCAAGCCGCGGCCGACGTCCGAGCCCAAGCCGGCGGCCGAGCCCGAGGCCGTGGCCGAACCGACGCCTACGCCGACGCCGGAGCCCGGGCCGGAGAAGCCCGAGGCCGTCCGGAAGCGGACCGTGGGCGGGCTGCTGGGGACGGTCCGGGTGGGCAGCCGGGCCCGGGACGAGGAGCCGCCCGCGGCGGCCGTGGCGGAGCCCGCTGCCGCGGCGACGGAGCCGGTGCCCGACCCGATCCGTCCGGTGACCAGCGAGTGGACGATGGGCGCGACGCAGGCCGCCGGGGCCGACCCGCGCACCGGCCGGCGGCGGCTGGCCATCGCCACCGTGGTCGTGGTGCTGCTGCTGATCGCGGGAGTGGTCGCGGTGCTCCAGGCCGTCGGCGGCGACGCGAAGGGCGCGTCCACCCACGGCGCGGGCGCCACCTCGCCGGTGGCGACGACCGCGGACACCCCGCCGAGCCAGGGCGCGGCGCCGTCCGCGACGGAGCCCGCGCCCGCACCGGCGGAGACCGGGACGCCGGGCGCCGACGCCACCACCCCCGCCGCTCCCGCTCCCGCGCAGCCCGCCGCCACCACGCCGACGGCCCCCGTGCAGACCCCGGCTCCCGTGCAGACCCCCGCTCCCGTGCAGACCCCGGCGCCGTCCGCGCCGGGTGGTGCGGTGCCGGCCGGGTACCACGAGTACAAGGACCCGAGCGGCTTCTCGGTCGTCCTGCCGGACTGGCTGCAGCCGGCCGGGTCCGACTCCAACCGGCGGATCTTCAAGAACCCGGCCGACGGCAGTCAGCTGCGGATCGAGTGGACCACCTCGCCGGGCGACAGCGCCGTCGCCGACTGGCAGCAGTCCGAGCCCAACGTGCGCGGCCAGGTCACCAACTACCAGCGGCTGAACCTGTCGGCGATCACCTACCGGCAGTGGACCAACGCGGCGGACTGGGAGTGGACCAACGGCACGCCCAGGACCCACTCGCTCAACCGCGGCTTCGTGACCGGGACCCCGGCCAAGTACGGCTACTCGATCTACTGGATCGTCCCGGACGCGCAGTGGGCCGCGCAGGCCCCGGTCCGGGACGTCGTCTTCGGCACCTTCCAGCCCGCGCCGTGACCGCGGGGACGGCTTCCGGGCGGCCGACCGCGCTGCGCGGCCGATGAGTTGCGATCCGTCGCCGGGCGCCGTGGGATGACGGCGCCCGGAACCGGTACCGGCGGCTGCCCGTCCTAGGGTGGACAGCCGGCGGGTGACGCCCCCGCGGACGCGGCCGGGCGGCACCGGGCGACCGGCTCCTCGCCGTCGATGACGGCCCCTCGACGGTGCGGACGGCCTCCGCCGGGGCGGTCCGGTCGTCGTTCCCCGCCACCCGGAAGGCGGTGTCGACCGGTCAGGTCCGGTCCACCGGGCCGGGTGCGAAGGAGCCGCTCAGTAGGCTGCTCGGTGAGCGAGAGGAACTGGCATGCGAGGTGGCCCCGGGCAACTGCTGGCGGGACGGTACCGGCTGACGGACCGTCCCGAACCCTTCCGCGCCCACGCGGTGGACGAGCGGACCGGTGAATCGGTACTGCTGCGCGCCCTGGAACTGCCCGCGCTGCTGACCGCCGGTCAGGACCCGGAGGACGTGGTGCCCGCGCAGGCGGACCGGCTGGTGCGGCGGGTGGCGGCGGTCGGCTCGGCCGCGCCGGCCAAGCACCCGCGGCTGCTGCGCGGGGTCGGGGCCTTCGTCGAGGGCGAGCTGCTGTGGACGGCGGAGGAGCGCCCGGCCGGGCCGACGGCGGCCGACCTGCTGGTCGACGGGCCGGTGCAGCCCTACCGGGCGGCCGAGTTGGCGGCGGACCTGGCCGGCGCGCTGCGGGCGCTGCACGAGGCCGGCCTCACCCACGGCAACCTGACCGCCGATTCGGTACTGGTCTGCGAGGACGGCGCGGCGATGCTCGGCGGGTTGCTCGCCGGGGTGGCGCAGGAGGGGCTGGCCGAGGAGCTCGGCGGGCCGGGCGGGCGGCGCCGGTACGACGTACGGGCCACCCTGGTCGGCCCGGTGGCGGAGCGCTGGCCGCTCGACGGCGGCCCGGCGGGCGACTGCTGGGCGCTCGGGGTGTTGCTGCACCGGCTGGTCACCGGCCGCTCGCCGTACCCCGAGGGCGGTGTGCCGGAGCTGGTGACGGCCGTGCGGGACGGGCGGCGCGAGCACTCGGCGGCCTGCGGGCCGCTCGGGCCGCTGGTGGAGCGGCTGTTGCAGCCCGACCCGGTGCTGCGGCCGACCGCGGAGGCGGTGTGGCGGGAGCTGGCGGAGCTGCTGGCGGGCGCGCCGGAGCCGGTGGACGAGGAGCGGGTGGCGCGGGCGGTGACGCTGAAGCCGCAGGCGCCGTTGGTGGTGCGGCCGCGCCGGGGCGGCCGACGGGGCGCAGGATCCGGGAATTCCGGGAGTGCCGCGGCGGGCAACGGCCCCGGTGACGGGCCCGGCGGTGGCGGGAAACCGCCACGGATACCCCCCGCCCTCCTGGGACCGCTGCTGGTGGGGGGAGTCCTTGCCCTGCTGGCGCTGGGAATTGCCGCCGTGGTGCTGTTCGCAGGCTGACGGCCCGGACGGACCGGGTGTCGTCGCTCCGGGAGGCGGGCGTGATTACCGGGGGCGGCACGCTGCGCCTAATGTGTGCGTGGGATTTGTTCGAACAGTGGTCTGCACCAGGCCCTCCGTCGCGGTGACGGCAGGCGGAATGTGTGGGGGAGCGGTCGCAGATGGGTGTGCAGGACGGGCCGGAAGCGGCCGAGGCGGAGCGGTTGCTGGCCGGGCGTTACGAGCTCGGCGAGCGGCTCGGCCGTGGCGGCATGGGCACCGTCTGGCGGGCCTGGGACCGGATGCTCGACCGCGAGGTCGCGGTCAAGGAGCTGACCGTCAACCACCTCCCCGAGGAGGACCTGCAGATCCTGCACACCCGGATGAAGCGCGAGGCCAGCGCGGCCGCGCGGATCAAGCACCCCGGCGTGATCACCGTGCACGACGTGCTGGAGCAGGACGGCCGGCCGTGGATCGTGATGGAACTGGTCGACGGCCGCTCGCTGGCCGACGTGATCAGCCAGGACGGCACCCTGCAGCCGCGCGCCGCGGCCGAGGTCGGCAGTCAGGTGCTCGCCGCGCTGCACCGCGGCCACCAGCTGGGGGTGCTGCACCGGGACGTGAAGCCCGCCAACGTGCTGCTGGAGCGCGGCACCGGGCGGGTGGTGCTGCTGGACTTCGGCATCGCGAAGTACGAGGGCTCCACCGAGCTGACCCGGCCGGGCGACCTGGTGGGCTCGCCGGACTACCTGGCACCGGAGCGCGCCCAGGGCGAGCGCCCCGGACCGGCCTCCGACCTGTGGGGCCTCGGGGCGACGCTGTACGCGGCGGTCGAGGGCCAGTCGCCGTTCCGCCGGGACTCGCCGATCAGCACGCTGGCCGCGGTCGTCGACGAGCCGCTGCCGGAGTCGCGCCGGGCCGGGCCGCTGGGGCCGGTGCTGGCCGCGCTGATGGCCAAGGACCCGGACGAGCGCCCGACCGCGGACGAGGTGGCCAGGATGCTGGCCGAGGTCCAGGCCGGGCACACCATGGGCTTCAAGAGCGTCGCGCCGCTGCGGGCGCCCACCCAGTCGGTACCGGTGGTGGACCGCCGTGAGCACCCTGCGGAGACCGCGGAGGCCCCGGACGGGGGTGCCGAGGGCGCCGAAGGGCCGACCGAGCAGCACGCACCCGCCGGCACGCCCACGGCCACGGCCACGCCCGCCGTCCACGAGACCTCGGGCGGTGGGGCGGACGCCGCGCGGGCGCACACCGGGCCGGTCGCGCCGGTGGCGCACGCCGTCACGCCCGCGCGCGGCCCGGCCAAGCGCCGCAACACCGCCAGGATCGTCGCCGTCGCGGTGGCGGTCGGCCTGCTGGCGGCCGCCGGCACCTTCCTCGTCACCCGGCACGTGGTGGGCGGCGGTTCCGAGGAACCGACGCCGACCGCGCCGGTCGAGTCCACCGGGCCGGAGCCCACCACCGGCGCCAGCCCCTCGGCGGCGGCGCCCGACGGCTACCGCTGGGTCGACGACCCGGCCGGCTTCCGCTTCCCGCTGCCCTCGGGCACCCCGGCCTGGCAGCGCAGCACCACCTCCGACAACCAGATCTACTACAGCCCCGACAGCAAGACGCACTACCTGCAGTTCGCCGTCACCGCCGGACAGTCGGTGAAGCCGTTGGAGCACATGCGGCAGATGGAGGGCTCCGTCTCCAAGTCGCTGAAGGACTACAAGCAGCACAAGATGACCAGCGTCGCGGTCAACGGCCACGAGGCGGCCGTCTGGGAGTTCAGCTACGCCGCCCAGGGCGGCGGCCGACGCCGGGCCGTCGAGGCCGAGTTCATCGACGACGACGGCACCAGCTACGCGATCTACTCCTCCAGCCCGGAGCGGGGCAACGAGTGGACCGAGGCCGAACAGCGCTTCAACGCGGTGCTCCGCGACTTCACGCCGACCCGCTGAGCCGGGGCCGGCCGCGGGGAGGCTCCGGCGGCCGGGACGCCCGCTTTCGCCCGACTGCGGCAGATTCTTGTTACCCACGGGTACCGGACCGGCCGCCGAAGGCCTAGGCTGCGCCGTATGTCGGACCTCACAGCAGATGCAGTGGCCACCGAACACCCCGGCGCCGGCAACCCGGCGGCCCCCGGCGGGGCCAGGACCGTCGCGGCGGCCGTCCCGCCGTCCCTGGTCGACCGGCTGGCCGTCGGCGTCACCGCCACCGGCGAGCCCGACCTGGTGGAGACCGTCGCCCCGCTGACCGGCGAGCGGCTGGCCTGCCTGCCGCAGTCCACCCCGGCCGACGTCGAGGTCGCCTTCCAGCTGGCCCGCCGCGCCCAGACGGCCTGGGCCGCGCTGCCGGTGCGCCGACGCGCCGCCGTCCTGCTGCGCTTCCACGACCTGCTGCTCAAGCGGCAGGACGAGGTGCTCGACCTCATCCAGGCGGAGACCGGCAAGGCCCGGCTGCACGCCTTCGAGGAGGTGCTGGCCGTCGCCATGGCCGCCCGGCACTACGGGCGGACCGCCCACGCGTACCTCAAGGACAAGCGGCGCGGCGGCGCGCTGCCGGTGCTCACCCACGCGGTCGAGGCCCGCCGCCCCAAGGGCGTGATCGGCCACATCTCGCCCTGGAACTACCCGCTGGAGCTGTCCGTCGGCGACGCCCTGCCCGCCTTCGCGGCCGGCAACGCGGTGGTCAACAAGCCCGACACCCAGACCGCGCTGACCGCCCTGTGGGCCCGCGAGCTGCTCGTCGAGGCCGGGCTGCCGGCCGACCTGTGGCAGGTCGTGATCGGCGACGGGCCGGTGATCGGCCCCGCCGTGGTGGAGCACGCCGACTACGTCTCGTTCACCGGCTCCACCCGTACCGGCCGCGACGTCGCCCAGCGCGCCGCCGCCCGGCTCGTCGGCGCCTCGCTCGAACTCGGCGGCAAGAACGCCATGCTGGTGCTCTCCGACGCCGACCTCGACGCCGCCGCTGCGGGTGCCGTCCGGGCCTGCTTCTCCTCCGCCGGGCAGCTGTGCATCTCGATCGAGCGGCTGCTGGTGCACCGCTCGGTGGCCGACGAGTTCCTGGAGCGCTTCGCCGCCCGCACCCGGGCGCTGCGCCTCGGCGGCGGCCTCGCGTACGGCGCGGACATGGGCTCGCTGGTCTCCGTCCGCCAGCTGGAGACCACCACCCGGCACGTGGAGGAAGCGGTCAAGGCGGGCGCCACCGTGGTGGCGGGCGGGCACGCCCGGCCGGACCTCGGCCCGTTCTTCTTCGAGCCGACCATCCTCGACGACGTCACCCCGGAGATGGCGGTCTGCTCCGAGGAGACCTTCGGCCCGGTCGTCTCCGTCTACCGCTTCGACACCGAGGAGGAGGCGGTGGCCGCCGCCAACTCCACGCCCTACGGCCTGAACTCCAGCGTCTGGACCAAGGACCTGCGGCGCGGCCGGACGGTCGCGGCCCGGCTGCGCACCGGAACGGTCAACGTCAACGAGGCCTACGCGGCCGCGTACGGCTCGGTCGCCTCCCCGATGGGCGGCATGGGCGACTCCGGGCTGGGCCGCCGGCACGGCGCCGAGGGCATCCTGCGCTTCACCGAGGCGCAGACCATCGCGACCCAGCGGCTGATGCCGATCGCGCCCTCGTTCGGCCTGGACGACAAGCAGTTCGCCGCCGTGATGACCAGCGGGCTGCGCGCGCTCAAGGCGCTGCGCTTCAGGTAGGCCCGAGCGGCACGCGGGCCCCGCCGTCGTGCGGGGCCCGACCCGCGTTTCCCACAGGCATGTTCATCCCGGCGAAGGAGCGGTGGCAGATGGTGGAGTCCGGCGGTGCGGCGGAGTTCGACTACGACGTGGTCGTGGTCGGGTCCGGCTTCGGCGGATCGGTCGCGGCACTGCGGCTGACCGAGAAGGGCTACCGCGTCGCGGTCCTGGAGGCCGGGCGGCGCTTCGACCGGGACGAACTGCCCAAGAACTCCTGGGACCTGCAGAACTACCTGTGGGCACCGCAGCTCGGTCTGTACGGCATCCAGCGGATCCACCTGCTGGCCAACGTGCTGATCCTGGCCGGCGCCGGGGTCGGCGGCGGGTCGCTGAACTACGCCAACACCCTGTACGTGCCGCCGAAGGCCTTCTTCGAGGACCGCCAGTGGCGCCACATCACCGACTGGCAGGAGGAGCTGGCGCCGTTCTACGACCAGGCGCAGCGGATGCTCGGGGTCCGGCTGAACCCGACCGTCACCCCCTCCGACGTCCACCTCAAGGCGGCCGCCGAGCAGATGGGCGTCGCCGACACCTTCCACATGGCGCCGGTCGGGGTGTTCTTCGGCGACGGCGAGGACGCCGGGGGCACCTCCGGGGCGGGGTCCGGCGGAGGGGCGGTGAAGGCGGCGCCCGGTGAGGAGGTCGCCGACCCGTACTTCGGCGGCGCCGGCCCGGCCCGCAAGGCCTGCGTGGAGTGCGGCGAGTGCATGACCGGCTGCCGGCACGGCGCCAAGAACATGCTCACCGAGAACTACCTGTACCTGGCGGAGCGGGGCGGTGCGGAGATCCACCCGCTCACCACGGTGGCCCGGATCCGGGAGATCGGCGGGGCCGACGGGAGCCGCGGCTACGCCGTGGACGTGCGCCGCACCGACTCGCGCTCGAAGACGGACCGGGTGAAGGCGGGCGCGCGGACCGTCACCGCCGCCCGGGTGGTCGTCGCGGCCGGCACCTACGGCACCCAGTCGCTGCTGCACCGGATGCGCGCGGCCGGGCACCTGCCCCGGATCTCCGCCCGGCTCGGCGAGCTGACCCGCACCAACTCCGAGGCCCTGGTGGGCGCGCAGACCACCGACCGGCGCTACGGCGCCAAGGCGGACTTCACCAAGGGCGTCGCGATCACCTCCTCGATCCACCCGGACGCCAACACCCACATCGAGCCGGTCCGCTACGGCAAGGGCTCCAACGCGATGGGCGCGCTGTCGATCGCCCAGGTCAAGGGCGCCGGACGCGGCCCGCGCTGGCTGCGCTACCTGGGCAACTCGGTCCTCCACCCGGTGACCTTCGCCCGCTCGATGGACCAGCGCGGCTGGTCCGAGAAGACGATCATCGGCCTGGTGATGCAGTCGCTGGACAACTCGATCACCGTCTCGCTGAAGAAGGGCCCGCTCGGCAAGGACCGGCTCACCTCCAGCCAGGGCCACGGCGCCCCCAACCCGACCTGGATCCCGGCCGCCGAACGCGGCGCCCAGGCGCTGGCCGCCGAGATCAACGGCTTCGCGGGCAGCACCGTCGGCGAGATCTTCGACATCCCGATGACCGCGCACTTCCTCGGCGGCTGCCCGATCGGCGACGCTCCCGAGACCGGCGTGGTCGACCCGTACCACCGGCTGTACGGCTACCCCGGGATCAGCGTGGTGGACGGCGCGGCCGTCTCCGCCAACCTCGGCGTCAACCCCTCGCTCACCATCACCGCGCAGGCCGAGCGCGCCATGTCGATGTGGCCGAACAAGGGCGAGGCCGACCGGCGCCCGGAGCAGGACGAGGCGTACCGGCGGGTCACCCCGGTGGCGCCGCTGCGGCCGGCCGTGCCGGAGGGCGCGTTCGGCGCGCTGCGGCTGCCGCTGCTGCCCGTCCCGGAGGTCCCGAAGAAGCAGGGCTGAAGCCCCTGCGAAGGGCCAATCAGGGTGCCGGCGTTCCCGGTTGACATCCGTTCGGGTCCGATGGGATAAACGGGCTCCTTGGGGCAGCCCAGGGACTCGTCGAGCGGGGGGAACCGGTCCATGGCCAACTGCGCATCGTGCGGCGCGACTTCGGTGGAGGGGGCGTCGGCCTGCGGCTCGTGCGGGCGGCCGGTCGCGCCCCCGCCGCCGCCCGCAGTCCCGCCCGCAGTCCCGCCCGCAGTCCCGCTCGCCGCACCTCCGCCGGTGCCGCCCGCCGTGCCCCCGGCCGTACCCCCGCCGCGCGGTGCTCCCGGTGCGACCGGTTCATCCGGTGCGCCCGGCGCGCCCGGGAGCCCGCCGGGGTTCGCGGCGACGCCGCCGTACGGCCCCGGCGGGGGCCCGGCCGTGCCGCCCGCGGTGGGCAGTTGGGGCACCGGGACGCCGTACGCCCCTCAGTCACCCGTCCACCGCCTGCTCACCGGGGCGGACTGGCGCCCGGCCCTCAGGGCGGCCGTCGCGCCGACCCTCGTCCTGCTGCTGGCCGCACTGATCGCGGCCGTCCCGAGCGACTACCAGTACGAGTACCGGTTCCGGTCGCCGGACTTCGGCGACCGCTTCGGCGCGACGCTGTCGATGGCGCTGAACGCCCTCGGCGCGCCCTTCAGGATCGGGTACCAGAGCCCGCTGAGCCGGGGCCACGCCGAACGGATGGACATCGTGCTCCGGGTGGCGCCGATGACCGTCACCGTCCTGTGGTGCCTGGCGCTCTGGCGCGGCCTGCGGGCCGGGCTGCGCCGCCACAAGGCGGTGGTGGGACAGCTGACCCGCGCCCAGGCCGCCGGGGAGGCGCTGCGCACCGCCCTGGTCCTGGCCGGGGTGACCACGGTGCTCTGGGCAGTCGGCGGTACGACCTGGCAGCCGCGGGACACCTTCGACGTGCCCGACTACACCGGCACCAGCGGCCAGGACCTGTCCCGGCCGGTGATCACCGCGGGCGCCGGCTGGCTGGAGGCGGTCGGCTGGACCCTGCTGCTGGCCGGACTGCTGGCCTTCGTCGTCCACGGCACCGACGCGCTGCGCTGGGCGGCCTGGCGCAGCCGGTCGGTGCGCGGCTGGGCGGTCGCCGCGCTGAGCGCGGGCCAGGCGATGGCGGTGTCGGTGGCGCTGTCCGCGGTGGCGGCCTTCGTCCTGGTCGCGGCGAACAGCACGAGCGGTGGGCAGGTCGGGCTGGCGCTGGCCTTCCTGCCCAACCTCGGCCTGGCCCTGCTGGGCTTCGGCTCGGGGGCGACCTTCCAGGCCCACAGCGGCCTGACCGGCGGGGAGACGTCCTGGGGCAAGCGCAGCGAGGACCTGAACCTCTCCTTCTTCGACCTGCACGACCAGGTGACCGCCGACTGGCGCTGGGCCGGCCTGCTGGCGCTCGTCGCGGCGGGGACGCTCGGCTGGACGGCGCACCGGCGGCAGCTGGACGCGGCCGACCGGCTGCGGCTGGCGGCCGTGCACGCCGCGGCGCTCACCGTGCTGATGGCGGTGGCCGGGGCGATGGTGACCCGGACCTCGTCGATGGCGGGCTGGAGCCGGACCTCCGACCTGCAGGTGTCCCAGGAGAACGCGGTCGGGCTGACCTTCCTCACCGTCCTGGCGGCCAACGCGGTCTGGGCGCTGGCCGGTGCGCTGCTGGTGCCGCCGCTGCTGGCGGCGGTCCGCGGCGGTGGCGCGGGTGCCGGGTACGCCAAGGGCCCGTACGGCGGTGCGTCGTACGACGGTGCACCCGGGGGCGCGGCTCCGCATCCGTACACACCGCTGCCGCCCGTGCCGTCGGAGGTGCCGCCCGTGCCGGCGTCGCCGCACGGTGTTCCCGCGCACGGCGTTCCCGCGCAGGCCGGCCCGCGGCAGGACGTGCCGGGCGGGGGCGCTCCGGCGCACGACGTCCCGCTGCGGGCCGCCGCGCCGCAGGACGGGCCGCCCGCGCCCGGGAGCGGGGTGAGCGAGGTGCTCGGCTCGCACGAGGCGCCGCCCACCCCCGCGGCGGGGACCCGGGCCGGTGCGCCGACGGTCGCCGACGTGCCGTCCCCCCGGGGCGAGGAGCCGGTCGATCCGAGCGTCTGGCGCGAGCACCCCTGAGCCCGGCGGGCCCTGGAAAGGGCAAAGGGCCCCGCGGGGGAACGGGGCCCTTTGTCGCTCAGCACTCGGCGTCAGGGCCGCGCCGGTGCTGGGGTGACGGCGCCGGGGGAGGAGCGCCGTCGTGTCGGTTGGCTTCGGTCCGCGTCGCGGCTCCCGGTGCGGGTGGCCGTCGGTGCGGGGCGCGCACGCGCGTGGAACGGCTCGCGGCGCGCGGGTCTGCGCCGGTTCCTCGCTCACGGAGCGTGAAGTGAAAACCGCTGTCGCCTGGCTGTGCGGCGGCTGCGGCACGTCGTCGGCCGGCCTCCTCGGCTAGCCGTCAGGTCGCCGGGAGAAAGGCTTACAACGAGCATCGTGCTGGACGAGGGGCTCGCTCTGCAACCGATTCGGCACAGTTCGATCCGGTGCATGTGTTGCCGGGACAGCCGCCAATGATCACGGTGCGTAGTGGCCTGAGGGTTGCGGCGCACCGGGACGCGCGTAGCGGCGCGGGACTGACGGAGAAGTGCGCCGGGTGTGCACCGGCTCGGGCCGGGGGTGCGACGGCCGGTCCCGGGCGTCCCCGGACTCCGGCCGTCCCACCTCTCGGCCCAGTCGCGGCCGGGGTCGCTGTCCCCTGCTGGCCGGCCGCGGCACCCGCGCACGGTCCCACGGAGCCGCGCTCCCGGCAGACCGGGTGGCGGCGCCACGTGCGCCGGTGGACTGGGGTGAAGCTCCACGCGTGGTCCTGCAGCCGTACGGCGGTGCCCCCGCGGGGGTCGGTCGGCGCGTCTGGCGGACGCGGCGCGGCCGTGCGGTCGTCTGAAGCAACGAATCGCGGCCCCGCCCGGTCACGGCCCTTTGGACGTGCAGACGAGTGAAACCGGACAGCCCGGTAGAATCGGTGTCCAGACACCCCACACCCGTCGCCACCGCGTCCCCGCAGGGGGAGGCGGCTCCGCGTGACACCTCGATACCGCTGCCGGAAGGCCGTCTGTGTCCTCTGCAATTCCCGTCCAGTCCGTGCCGGAGAACGACACCGTCCTGGTGGTCGACTTCGGTGCCCAGTACGCCCAGCTCATCGCCCGTCGGGTGCGTGAGGCGCGGGTCTACAGCGAGATCGTGCCGAGCAGCATGCCGGTGGCCGAGATGCTCGCCAAGAACCCCAAGGCGATCATCCTCTCCGGTGGCCCGTCGTCGGTCTACGAAGAGGGCGCGCCGCAGATCGACCGCGCGATCTTCGAGGCCGGTGTCCCGGTCTTCGGGATGTGCTACGGCTTCCAGCTGATGGCCGTGACGCTCGGCGGCACCGTCGACAACACCGGCGCCCGCGAGTACGGCCGCACCCCGCTGGCCGTCTCCCGCGCCGGCTCCACCCTGTTCGAGGGTGTCCCCGCGCAGCACTCGGTGTGGATGTCGCACGGCGACGCCTGCTCCGCCGCGCCGGAGGGCTTCACCGTCACCGCCTCCACCGACGTGGTCCCGGTCGCCGCCTTCGAGAACGACGAGGCCCGCCTGTACGGCGTCCAGTACCACCCCGAGGTGCTGCACTCCGACCACGGCCAGCAGATCCTGGAGCACTTCCTCTACCGCGGCGCCGGCATCGCCCCGACCTGGACCACCGGCAGCGTGGTCGAGGAGCAGATCGCCCTGATCCGCGAGCAGGTCGGCACCAAGCGCGCGATCTGCGGCCTGTCCGGCGGCGTGGACTCCGCGGTCGCGGCCGCCCTGGTCAACAAGGCCATCGGTGACCGGCTGACCTGCGTCTACGTCGACCACGGCCTGATGCGCAAGGGCGAGACCGAGCAGGTCGAGAAGGACTTCGTGGCCGCCACCGGCGTGCAGCTGAAGGTCGTCGACGCCGCCGAGCGGTTCCTGAACGCGCTGAAGGGGGTCACCGACCCCGAGGAGAAGCGCAAGATCATCGGCCGGGAGTTCATCCGGGTCTTCGAGCAGGCCCAGGCCGAGATCATCGCCGAGGCCGGCTCGCAGGGCGAGTCGGTCGACTTCCTGGTCCAGGGCACCCTGTACCCGGACGTGGTGGAGTCCGGCGGCGGCACCGGCACCGCCAACATCAAGTCCCACCACAACGTGGGCGGCCTGCCCGAGGACCTGCAGTTCCAGCTGGTCGAGCCGCTGCGCAAGCTGTTCAAGGACGAGGTCCGGATGGTCGGCCAGGAGCTGGGCCTGCCGGAGGAGATCGTCCAGCGCCAGCCGTTCCCGGGCCCCGGCCTGGGCATCCGGATCGTCGGCGAGGTCACCCAGGAGCGCCTGGACCTGCTCCGCGACGCCGACGCGATCGCCCGCGAGGAGCTGACCGCGGCCGGTCTGGACCGCGAGATCTGGCAGTGCCCGGTCGTGCTGCTCGCCGACGTCCGCAGCGTGGGCGTGCAGGGCGACGGCCGCACCTACGGTCACCCGATCGTGCTGCGCCCGGTCTCGTCCGAGGACGCCATGACCGCCGACTGGTCGCGCCTGCCCTACGACGTGCTGGCCCGGATCTCCACCCGGATCACCAACGAGGTCCGCGACGTGAACCGCGTCGTCGTCGACGTCACCAGCAAGCCGCCGGGCACCATCGAGTGGGAGTAGGCACTCCCGCCGGCCGTCGGCGCCCGTCCTCGACGGGGGCCTGAGGCCGGAGCCTGAACGGTCGCGCCGTCGTTCCCGTATGCAAGGGAGCGGCGGCGCGACCGTTCGCGGTGCGGGAGCCGCTCCTCGGGTGGGACCTCCCACCGAAAGTGGGCAGGAGCGGGCAGAATGCGGACCGGACCTGTCAGGGAGTGGCAGGCCGAGAAGGAAGGTGTGCGGGATGTCGGAGGCCAGCAACGCGGAGCCGACCGGCGGGGGAGCGGCCGGCCGGGCCGACCGGGCGGCACAGTGGCGGGCGCTCGCGTCCGGGTACGCGCTGCTCCCGCTCCGGCTCTTCCTCGGAATCACCTTCGTCTACGCCGCCCTCGACAAGCTCTCCGACGCGCACTTCCTGGCCGGCGCGGGCGACCCGGCCTCCTTCGTCTCGCAGACCCAGGCCGCCAAGGCCGGCGGCAGCCCGATCTCCTTCCTGCTCGGCCCCGCCCTCGACCACCCGACCCTGTTCGCGCTCGCCATCGCCTTCGGCGAGCTGGCGGTCGGCCTCGGCACCCTGCTCGGCCTCTGGGGCCGGGTCGCCGCACTCGGCGGCGCGCTCCTCAACCTCAGCCTCTGGCTGACCGTCAGCTGGAGCGTCTCGCCGTACTACCTCGGCAACGACCTCGCCTACCTGATGGCCTGGACCCCGCTGGTGCTCGCCGGCACCCCGTACCTGTCCCTGGACGGCTACTTCGCCCGCCGGGCCGAGCGCGACCGCGGGCGGGGGCTGGGGGAGGACCAGGTCAAGCGCCGGGCGCTGGTGGACGGCGGCATCGCGGCCGTCGCGGTCGGCGGCGCCGGACTGCTCACCGGTTCGCTGACCCGCACCTTCGGCCGGGGCAGGCAGGCCGTGGCCAAGCAGTCGGCCGCCCCCGTCCCCGGCGCCGCGGCCCCCGCCCCCACCGTGCCCGCCGCGAGCGTGCCGGTCGGCGGCTCGGCCCAGGTCAAGGACCCCGCCACCGGGGACGCCGTCTACATCGTGCAGCCCACGGCGGGCCAGTACTGCGGCCTCTCCTCGGTGTGCACCCACTCCGGCTGCGCGGTGGACGCCCCGAAGAACGGTCGGCTCTACTGCCCCTGCCACGGCTCCCGGTTCGACGCCGGCACCGGCGCGGTGGTCAACGGGCCGGCGGTCAAGCCGCTGCCGAAGTACACCGTCACCAAGGACGGCGACCAGCTGACCCTGGGCCCGCAGCAGAGCTGAGGACCGGGACGGCCCGTGCCGGGAGCCCCGGCGCGGGTCACTCCTCGCGGTCCGGGCGGCCGCGCCGGGCCACCGCCGCGACCGCGCCCGCCAGGCCGCCGACGCCGAGCACGATGAAGGTGACCGGGATGACGATCCGTCCGTTCACCGACTGGTCGTTGAGCGCGGCGACCAGGTAGAGCACGGCGAGCACGGTGAACAGCGCGCCCGCGATCAGCGAGAACAGGTCGAGCCGGTGCTTCCTCACTGCTGGACCACCTTGATGTTGCCGAGCCCGATGCCGAGTTCGAGGTTGAGCGTGCCCTTGGAGGCCCGGCCGTCGACCGGGCCGATCAGATAGGTGTGCCGTCCGGTGCTGTCGCTGCGGTCACCCGGGGTGTCGATGTTGCCGAGGCCCACGCGGGCGACCACGTTCACGGTCACGTCGTCCGGCACGGTGACGGTCATGTCGCCGGCGCCGAGGTCGACCTTGGTGGCGAGGGTGGCGCCGGCCGGGTCGAGCCCCGCCAGGTCCAGCCGGACCTGCCCGGCGCCCAGGTTGTAGCGGTCGTGCAGGTCGGAGGCCGTGGTGACCGTCCAGTCGCGCTCGCCGACGGCGTTCTTCATCGAGTCCGGCGAGTGCCCGACGAAGGCCAGCGCCAGGGTGAGCAGCAGACCGGTCGCCGCCAGCTTGCGGGCCCGGCCGAACTTCGCGCCGACCAGCAGGGTCAGGCCGACCACCAGCAGCGCGGTGGCCAGCGCGGTCGAGCCCAGCACGGTCGGGTCGTGGTGGCTCGTGGACGCGGACCAGACCGCGGCGGCCGCGCCGATCGCCAGCAGGAAGCCGAAGAAGCCGAGCGCCGAGCGCTCCCGGGGGCGCCGCACCACGGCGGGCTCGGAACGGCGCTTCGGGTCCTCCTTGCGCAGCGGGTCGCCCTCGGGCAGGTCGGCGCGCTGCCACCACGGCTGGGCCGGGCCGCCGGCCGGCGGCACCGGGGTGCCGAACGGCGGGGTGGGGGTCGCGGACGCGTTTCCGCCGTACGGGTTGCGCTCGGGGTGGCGCGGGTCCCACAGGTAGCCGCTCGCGCCCGGCGCCGGACCGTCGGCGGGGACCGTCCCGGCGGCCCGGTCGGCGGCGTGCCCGGAGCCGGCCGCCCCGTCCGGCTCCGGCCGCGGCCAGACGTAGCCCTCGGACCCGGGCGCGGGGAAGTGACGGTCGTACGGGCCGCCGCGCCGGCGCCCGGGTCCCCGGCCGCGCCGGCGCTCCGGGTCGTAGCGCACCGCCAGGAAGACCAGGCCGGCGAGCAGCAGCAGCGGGAACATCTGGTCGCCGTCGCCCATCGAGGAGAAGAACACCCCGGTGCCGATCACGGTCAGCAGCACCGCGCCGACCGACTGGCCGTCCACCCGGCCGGTGAGCACCCGCTGGAGCTCCGTGCGCCCGCCGCGCCCCTTCGACTCCTCGTCGGTCGGGACGATCAGCCAGGCCAGGCCGTACAGGAACAGCCCGAGGCCGCCGGAGAGGCAGAGCACCACGACGACCACCCGGAAGACCACCGGGTCGATGTCCAGGTGCCGGCCGAGGCCGCCGCAGACGCCGGCCACCACGCGGTGGTGCTCGGCCCGGGTCAGTGGCGGTCGCGGTTCCGGCGGGGCGGCGGGCCCGGCCTCCTCGATGCGGTGGTCCTCGGTCATGGGCACCATCCTTCCGGCAGGTGCCGGTCCGGCCCAACCGGGAGTACCCCTGCCCGTACCCTGACTTGTCCCTGAGACGGGCTAGGGACACACCCTGATGCGCCCGCGGCGGCGCGCGTGGAACCATCGGTGGCGTGGCAGCCCCCGGTACCGATCCCCGAACCACCGCCCCCGACGCCGCGCCGTCGGCCGGCGCGGACCCCAACCCGACCGACGGCGGGAAGCCGCCGTACCGCCGGCTCTACCGCAGCCCGCAGGGCCGGATGCTCGGCGGCGTCGCGCACGGCCTGGCGGTGCACCTCGGGCTGCCGGTGCGCTGGGTGCGGCTCGCCTTCGTCCTGCTGTTCTTCGCGCAGGGGATCGGCGCCCTGCTGTACGCCGCGTTCTGGTTCGTGGTGCCGATCGGCATCGGCGAGCCCTCGGCGCGCGGCGGCGCCCAGTGGATGTACCTCAACGGCGTGTTCGTGCCGGCCACCCCCGGGCTGCAGGGCGGCCTGCTGAGCAAGGGCCCCACCGGCGGCTGGCTCGGCCGGCTGCGCCAGCTGCTCCAGCACACGCTGCAGGGCGAGCCGGTGGCGCCGCCCGCCGAGGGCGGGGCCGCGGCGCCGGCCACCAAGAACGGGCAGGGCGGCCTCGGCCAGCTCGCCGCCCTGGTCATGGTCGTGATCGGCCTGATCGCCCTGCTCAACGTGCTCGGCTGGCAGACCGCCAAGCCGTACACCTGGCCGCTGCTGGCGATCGGCGTCGGCGTCGCGCTGGTCTGGCGGCAGGCCGACGACTCGCGCTGGCAGCGCTGGTTCGGCATCGAGGAGGGCGAGAAGCGGCGCGGCGCCTACACCCGGGTCGGCGCCGGCGTGCTGCTCGCGGTGGCCGGCACCATCGCGCTGCTCGCCATGCAGGGCAGCGGCTCCACGCTCGGCTCGGTCGTCGAGGCCTCGCTCGCGGTGCTCGCCGGGGTGCTGGTGCTGCTCGGCCCGTACGGCCTGCGGCTGTGGCAGGACCTCGGCGCCGAGCGGACCGCCCGCATCCGCGCGCAGGAGCGGGCCGAGATCGCCGCCCACATCCACGACTCGGTGCTGCACACCCTGACCCTGATCCAGCGCCGGGCCGAGGACCCCAAGGAGGTCCTGCGGCTGGCCCGCTCGCAGGAGCGCGAACTGCGGCTGTGGCTGTACCGCCCGGAGGCCGCCGCCGAGGCCGCGCCGGACACCATGGCGGAGACCCTGCGCGCCGCCGTCGCCGAGGTCGAGGACCGGCACGGCGTCCAGGTCGAGCTCGTCATCGTCGGCGACTGCCCGATGGACGAGAGGATCGCGGCACAGATGCAGGCCGCGAGGGAGGCGACCGTCAACGCGGCCAAGTACGGTGGCGGGGGACCGGTCCAGGTCTACGCCGAGGTGGAGGGGAGGACGGTGTCGGTGTTCGTCCGCGACCACGGCCCCGGCTTCGACCCGGACACGGTGCCCGAGGACCGGATGGGCGTACGGGAGTCGATCATCGGCCGGATGAAGCGCAACGGCGGCACCGCTCGGGTGCGGCCGGCAGCGGGCGGCGGTACCGAGGTCGAGCTGGAGATGGAGAGAACGAATGACTGAGGCAGCGCCGATGGGGGCCTCCCCGGCCGAGGGCGGGGGGCGTACTGCGCGGGTCGTGCTGGTGGACGACCACCGGATGTTCCGGACGGGCGTCCGGGCCGAGATCGGCCGCACCGACGTGACCGGGATCGACGTGGTCGGCGAGGCCGACGACGTGGACTCCGCGGTCCGCGTGGTCGCCGAGACCAGGCCCGACGTGGTCCTGCTCGACGTCCACCTGCCCGGCGGCGGCGGCGTCGAGGTGCTGCGCCGCTCGGTCGGCGTGATGGGGGACGGCGGGGCGGCACGGAGCGCCTCGGACGAGGGCGGTGGCGGGCGACGGACGGGCGGCGTGAAGTTCCTGGCGCTGTCCGTGTCGGACGCCGCCGAGGACGTCATCGGCGTCATCCGCGGCGGCGCGCGCGGCTACGTCACCAAGACCATCACCGGCACCGACCTGGTGAACGCGATCTTCCGGATCGCCGACGGCGACGCGGTGTTCTCGCCCCGGCTGGCCGGCTTCGTCCTGGACGCCTTCGCGGCCACCGACACCCCGCCGGTCGACGAGGACCTGGACCGCCTCACCCAGCGCGAGCGCGAGGTCCTGCGCCTGATCGCCCGCGGTTACGCCTACAAGGAGATCGCCAAGCAGCTCTTCATCTCGGTGAAGACCGTCGAGAGCCACGTCTCCGCCGTGCTGCGCAAGCTCCAGCTCAGCAACCGCCACGAGCTGACCCGCTGGGCCACCGCCCGCCGCCTGGTCTGAGCCGCGTCCGCGGTCGAGCCCGCCCGGCCGGATTTCTCCGGTCGGGCGGGCTTGTCGGTGGGTGGCCATAGACTCGGAGTGCCATGAATAGCCTCTTTGAAGACCTCCCGCTCCCCGGCTTCGAGGCACCCGCCGCCGGGTCGAAGCAGCCCGCCGCGCCCATCGACGAGGAGCCCCCGCCGTACGAGGACGACGTGCCGTACGACGCGTACGAGGAGGCGATCCCGGACGGACTGTTCCGGACCACGGCCTTCGATCAGCCCGGGGGCGTCGCCGAGGCGGAGCGGGACGCCTGGTACCGCAACGGCGCCGCCCGTCCGGTGATCGACCCGGCGCAGCTGCTGGAGGGGATGAACGACCCGCAGCGCGAGGCCGTGCTGCACGCGGGCTCGCCGCTGCTGATCGTGGCCGGTGCCGGCTCGGGCAAGACCCGGGTGCTGACCCACCGGATCGCCCACCTGCTGGGCGCCCGCGGGGTGCAGCCGGGAGAGATCCTGGCGATCACCTTCACCAACAAGGCCGCCGGCGAGATGCGCGAGCGCGTCGAGGCGCTGGTCGGCCCGCGGGCCCGGGCGATGTGGGTGTCCACCTTCCACAGCGCCTGCGTGCGGATCCTGCGCCGCGAGTCCAAGCAGCTGGGCTTCACCTCCAGCTTCTCGATCTACGACTCCGCCGACTCGCAGCGGCTGATGTCGCTGGTCTGCCGCGACCTCGACCTGGACCCGAAGCAGTTCCCGCCGAAGTCCTTCACGGCGAAGGTCAGCAACCTCAAGAACGAGCTGATCGACGAGGAGACCTTCGCCGACCAGGCCGCCAACCCGATGGAGAAGAAGCTCGCCGAGGCGTACGCGCTGTACCAGCGGCGGCTGCGCGAGGCCAACGCGCTGGACTTCGACGACATCATCATGACGACGGTGAACCTGCTGCAGGCCTTCCCCGACGTCGCCGAGCACTACCGGCGCCGGTTCCGGCACATCCTGGTCGACGAGTACCAGGACACCAACCACGCCCAGTACATGCTGGTCCGGGAGCTGAGCGGGGGCTCCGTCGCGGCCGCGCCCAAGCGCACCGCCGACGGGGACTTCGTGAACCCGGCGGCCGCGCACCTCGCCGAGGTGCCGCCGGCCGAGCTGTGCGTCGTCGGTGACGCGGACCAGTCGATCTACGCCTTCCGCGGCGCGACCATCCGCAACATCCTCCAGTTCGAGGAGGACTACCCGAACGCGACCACGATCCTGCTGGAGCAGAACTACCGCTCCACGCAGACCATCCTGAGCGCCGCCAACGCCGTCATCGAGCGCAACGGCAACCGCCGCGAGAAGAAGCTGTGGACGGCCGGCGACCACGGCGAGAAGGTCGTCGGCTACGTGGCGGACGACGAGCACGGCGAGGCGCAGTTCATCGCCGACGAGATCGACCGGCTCACCGACAAGGGCGAGGCCAAGCCCGGCGACGTCGCGATCTTCTACCGGACCAACGCCCAGTCCCGCGTCTTCGAGGAGGTGTTCATCCGGGTCGGCCTGCCGTACAAGGTGGTCGGCGGGGTGCGCTTCTACGAGCGCAAGGAGGTCCGGGACGTCCTGGCGTACCTGCGGGTGCTCTCCAACCCGGAGGACACCGTGCCGCTGCGCCGGATCCTCAACGTGCCCAAGCGCGGCATCGGCGAGCGGGCCGAGGCGATGATCGACGCGCTGGCCGCGCGGGAGCGGATCTCCTTCGCCCAGGCGCTGGTCCGGGTCGACGAGGCGTACGGGATGGCCGCGCGCTCGGCCAACGCCGTCAAGAAGTTCAACGTGCTGATGGCCGGGCTGCGCCAGGTGGTCGAGTCGGGCGCGGGCCCGGCGGCGGTCCTGGAGGCGGTCCTGGAGGAGACCGGCTACCTGGCCGAGCTCCAGTCCTCCACCGACCCGCAGGACGAGACCCGGGTGGAGAACCTGCAGGAACTCGCCTCCGTCGCCCTCGAGTACGAGCAGGACCCGGGCGAGCGGCCGGACGCCGGGGAGGACGGCACCCCGCCGGTCGGCTCGCTGGCCGACTTCCTGGAGCGGGTCGCGCTGGTCGCCGACTCCGACCAGATCCCGGACGAGGACGAGGAGGGGCGGGGCGTCATCACGATGATGACCCTGCACACCGCCAAGGGACTGGAGTTCCCGGTCGTCTTCCTGACCGGCATGGAGGACGGGATCTTCCCGCACATGCGGGCGCTCAACCAGGTCAAGGAGCTGGAGGAGGAGCGCCGGCTCGCGTACGTCGGGCTCACCCGGGCGCGCGAGCGGCTGTACCTGACCCGCTCGGTGCTGCGCAGTGCGTGGGGGCAGCCGGCGTACAACCCGGCCTCGCGGTTCCTGGAGGAGATCCCGGAGACGCTGGTGGAGTGGAAGCGCACCGGGGCCGTGCAGGCGCCGGCGCAGCGCGGCTTCTCCTCGGGCTCGTCCTGGGGCAAGTCCTCCTCCGGGGGCGGCGGTTCGCGTTCCTCGTCGAGGTCCTCGTCCTCGGCCTCCGCCTCGCCGAAGGCGGGCTGGGGGCAGTCCGCGCGGCGCGGCGGCCAGGCCGTGGAGCGCGACGCCATCTCGCTGGCGGTCGGAGACCGGGTCACCCACGACAGCTTCGGGCTGGGCACGGTGGTGGCCGTGACGGGCGTGGGCGACCGGGCGCAGGCCACCGTCGACTTCGGCACGGACGGGCGCAAGCAACTGCTGCTGCGCTACGCGCCGGTGGAGAAGCTGTAGTCCCCGGGCCGGTCCGCGAACCGCCGTGGTCGGGGTTGCGCGGACCGGTCCTACCGGGGGTCCAGGCCGTTGGCCAGGAACCACGGCAGCGGGTCGACCGGTCCGCTGCCGGCCGGCCGGACCTCGAAGTGCAGGTGCGGCCCGGTGCTGTTGCCGCTGCTGCCGACGAAGGCGATGACGTCGCCCTGCTTCACCGGCCCCTTGCGGATCTTGTACGCGCGCAGGTGGCAGTACCAGACCTCGGTGCCGTCGGACATCTTGAGCATCGACATGTAGCCGTAGAACGGGTTCCACTGGGTGCGGATCGTGCCGTCGGCGACGGCCATCACCTGGGTGCCGCCGTCCACCGGGAAGTCGATGCCGGTGTGGCGGTTGGCCCAGTGGGCGCCCGCCTCGCCGAACAGCTCGCCGAGGCCGTGCTGCGCGACCGGCATGACCACCGTGGGCCTGACCGGTTCGGGCGCCGGCGCGGGGGTGGGTTGGGCGGTCGGGGCGTCGGTGGGCTGGCCGGTCTGGGCGTCGGCGGGCTGCGCACCGGCCAGTGGCCGACGGGCGTCGCCGCGCGAGGCCTGGGCCCGATCGCCGGCCGCGGTCACCTGCGCGGCCGCCGCGCCGCCGGGCGCGCTGTCCGGGGCGCCGTCCGCGGCGGTCTGCTGCGGCAGCCGTCCGGTGGCCTGGACGCCCTGCTGGTCGGCCTCCCCGTGGACCGTGATCGCCGCCGCGGCCGCGACCCCGAGCGCCGCCACCGACGGCAGCGCGACCCGCAGCAGCGCCGTTCGGGTGGCCGCCTTGGCGGCGCCGCGGCGCTGGGCGCGGGACTGCTCGCGGGCGGCGAGGCGCAGCTCCGCACGGGTCGGACGGGCGGCTGCTTCGGGAGCCATCGGGGGCTGCCTCCTCGGTGGGCCTCGGGCACGTCATCGGACGAGGTCGAACTGCCGTGACTGTAGCGGGAGGAGGGGCGCGCCGGAAAAACCTCCCGGTGTCAAGGGGTCGCCCGGGGGGTCTGTGGGGAGGTTGCCGAAAGGACGGGTATACCCGCTGGTAGCAAGGCCTGGAGCTGTGACTTTGCCCTCCTCTTGGGAGGGGGCTCGGTCAAGCGGGCCGGGTGGCGCTAACCTCCCCTCAGGTTGGTTATTGACCGTTAACCGCGCCCGTGGCCCACAAGGCCCGGTGGGGTGGTGGACGACGAGGTCCAGGAGGCAGTGATGAGTGTGTCGGGGCCGATCCGTGTGGTGGTCGCCAAACCGGGGCTCGACGGTCACGACCGTGGCGCCAAGGTCATTGCGCGTGCCCTGCGCGACGCCGGTATGGAGGTCATCTACACCGGGCTGCACCAGACGCCCGAGCAGGTCGTCGACACCGCGATCCAGGAGGACGCGGACGGCATCGGGCTGTCGATCCTCTCCGGCGCCCACATGACGCTGTGCGCGCGGGTGCTGGAGTTGCTGAAGGAGCGCGACGCGGCGGACATCAAGGTCTTCTGCGGGGGGATCATCCCCGACGAGGACGTCGCCGAGCTGAAGGCGATGGGCGTCGCGGACATCTTCACCCCGGGCACACCCACCCGGGACGTGGTCGCCTGGGTCGAGGCCAACCTGCGGGCGAGCTGACCCGTCGGCGGGACGGCCTCGGGCCGGACGGAGCGGGCCGGGCCTTCGGGCGCGGCCCGCTGCGGCGTTTCCGGGGCCGTGCCGCCGTGGCACTTCCGGGTGCGGCCCCTTGCGGCGTTTCCGGGCGCGGCCCGCTGTGGCGTTCCGGGGCCGTGCCACTGCGGCGCTCCGGGCGTCCGGCACATCCACGACCGGTCGACGGGCGTGCCCGACCCGCCGCCCGCCGCCCGCCGCTCGCCCGGCGTCAGCCCGCCAGCTCCGCGAGCATCGCGGCCCGGAAGCGCAGGGTGCCGGCCAGCCGGGCGAAGGTCTCGGACCAGGCGGAGTCCGGGGCCGCCGACGCGGCCAGCTCCTCCACCGCGTCGGCCGCCCCGGGTGCGAGCGCGCGCTCCGTCATCCCGAGCACCCCGCTGTGGCTCCACGGGTACGCGCCGGAGGCCGCGGCCCGGGCCAGGGCGCCCACCACGGCGGTGGACAGCGGCGGCGTCCACGGGGTGGCGCAGGCGCCGAGCAGCTGGAAGGCCTCGCCCAGCCCGTGCACCCCGATGAACGCGGCCGTCCAGGCGGCTCGCTCCTCCGGCGGCAGGACGGCCAGCAGCTTGGCCGGGGCACCGGTGGCGCGCGGGGCGCGGGCCCGGCCGGCGCCGCGCCCGGGCGGCACCGGGGCCGGGCCGAGCAGCGCCCGGGCCCAGTCGGCGTCGTGCTGGCGGACGGCGGCGCGCGCCCAGGCCTCCCGCAGGTCGTCGGCCCAGCTGCTGCTGGTCTCGTCGATGCTGTCGCCGACCCGCAGGGCGAGCAGCTGTTCGGGTGTCAGGCCGGTGCTGTCCGGCCAGACCGCGAGCGGGGCCGCGGCCACCACCTCGCCGAACCACCAGGCCCGTTCGCCGCGCCCGGTGGGGGACTTGGGCGTGATGCCGTCGCGCTGCATCCGCGCGTCGCACTCGGCGGGCGGGGTGACCAGCAGGTGCGTGCGGGCTTCGGCGAGGCGGACGGCGGCCCGCGCCCGCTCGGCCATCCGGCCCGCGAGGGCGGAGCCGGGCAGGGTGGAGAGCAGTTCGGCGGCGGTGGCGCGGACGTTCTTGCTGCGGTCGCCGAGGGCGGCTTCCAGGAACGGCTCGTCGGCGGGGGAGAGGCCGTCCTGGAGGGCGTCCAGGAAGAGCAGGCGGTCCTCGGCGCGCTCGGTGGACCAGGTGCTCCGCAGCAGCTCCAGGCCGGCGGCCGGGTCCCGGCGGCGCAGCAGCGTGAGGTGGGTGACGCGCTCGGCGAACAGGCCCTCGTGCCAGAGCTGGTGGTCGGCGGGGTCGGCCGGCCGGTGCGTCGGGTCCTCGGTGGTGGTGCGCAGCACGAACCGCCAGTCGGGGTTCCGCTCCGCCAGCCAGCGGCCCGGCGGACCGGCCAGCGCGACGGCGTCGGAGCGCAGTTCGCCGCGTGCGCGGGCGGCGTCGAGCAGGCCGGGTATCAGCGCGGCGGGCGGTCGCAGACCGCGGGCCCGGGCGGTGGCGAGCCACTGCGGCAGCAGCTCGGTCAGGTTGGCCAGGGTGCCGCCGGTACGGCCGGCCAGCAGGGCGGCCAGCCGGCGGGCGGCCGGCTCGGGCAGCTCCGGGCGGGGGTCCTCGGGTGCGGGCGGCCCGGGCGGTCGGGTCGCCGGTACGGGCAGCGCGCCCGCGCGGCGGCGGACGGTGGCGAGGGCGGCCAGCTCCAGCAGGGCGGTGGCCGGGTCGGCCGGGTCGACGGCGTCGGCGAACGGCAGGGCGGTGGCCGGGAGCGGGCGGCGGTCGGTGCCGAGCAGGGCGCTGGTCTGCAGGATCTCCCACGGGTCCTGGATGGTCGTCATTCTCGCTGCTCCTAGGGGTGGGTGAGGCCGACCGGGCGGTGCCCGGCGGGCCAGGCCGTGACCGGGACGAAGCCCTGGTGGCCGTACTCGCCGAAGACCGTCAGCGGACGACCGGTGGAGACCGCGGCCAGCCGCCACAGGGCCGGCTCCGGGACGGCCGCGGCGCGGACGGGCAGCGTGTGGTGGCCGTCCGTCAGGTACCAGCCGTCGGGCGTGCGGACCGGGACGACGCCGGTGAGGACGGTCGGCCAGCTCTCCAGCCACGGGTCGTCGGCGACGGCGGTGCCGTACCCGGCCACCGCCTCGGCCACGGAGAGCCCGGCGGGCGGCTCGGCCGGGCCCGCCCCGGGGGCGCCGTGACGGGTGCCGAGGGCGGCGCGCAGCGGGCGGGCGGCGGGGTGGTAGGCGAGTTCGGCCTCCAGGAGGTGGCCGGTGGGCAGGGCGAGGTCGGGGGCCTGGCCGGGGCGGCCGAAGGCCAGCAGGAGGGCGGGGCGGCCGGTCTTGGCGCCGCGCAGCCAGACCCGGCGGGTGGTCAGCCGGTCGTCGGAGCCCCCCTCCATCGGCATCGTGCGGCTGCCGAGCACCAGCCAGCGGTCGCGGACGGTGGGGCCGGCCAGCACCTCGGCGGCGTCCAGGGTGTACCCGACCCGGGCGCGGACCGTCGCGGCCAGGTCCGCGGGCAGCTCGTCGACCCGGGTGGCGGCCGTGGCGAGGAGGTGGAGCATCGCGTACTCCTCCAGCAGCCGCTCCGGCGGCAGGGCGTCGAGTTCGCGGACCCGGGTGGCCAGGCCGGGGGCCTGCGCGTCGACCATCCGGGCGGCGACCTCCTCCCAGGGGCCGGCGCCGGACGGGTCGGCCAGTCCGTGCCGGATGCGGTCCGCCAGGCGCAGCCGCAGCTCGGCCGCGCCGGCCGTGACCCGGGCGCCGCGCCTCTCGGCCCGGCGGCGGGCGGCCTCCGGGTCGGCCGGGGCCGTGGGGCGCTTCCCGACGTGCTCCCGGCGGTCCCGGAGCCATGCGCGGACCCAGTCGGCGGGCTCGGCGGCGGGGACGGCCTCCGGGGAGCCGCTCCACAGCAGGAGGAGTCCGAGCGCGTGACTGCACGGGAGTTTCCGGCTCGGGCAGCTGCACCGGTAGGCGGGCGTGGCGAGTTCGACCGCGGTGCGGTACGGGGTGCGGCCACTGCCCCCGCACTCGCCCCAGACCGCGACGCCGTCGGTGCCCGTGCCGGACCACGCCGCGGGCGAGGAGAGCCTGCCCGCCGTCTTCCGCGACGTGGCGTCAGGGGCCAGGGACAGGACGTGTTGGGTGCTCCAGCGTTCCTCCATGCGTCCGACCGTAGGCGGCGGCACTGACATCCGCTGACTGTCCGTCCGGAGCCGTCCGGCCGGCCCGGCGGACGATGTCAGTGGTCCGGTGCAGGGTGGTTCCCACAGGTCGGGACGCCGGCCTGGCTCCCCCCGATCATCCAGCCGCCGGGGCACCCGTGCCTCCGGCGGCCGACCCGAAGGAGCCCCTCGTGACCGATGTTCTGCGACAGCACGCCGAGGACGCCTTCGCCGGCGAACTGGCCGCCCTGGCCGCGCAGGACGACCGTCCGCGCCCCGAGCGCTGGAAGCTGTCTCCCTGGGCCGTGGCGACGTACCTGCTCGGTGGCGAACTGCCCGACGGCACCGCGATCACCCCCAAGTACGTCGGCCCGCGCCGGATCGTCGAGGTCGCCGTGACGACCCTGGCGACGGACCGTGCGCTGCTGCTCCTCGGGGTGCCCGGCACCGCGAAGACCTGGGTGTCGGAGCACTTGGCCGCCGCGATCAGCGGCGACTCCACGATGCTGGTGCAGGGCACGGCCGGCACTCCCGAGGAGGCCGTCAGGTACGGCTGGAACTACGCCCGGCTGCTGACCCACGGCCCCAGCCGGGACGCCCTGGTGCCCTCCCCGCTGATGCGGGCGATGGCCGGGGGCCGGATCGCCCGGGTCGAGGAGCTGACCCGCATCCCGGTCGACGTCCAGGACAGTCTGATCACCATCCTGTCCGAGAAGACGCTCCCGGTACCGGAGTTGGGCACCGAGACGCAGGCGGTGCGCGGGTTCAACGTGATCGCTACCGCCAACGACCGCGACCGCGGGGTCAACGAGCTCTCCAGCGCGCTGCGCCGCCGCTTCAACACCGTCGTGCTGCCGCTGCCGGGCTCGCTGGAGGAGGAGGTCGACATCGTCACCCGCCGGGTCAACCAGCTCGGCCGCTCCCTGGACCTGCCCGAACTGCCCGGCGGCGCCGAGGAGATCAGACGCGTGGTCACCGTCTTCCGCGAGCTGCGGGCCGGGATCACGGTGGACGGCCGGACGAAGGTCAAGACCCCGAGCGGCACCCTCTCCACCGCCGAGGCGATCTCGGTGGTGACCAACGGCCTCGCCCTGGCCGCCCACTTCGGCGACGGCGTGCTGCGCGCCGGCGACCTGACCACCGGCATCCTCGGCGCCGTCGTCCGCGACCCGGTGGCGGACCGGGCGGTCTGGCGCGAGTACGTCGAAGGCGTGGTGCGCGAGCGCGACGGCTGGAAGGACTTCTACCGCGCCGCCCGCGAGGTGACCGCGTGAGCGGGCGCAGCGGGTCGGGCGGGCACAGCGGGCCTGGTGGGCGGGACGGGCGGCGCGGGGTGGGGGCATGACGTCCGAGGTCGCCCTGCTCGGCATCCGCCACCACGGCCCCGGCTCGGCCCGGGCGGTGGCCGCCGCGCTCGCCCGGTGGGAGCCGGACGCGGTGCTGATCGAGGGCCCGCCGGAGGCCGATGACATCGTCCACCTGGCCGCCGGGAAGGACCTGGTGCCGCCGGTCGCGCTGCTCGCCCACGCGGTGGACGACCCGGCGAAGGCCGCCTTCTGGCCGTACGCCGAGTTCTCCCCGGAGTGGGTGGCGATCCGGCACGCCCTGGACCACGGCCTGCCGGTCCGCTTCATCGACCTGCCCGCCGGGTACGGCTTCGCGCCCGCCCCCGGGACGGCCCTCGATTCCGACGACGCCGGCGAACCGCCCGCCGACCCGGTGGCGCTGCTCGCCGCGGCGGCCGGGCACGACGACCCGGAGCGCTGGTGGGAGGACGTGGTCGAGCACCGCGCGCCCGGCGCCGACGCGCTCGCCCCGTTCGCCGCCGTCGCCGCGGCCATGGGCGCACTGCGCGCCGAGGGGCTCGGCGAGTCCCGCCGGGACCTGCTGCGCGAGGCGTACATGCGCGGGCGGATCCGCGCCGCCCGCCGCGCCGGGCACCGGCGGATCGCGGTGGTCTGCGGCGCCTTCCACGTCCCCGCGCTGGAGACGATGCCGACCGTCGCGCACGACCGGGCGCTGCTCGCCGGGCTGCCCAAGAAGGTGCGCACGGACATCACCTGGGTGCCGTGGACGCACCGTCGGCTCTCCCGGTCCACCGGCTACGGCGCGGGCGTGCAGTCACCCGGCTGGTACCACCACCTGTTCAGCACCGACGGCGACCCGGTGCCGCGCTGGCTCGCCCGGGCCGCCGAACTCCTGCGCGCCGAGGACCACCCGGTCTCCTCCGCCCACGTCATCGAGGCGGTCCGGCTCGCCGAGACCCTGGCCGTCCTGCGCGGCCGCCCGCTCGCCGGGCTGACCGAGACCCTGGACGCCGCGCGCGCGGTGCTCTGCGAGGGGTCGGACGTCGCCCTGGAACTGGTCCGGGACCGCCTGGTGGTCGGTGACCGGCTCGGCGAGGTCCCGGCCGCCGCACCGGCGGTGCCGCTGCAGCGCGACCTCTCCCGGCTGCAGCGCTCGCTGCGGCTCAAGCCCGAGGCCGCGTCGAAGGACGTCGACCTCGACCTGCGCAAGGAGACCGACGCGGCCCGCTCCCGGCTGCTGCACCGGCTGCGGCTGCTGGGCGTGGACTGGGGGGTGCCGGTCCGCTCCCCGGTCAACTCGACCGGGACGTTCCGCGAGAGCTGGCGGCTGTGCTGGCAGCCGGAACTGGCGGTCCGGATCGCCGAGGCCGCGCAGTGGGGCACCACGGTCGAGGAGGCGGCCGGCGCCAAGGCGGTCGGCACCGCCCGTGCCGCCGTCGACCTCGCCGAACTGACCGGCCTGGTGGAGACCTGCCTGCTGGCCGGGCTGTCCGGTGCGCTGCCCGCCGTGATGCGGGTGCTCGCCGACCGCGCGGCCCTGGACACCGATGTCGCGCACCTCGCGGGCGCGCTGCCCGCCCTGGTCCGCGCGCTGCGCTACGGCGACGTGCGCGGCACCGACCACGGCGCGCTCGCCGGGGCGGCAGCCGGACTGGCCGAGCGGGTCTGCGTCGGGCTGCCGTCCGCCTGCGTCGGGCTGGACGCCGGGAGCGCGGCGGCTATGCGCGGCCTCCTCGACGAGGTGCACGGCGCGATCGGCCTGCTGACCTCGGTCGGGCCGCGGTTCGCCCCCGCCCCCGCCTCCGCCTCCGCCTCCGACGCCGCCTCCGACGCCGACGCCGCCTCCGCCGCCGACGCCGCCTCCGCCGCCGACGCCGCCCCCGCCGACAACGGCGCCGCCTCCGGAACGGACCACGGCGGCCCCGACGGCCTGGCCGGCCTGGCCGACCGCTGGGCCGCCGCGCTGCGCTCGCTGGCCGCCCGCGAGCCGTCCGGCGGCCCGGCCACCGGCGCCCCGGGGCTGCTCCGCGGCCGGGCCGTCCGGCTGCTGTCGGACGACGGCCGGCTCGACTCGGAGGACGTGGGCCGCCGGCTGCGGCTGGTCCTGTCGGCCGCCAACTCCGCGGCGGACGCGGCCGGGTGGGTCGAGGGCTTCCTCACCGGCGGCGGCGCCCTGCTGCTGCACGATCCGAGGCTGCTTGCCCTGCTGGACGAGTGGCTGACCGGGGTGAGCGCAGAGGTCTTCACCGACGTCCTGCCACTGCTGCGTCGCACCTTCGCCGCGCTGGAGGCGGGCGTGCGGACGACCATCGGCAGCCGGGTCGCGGCGGGCCCGCTCGACGGGGCCCCGACGGACCGGGCCCCGGCGGGTGAGCTGGACCGGTCCCGCGCCGACGCCGCCGTCCCGGTGGTGGCCGTGCTGCTCGGCGTCCGCCCGCGGATCCCCCGGCAGGCCGCCGGCCGCAACACCTGACGCCCGCCGCGCCCGCGGCGCCCCCGTCACCGCAGGACCCGCACGTCCCGCAGGCCCCGCTGAAGGAGGAGGACGAGATGGCAGCGCCCACGACCGACGAACGGCTGCGCCGCTGGCGGCTGGTGCTCGGCGGCGAGGCCGACGGCACCGGTCGCACGCTGCGCGGCCGGGACGCCGCGATGGACGGCACCCTCACCGCGCTCTACCGCGGCGCGCCCGAGGAGGGCGGCCGGGCGGGCCGCGGCGGCGGCCGCCGCAGTGCCGGGCTGGGCGGCTCGGCCCCGCAGGTGGCCCGCTGGCTGGGCGACATCCGCACGTATTTCCCGTCCACCGTCGTCCAGCTGATGCAGCAGGACGCGATCACCCGGCTCGGCCTGGACCGGCTGCTGCTGGAGCCGGAGATGCTGGAGGCCGTCGAACCGGACGTCCACCTGGTCGGCACCCTGCTCTCGCTCAGGCAGGCGCTGCCCGAGACCACCCGGGAGACCGCCCGGGCCGTGGTCGGCAAGGTGGTCGCCGACCTGGAGCGCCGGCTCGCCGACCGCACCCGGGCCGCCCTGGGCGGCGCCCTCGACCGGAGCGCCAGGGTCGACCGCCCCCGGCACCGCGACATCGACTGGGACCGGACGATCCGGGCGAACCTGAAGAACCACCTGCCCGAGCACGGCACCGTCGTCCCCGAGCGGCTGGTCGGCCACGCCCGGGCCCGGCGCGCCGTGAGGAAGGACGTCATCCTCTGCGTCGACCAGTCCGGTTCGATGGCGTCCTCGGTCGTGCACTCGGCGGTGTTCGGGGCGGTGCTCGCCTCGATGCGCACCCTGGACACCCGGCTGGTCGTCTTCGACACCTCGGTGGTCGACCTGACCGATCAGCTCAGCGACCCGGTGGACGTCCTGTTCGCCACCCGGCTCGGCGGCGGCACCGACATCAACCGCGCGCTCGCCTACTGCCAGTCGAAGATCACCCGCCCCTCCGAGACCGTCGTCGTCCTGGTCAGCGACCTGTACGAGGGCGGCGTCCGGGACGGCATGCTCAGGCGGGTCGCCGCGATGAAGGCGGCCGGCGTCGGGTTCGTCGCCCTGCTCGCGCTCTCCGACGAGGGCGCGCCCGCCTACGACCACGCGCACGCCGCGGCCCTGGCCGCGCTCGGCGTGCCGGCCTTCGCCTGCACCCCGGACGCCTTCCCCGGGATCATGGCGGCGGCCGTCGAGAAGCGCCCGATCCCGGTGCCTGACCAGGGGGTGTGACGGATTCACCCGGACGCGCGAATCCGTCCGATCGGTGGACGGGTCGGTCACCCGGACGCTCTAGGCTGTCTGTGACGGTTCTCACCCAAGACGGACAGGCCCCGGGCGGAACAGTCCCGTCCCACGGGGATAACCTGCCAGACGGACGTGACGCGCGTGTTGATTGACGTGTGCGCCCGTGGCTGTGTGGGCCGCAAGGCCGTACCTCTGCGTACCCGCACCGCCCCGACGACCCGCAGCGAAGATCCTGCCGTGGCACGCTCGTAGAGACACAATCCGCGACCACGAACAAGGACGAACACACGTGGACCTGTTCGAGTACCAGGCGAGGGACCTCTTCGCCAAGCACGGCGTACCCGTGCTTGACGGTGATGTCATCGAGACCCCCGAAGCCGCTCGCGCCATCGCCGAGCGCTTCGGCGGACGCGCCGTCGTCAAGGCTCAGGTGAAGGTCGGCGGCCGTGGCAAGGCCGGTGGCGTCAAGCTCGCCGCCGACCCGGCCGACGCCGTCGCCAAGGCCGAGGCGATCCTCGGTATGGACATCAAGGGCCACACCGTTCACAAGGTGATGCTGGCCCAGACCGCGGACATCAAGGACGAGTACTACGTCTCGTTCCTGCTGGACCGCACCAACCGCACCTTCCTGGCCATGGCCAGCGTCGAGGGCGGCGTGGAGATCGAGGTCGTCGCCGAGCAGAACCCCGAGGCGCTCGCCAAGATCCCGGTCGACGCCAACGAGGGCTGCACCCCGGAGAAGGCCGCCGAGATCGTCGCCGCGGCGAAGTTCCCGGCCGAGGTCGCCGACCAGGTCGCCGAGGTCCTGCAGAAGCTGTGGACCGTCTTCATCAAGGAGGACGCCCTCCTCGTCGAGGTCAACCCGCTGATCAAGTCCGGTGACGGCAAGATCATCGCGCTCGACGGCAAGGTCTCCCTGGACGAGAACGCCGAGTTCCGCCAGCCCGAGCACGAGGCCCTGGAGGACAAGGCCGCGGCCAACCCGCTGGAGGCCGCCGCCAAGGCCAAGGGCCTGAACTACGTCAAGCTCGACGGCCAGGTCGGCATCATCGGCAACGGCGCGGGCCTCGTCATGAGCACCCTCGACGTGGTCGCCTACGCCGGTGAGAACCACGGCGGCGTCAAGCCCGCCAACTTCCTCGACATCGGTGGCGGCGCGTCCGCCGAGGTGATGGCGAACGGCCTGGAGATCATCCTGGGCGACCCCGACGTCAAGTCGGTCTTCGTCAACGTCTTCGGCGGCATCACCGCGTGCGACGCGGTCGCCAACGGCATCGTCCAGGCCCTCGCGCTCCTGGAGAGCAAGGGCGAGAACGTCACCAAGCCGCTGGTCGTCCGCCTGGACGGCAACAACGCGGAGCTGGGTCGCAAGATCCTCGACGACGCCAACCACCCGCTGGTCCAGCGCGTGGACACCATGGACGGCGCCGCTGACCGCGCCGCCGAGCTGGCCAACAAGTAAGGAAGGGGACTTTCACACCATGGCTATCTTCCTTACCAAGGACAGCAAGGTCATCGTCCAGGGCATGACCGGCGCGGAGGGCATGAAGCACACCCGCCGCATGCTCGCCTCCGGCACCCAGATCGTCGGCGGTGTCAACCCGCGCAAGGCCGGCACCACGGTCGACGTCGACGGCACCGAGATCCCGGTCTTCGGCTCCGTCGCCGAGGCGATGGAGAAGACCGGCGCCGACGTCTCGGTCCTCTTCGTGCCGCCGGCCTTCACCAAGGCCGCCGTCGTCGAGGCCATCGACGCCGAGATCGGCCTGGCCGTCGTCATCACCGAGGGCGTTCCGGTGCACGACACCGCCGCCTTCTGGGCGCACGCCGGTGCCAAGGGCAACAAGACCCGCATCATCGGCCCGAACTGCCCCGGCCTGATCAGCCCCGGACAGTCGAACGCCGGCATCATCCCGGCCGACATCACCACCGCCGGCAAGATCGGCCTGGTCTCGAAGTCCGGCACCCTGACCTACCAGCTCATGTACGAGCTGCGGGACATCGGCTTCACCTCGGCCGTCGGCATCGGTGGCGACCCGGTCATCGGCACCACCCACATCGACGCTCTCAAGGCCTTCCAGGAGGACCCGGAGACCGAGATCATCGTCATGATCGGTGAGATCGGTGGCGACGCCGAGGAGCGTGCCGCGGACTTCATCAAGGCGAACGTGACCAAGCCGGTCGTCGGCTACGTCGCGGGCTTCACCGCCCCCGAGGGCAAGACCATGGGCCACGCCGGCGCCATCGTCTCCGGCTCCTCGGGCACCGCCCAGGCGAAGAAGGAGGCCCTGGAGGCCGCCGGTGTCAAGGTCGGCAAGACGCCGTCCGAGACCGCCCGCCTGGCCCGCGAGATCATCGCCGCCCAGGCCTGATCACCCCTGCGCGCAACGAGCGCCCCCGCCCGGGGCCGGGGGGGGGGCGCGGGGTGTTGTGGGCGCCCGCGGGCCCGGGGGGGCCGGGGGGGGGGGCCCCCACCGGCGGCGAGA
>NZ_JBHWBZ010000015.1:9928-11660 GCF_042735475.1 Kitasatospora sp. NPDC059577 | reverse complement strand
ATGCGCCCTCCCCTCCCGCCCGCCGGGCCCCGCTATAACAGCCCCGCCCCGCCGTTAACACCCAGGCGCGCAAGCCGCCCCCCCCCCGGCCCGGGGGGGGGGCGCTCGTCGTTTTCAGCGCGCCTTCGGCCCGGTCGTGCAGGGCCGCGGCGACCACAGCGGGCAGACCGCCGGACCCTGGGGCGGCGGGGCGTCCGCGCCCCGGGCCGCCGCCGGCAGCTCCCAGCGGGCGATCGCCTGGGGGTGCGGCTCCACCACCACGGCCTCCAAGCCCGGCGCCGGGCTGCACCACAGGCTGCTGATGCCGTTCGGCACCCCGCCGGGCTGCAGCGGCACGCCCGGATCCTCCGCTGCGGCGGCGGGCAGGCACAGCGCGGGCTCCGGTGCCTCCGGCGGACGGAACAGCACCGCCGGCCGCACCCCCGCCAGGGTCGCCAGCGTCGCCCCGCCGACCGCCACCGTCAGCAGCGCGGCCGCGCCCGTCCGGCTCGCCGTCCACAGCCGGTGCCGGGCCCGCAGCACCGGCACCGGCGACCGGTGCGGCTCCGGGCACCCGCGCACCGCCGCCCGGTGGAGCAGCAGGCTCAGCCCGTCCGCGAAGCCCGGCGTGGCCGGATCGGGCCCCACCAGCTCCGGCACCCACTGCGCCAGCGCCGCCCGGGCCGTCCACACCCGGCCCTCGGCGGCCGCCTGCGTCGACTCCACCTCCACCGCGATCGCCGCGGCCGGCAGCCCCAGCCCGTCGTGCAGCACCAGTGCCCGGCGCTGCGGCCGCGACAGGCGCTTGAGGGCCTTCAGCAGGGCGCGGTCCCGGTCGGTCAGCCGGTCGTGGTCCGGGAGCACCGCCTGCGACTCGTCCGCCGGGCGCACCTTGATCCGCCGGTGCGGCAGACCCCACACGTGCGCCCGGCGCGGCCCGCCCCGGTGCCACGGCGACAGCGCCAGCTCGCACGCCCGCACCCGCACCCACCCCTCCGGATCCCCGGACCCGGCCACCGCCGGCCAGCCCCGCCGGGCCTCCCCGAACGCCCGCCGCACGCAGTGCACCGCGCGGTGGCGGCAGGCGGTCAGCAGGAACACCTGCTGCACCAGGCGCGTGTGCGCGGTCTCGTACAGCTCCTCGAAGCTCGGCACCGGGTGGTCGGCGGACGGGGGCGGTGCCGCGGTGGCCGGCGACGGATCCCCGCGCTGCTCCGCGGGGTGGGCGGGCCCGCCCGCCGCGCGGTCCCGCGCCTCCGTGCCTGCCGCGCCCGCTTGTGTCGGCCCGGCTGTGACCGGGTCAGCCGCCGGCGGCTGACCCGGCGCCCCCGGCCGCGCGGGCCCGCCGGGGGGACGCTGCGGCCCCTTCGGCGCGGTGGCGGCTCCGGCGTCCCGGACGGCGCCGTCACGCCTCGCCGGGCCGGTGGGGCCGTTCCGGTCCGGTCCGTCGGCCGCCGGGGCCGGGTGGGACCGTTCCGGGTCCGCGGGCGGGGTCTGCTGCCGCTTCGCCGTCGAGGAGGCCCGGGGGTCCGTCGGTGCGGGGCCGGGGTCCGCCGCGTTCGCGGGGCCCGCCCGGCCCGGCCCACCCGCGGCCGACGGGGCGGGGTCCGTCGGCGCGGTGCCGTGGCGTTCTTCCCGGAGCGGCCGAGCCTGCTGCGGTCGGGGGGGGCCGGGGCGGGGCGGGGCGGGGGCCGCCCCCCGCCCCGCCGCCCCGCCGCGCCCCAGCCGCGCCGCCCGCCCCGCGGCGCGCGAG
>NZ_JBHWBZ010000015.1:0-9920 GCF_042735475.1 Kitasatospora sp. NPDC059577 | reverse complement strand
ACCCGGCCACCACCGATATATACACCTCTCTTTTCGTCGGCTGCGTCAGTTGTTTATAAGACACCGGCGGGGTGCCTTGGCGTTCTACCCGCAGGGGCCGCGCCTGCTGGGGGGGGTGGGCGCGGGGGGGGTGCGGCCGTCCGGCGTCCGCGGCGGCCGCAGACCCCGGCACCGAGGCCGCAGCCGGCACCGAGGCCGCTGCCGGCGACGGTGCCCGTACCGTTTCGCCGTGTTCGCCGTGTTCGCCGGGCCGTTGGGCGGTACCGGTGCGGTCCTGCTGGGGCGGCTGTTCGGGGCGGGCGGACGGGCGTTTGCTCGGGGGCGTGTGCGTTGCCTCCCCGCGCTCCTGCCGGGCGCGCCGTGCGGTCCGGCCGCGTCGGGTGCCCGAGACGGGGCGCGAACTGTCGCCCGGCGGCGCTGTCGGCCCGGTCGTACCGCTGGCCGGCTGCTCCGTGACGGGGCGACGGGCGGCGTCGGCGGCGTCGGCGGCGTCGTGCGGGGGCGGCTCCGTCGGCTGTCGGGCCGGAGCCGGGGAGGCCGTACGGTCGTCTCCGCCCCCGCCCCGGCCGCCCGTCGAGGCGAGGGCCGTTCGTGCGGGCCCGTCCGTGCTCCCCGTGCGGAGGCCCGGATCCCCGAGATCCCGCACGGTGAACGTGGCGGGGCCGAGGGAGGAGGCGGTGAGGCCGGCGAAGTTCGCCGGTCCGGGGGGCACGACGGATGGCAGGGAGCCCGCGGCGAGGGTGATGGCCTCGGCCTGGGTGGTGGCGCCGAGCTTCCGCATGGCGCGCAGGAGGTAGCTACGGGCGGTGGTGGGGGTGACGCCGAGGACGGCGGCGGTGTGGGGGAGGTCGTGGCCGGTGGCGAGGTGGGCGAGGGTCTGGGCCTCACGCGGGGTCAGCTTCCGCAGTAGTCCGGTCGCGGCGCGGTCGGCGCGGGCGGTCTCGCGGTGGCGCTTGGGGGTGGGGGAGTCGGCGGTGGGCGGCGTGGTCATCAGACGCTCCGGGCCGGGACGCCGGCGTCGTGGGGACAGGGTCTGAAAATGCGCATAAGCCAATAATCTGGGACACGGCGGCGGTTTGCCGGTTCACGGAGCATGGCGAGTCGCCTTGGCACCATGTGGCCCATGACGCAGCTGATGGGCCGTCCGATCCTGGAGGCGCCGGGCGAATTGGGCGGACGGCCCGCGCTGGCCGACCTGTTGACGGGGGTGCGGACGGCGCTGGTCGGCCTGGCGGTGGTCGGAGTGCCGGTCCTGGGGCTGTGGGTGGTGACGCCGTCCGTGGACGACGGCCCGGCCGCTGCCACCCGGTTGGCGGGGGTGCTGTGGCTGATCGGGCACGGTGCGCCGGTGCTGCGCGGGGAGGCCGACGCCCCGCTGACCGTCACTCCGCTGCTGCTCGGCGCCCTGGCCGTGGTCCGGCTCCACCGGGCGGGTGCCGGGGTGGCGGCGCGGCGCGGGCTGCGGTCGCGCTGGGGTGGCCCGGTGGCATTGTGGGCCGGGTACTGCGCGGTGGCGGTCGCGGTGGCGCTGCACTGTGCGGGTGCCGGGCCGTTCCGCAGCGAGGTGCTGCCGGACATCCTGGTGGTGGCGCTGGTGGCGGCCCTGGCGACGGCCGCCGGAGTCCGCTCGGCGGGGGCCGCGGGCCGCCCGCCCGCCGACTCCCTGCTGGACCGCCTCCCGCCGCCGTACCGTCCGGTCGGCGGGGCGGCGCCGGTGCGGGCCGCGGCGCTGGCGGCCGGGGCCGGGCTGGTCGCGGCGGGCGGGCTGCTGGTGGCGGTGTCGGCGGTGCTGGATGCGGCGACCGGCGGCGGGCGCGGGATGGCACTGCTCGGGCGCGGGCCGGTCGCGCTGCCGGCGCTGCTGCTGCTCGCGCTGGTGCTGTTGCCGAACGCGGTGCTGTGGGGCGCGGCGTACGCGCTGGGCCCCGGGTTCGTGGTGGGGGCCGGGTCGGTGGTGTCGCCGGGGGGTGCGGCGCTGGGGCCGGTGCCGGAGTTCCCGCTGTTCGCGCTGCTGCCGGCCGACGGGCCGGGCGGCTGGCGGTGGGCGGCGCTGGTGCTGCCGCTGTTGGCCGGGGTGGTGCCGGCGGTGCTGCTGGGCCGCGCGGCGGCGGGTCGGCGGGGTCCGGCCGCGGCGGCCGGGGGCGCCGGGGGGCGGCCGGTGCCGTGGCCGCCCGCCGCGACGGTGACGGCCGCGCTGGCGGCGGCGCTGCTGGTCGGGGTGGGGGCGGCGCTGCTGGGCCGGTTGTCCGGCGGCGGGTTGGCGGGTGGCCGGATGGCCTGGTTGGGGCCGGTGCCGTGGCGGTCGGGGCTCGCGGCGGCGGGCTGGTTGGCGCTGGTGGCCGTCCCGGGCGCGCTGCTCGTACGGCACCGGGTGCTCGGGGCGGAGGGGGAGCGGGGGAACGCCCCGGCGGGAGACCGGAGCGCGTACGCCCGGCTCGCGTGGTGGACGCGCCGGGGCGCGCTGCGGCTGCGCGCCCGGGCCCACGCCCTCGTGCTGCGGCTGTCCGAGGCCGGCCGCGGGGCCCCGGGGCCGGACCCGGTGGACTGACGGGCGGTCGGGTGGGCTACTCGGTGTTCCCGGTGAAGTCGACGTACCACTGCGGCGCGTAGCGGTCGCAGCCCTGGACGCCGGCAGTGGTGAGCGAGTCCCGGACGCAGGTGACGTAGTCGCGGTAGTGGTAGTTGAGGCCGATCACCGAGGTGGCGACCACGACGGTCATCGCGCCGGTGAGGATCCCGGCGAGGGCGGCCGGGGTGAGCGGGTTCGGCGCCGCTCCCCGGGGGACCGGACCGACGGCGCCCGGGGCGCCGACCGCACCTGCGGCACCGGTGGCACCCGACGGAGCGCCGGCCGGGGCGCCCTTCGGGCTCCGCAGGGCGCCGATCCCCCAGACGATGCCGAGCACCCCGATCAGCAGGGCGATCCAGTGGAAGCCCGCGAACAGGCAGACCAGCGCGAACGGTCCGGCGAGCGCGGCGTTGCGGGCCCGGCGGTGGGCCGGGTCGGCCGGGTCGAGCCGGGGCGGCTGCGGGGCCGGGGGCCGCGGGCCGGGCCGGCCGTCGCCCTGACCCCACGGCGGCGGGAGCTGCGGGCGGCCGTCGCCCTGGCCGCCGGTGCCGTCCGGGCCCTCGCCGGTCCAGGGGCTGCGCGGCTGCCACGGCTGGTCCGGGGCGTCCGCCGGCGGCGGCGCGAAGGGGTTGCGCTCGTCGGTCTCGTCGCCGCTGCTCATGGGTTCAGCCAATCCTTGTCGGTCGGAGCTCGGTCGGGACCCGGCGGGCCGGGTCGGAGCCGGTCCGTGGGTCCCGCGGTCGTCGCGGTCTCGCGGTCGGCGCGGTCTCCCGCGCCACCCAATGATCCCGCAGCCGTTCGTCGGCCCACCGGCGGCCCGGGTTCCGGGCCCGGCCGGGTCGGTCCGGCCGGGGGCAACTCCGGTGCTGCGGGCCCGAGGAGATCCCCGTCTCAACTACGCGCGTAGCGCCGTCGGGAGGGTTCGGAGGCCGTCCGACCAGCCGTTATCGTGGTGACGGTCAGCAGCTCACATCGGTTCCCGGGGCCCGCGTCGCGGCGGGTTCTCCCGGTGTTCCCCCTCGCTCGACCTGCCGTTCGTAGTGGCCCCACCGCCGGTGGACGTACCAGCGCACGGCGCCCGACCTACGGAGAATCGCGCAGTGGCCGCCGCCCCCGCCCAGCACTTCCCGCCCCGCACGCCCGGACCGGCCCGCCTGGTGGTGCTGGTCTCCGGCTCCGGCACCAACCTGCAGGCGCTGCTCGACGCGGTCGCGGACCCGGCGTACGGCGCCGAGGTCATCGCCGTCGGTGCGGACCGGGACGGGATCGCCGGTCTGGAGCGCGCCGGGAAGGCTGGCCTGCCGACCTTCGTGCACCGGGTGAAGGACTTCCCCGACCGTGCCGCCTGGGACCGCGCGCTGACCGCCTCCGTCGCCGAGTACGAGCCGGACCTGGTCGTCACGGCCGGCTTCATGAAGATCCTCGGCCCCGAGTTCATCGCCGCCTTCGCCGGGCGGACCGTCAACACCCACCCCGCACTGCTGCCCGCCTTCCCCGGCGCCCACGGCGTCACCGACGCGCTCGCGTACGGCGTGAAGGTCACCGGCTGCACCGTCCACCTGGTCGACGCCGGGGTGGACACCGGGCCGATCATCGCGCAGGGCGTCGTCGAGGTCGTCGACGCCGACCACGCCGATGGCGGCGACGCGCTGCACGAGCGCATCAAGACTGTCGAGCGCAAGCTGCTCGTCGACGTCGTGGGCCGGCTGGCCCGCGAAGGTCACCGCATCGAGGACCGAAAGGTATGGATTCCGGCATGAGTGCCAGCTCCACCACGCCCCCCGTTTCGGAGAACATCCGTCCGATCCGTCGCGCGCTGATCAGCGTGTACGACAAGACCGGTCTGGAGGAGCTGGCCCAGGGCCTGCACGCCGCCGGGGTCGCCATCGTATCCACCGGCTCGACCGCCGGCCGGATCGCCGCCGCCGGCGTCCCGGTGACCGAGGTCTCCGAGCTGACCGGCTTCCCGGAGTGCCTGGACGGGCGCGTGAAGACGCTGCACCCCCGCGTGCACGCCGGCGTGCTGGCCGACCTGCGGCTGGAGTCGCACCGGGCGCAGCTGGCCGAGCTGGGCGTCGAGCCCTTCGACCTGGTCGTGGTGAACCTCTACCCGTTCAAGGCCACCGTCGCCTCCGGCGCCACCCCCGACGAGTGCGTCGAGCAGATCGACATCGGCGGTCCGAGCATGGTCCGCGCCGCCGCCAAGAACCACCCCTCGGTGGCCGTCGTGGTCGACCCGGCCCGCTACGGCGACGTGCTGAAGGCCGTTCAGGACGGTGGCTTCGACCTGGCGACCCGCAAGCGCCTGGCCGGTGCCGCGTTCGCCCACACCGCCGCCTACGACGTGGCCGTGGCCTCCTGGTTCGAGGCCGGCTACGCGCCGAGCGACGAGAGCTTCCCCGCCTTCCTGGGCTCGACCTGGGAGCGGCAGAACGTGCTGCGCTACGGCGAGAACCCGCACCAGGGCGCCGCGCTGTACAGCGACGGCACCGGTGGCCTGGCCGGCGCGCAGCAGCTGCACGGCAAGGAGATGTCGTACAACAACTACGTCGACACCGACGCCGCCCGCCGCGCCGCCTACGACCACGCCGAGCCGGCCGTGGCGATCATCAAGCACGCCAACCCGTGCGGCATCGCGACCGGCGCCGACGTCGCCGAGGCGCACCGCAAGGCGCACGAGTGCGACCCGGTCTCCGCGTACGGCGGTGTGATCGCGGTCAACCGCCCGGTCACCGTCGAGCTGGCCGAGCAGATCGCCCCGATCTTCACCGAGGTCGTGGTGGCCCCCGGCTACGAGGACGGCGCCCTGGAGGTGCTGACCCGCAAGAAGAACCTGCGGGTGCTGCTCGCCCCCGAGGCCCCGGCCAACCGCCAGGAGGTGCGCCCGATCTCCGGCGGCGTGCTGCTGCAGGACGCCGACCGGGTGCACGCCGAGGGCGACGACCCGGCGAACTGGACGCTCGCCACCGGTGCGGCGCTCTCCGCCGACGAACTGGCCGAGCTGGCCTTCGCCTGGCGGGCCTGCCGGGCCGTCAAGTCCAACGCGATCCTGCTGGCCAAGGGCGGTGCCTCGGTCGGCGTCGGCATGGGACAGGTCAACCGGGTCGACTCCTGCAAGCTCGCGGTCGAGCGGGCCGGCGAGCGGGCCTCGGGCGCGTACGCGGCTTCGGACGCCTTCTTCCCGTTCGCGGACGGTCCGGCGATCCTGATCGCGGCCGGCGTCAAGGCCATCGTCCAGCCCGGCGGTTCGATCCGTGACGAGGAGGTCGTCGCGGCGGCCGCCGAGGCCGGCGTGACCATGTACTTCACCGGTGCGCGGCACTTCTTCCACTGATCCCGCCGACGGTGTGACGCAATGACAGAGCGGCCCGGCCCCCTCCGAGGGGGGCCGGGCCGCTCCGTCGCGTCGTGCGGGCCGGTCAGTAGCGCGGCCGGTTGAACCAGTTGACGCCGTCCCGGGTGCTCATGGCGACGATCCAGAGGATGCAGATCGCGATCCACAGCACGCCGATGACCGCGCCGAACCCGGAGCCCGCGGCCTGGGCCTGGGCGTTGGTGCTCCCGGTGATCGCGCTGATCAGCACGAGCACGCCGAGCAGCAGGGCCACCGAGCCGTACACGATGGTGGTGATCCGGGTGGCCGGGCCGCCCTTGCCGAACTTCACCCCGAGCGTGATCGAGAGCACCGAGGCGAGCAGGTACAGGATCCCGAGGATCAGCAGGACGCCCGCCGCCGCGTTGCCGAAGATCGCGGTGTCGCTGCTGGTGCTGTGCTGGTTGGCGACAGTCTTGGCGCCCGCGGCCACGATCAGCAGGAACCCGGTGAGGAGGACCTGCACACCGCCCACGACGAACATCAGGACCCGGGCGGTGACCACCAGGCCGGGCATGGACTGCGGCGGGGCCACCGGCGGGTAGCCGTAAGCCGGGGCGGCCGCCTGCGGGTAGCCGTAGCCCGGGGCCGGCGGGGCCTGCTGCGGGTAGCCGTAGCCCGGCGAGGCGGGCGGCTGGCCGTACGGGTTGTTCGGGTCGGGCGGGTAACTCATCGATGCCTCCGGGCAGTTACGGGGACGCGGGGACGGGACGGCGGAGGCCCCGGTTGCGGTCGCGAGTCGGGTCGTCGACGGCACGGGACGGTGGCGGGGCGCAGTGACAACCCGGCGGCGGTGACGGGCGTGACCGGCTCAGCAGCGTGGTGAACGGGCGAGCGCGGGCCTGGACGGGCGCGGCGCGGCGACGGCGGCGCGGCGGCGGTCGGGCTGCTCGGTCTGCTGTGGTCGGATCACTGGCTCTTTCCCCCGGATACGCCCCGCCGCGGTGTCCGTCGGCCCGTCACCGGGCCTGGTCGCGGCAGGGGATGCGGGCATATCGTCATCCGGACGACGGGGCCCTGTCCAGCCGGTTCCGGCACCGGGTCAAGACTGTGGCGCAACCGCAATGCGGTACGGACGTTCCGTACCCGCCCGGTCGCGCGGGGCGGGCCCGCCGCGGACGCCGACGGCGTGCCGTCCGGACGTCCCGCGCCGGGCCCCCGGGCGGGTCCTCGCCGGGCCCCGCCGAGGGTCCTGCGCCGGTCCGGCCCCGGTCCTGCGCGGGCCCGCGCACGGTCCGGACGCGGGCCGGGCCCGACCGTGGTACGGCGACCGGCCGGGATCCGGGAGAATGGGGTCATGACTGCCCAGATTCTCGATGGCAAGGCCACCGCCGCCGCGATCAAGTCCGAACTCGCCGCCCGCGTGGCGGCCCTCAAGGCGAAGGGCGTCACGCCCGGCCTCGGCACCGTCCTGGTCGGCGACGACCCGGGCAGCCGCTGGTACGTGAACGGGAAGCACAAGGACTGCGCCGAGGTCGGCATCGCCTCGATCCAGCGCGAGCTGCCCGCGACGGCGAGCCAGGAGGACGTCGAGAACGTCGTCCGCGAGCTCAACGCCGACCCGACCTGCACCGGCTACATCGTCCAGCTGCCGCTGCCCAAGGGCCTGGACCAGAACCCGGTCCTGGAGCTGATGGACCCGGACAAGGACGCGGACGGCCTGCACCCGACCTCGCTCGGCCGGCTCGCCCTGGGCATCGACGGCCCGCTGCCGTGCACCCCGCTGGGCATCGTCGAGCTGCTGCGCCGCCACGACGTCGAGATCAACGGTGCCGAGGTGGTCGTGGTCGGCCGCGGCATCACCGTCGGCCGCTCGATCGGCCTGCTGCTGACCCGCCGCAGCGAGAACGCCACGGTCACCCTGTGCCACACCGGCACCCGGGACCTGAGCGCCCACCTGCGCAAGGCCGACATCATCGTGGCCGCCGCCGGCGTGCCGCACCTGGTCAAGCCGGAGGACGTCAAGCCGGGCGCGGCGGTGCTGGACGTGGGCGTCAGCCGCAGCGAGGGCAAGATCGTCGGTGACGTCCACCCGGGCGTGGCCGAGGTGGCCGGCTGGATCTCCCCGAACCCCGGCGGCGTGGGCCCGATGACCCGCGCGATGCTGCTCAACAACATCGTCGAGGCGGCCGAGCGCCGCGCCGGCATCTGACACCCCAGGGACGGCGAGCATGACTGAACCGCGACCGGCGCGGACCCGGAGCAGGCCGGTCAAGACCACCGGCACCCTGCCGCCCGAGGGCTCGGCCGCGGCCCTCGGGCGCGAGCACGCCCTGCCGGTCCGGCAGTGGCCGATAACGCTGGTCCTCCTGGTGGTCGGGGCCGGCCTCGCGGTCACCTGGTTCGCCGACTTCAAGGACGGCTTCAAGTACGGGCTGCTGATCCTCGGCTGCGGCGTGCTGCTCGGCGCGGTGCTGCGCCTGGTGCTGCCCGAGGTCGGGATGCTGGCGGTGCGCAGCCGCTTCACCGACGTGATCGTGCTGACCTTCCTGGGTGCCTCGATCGTGTTGCTGACCCTGGTCGCGCAGCCGAACCCGTGGCTGCAGATCCCGCTGCTCGACAACATCGGGCAGCTGATGGGCCGGCCCAAGCACTGACCGGCCCGCGCGCCGTCGAACGGCCCCCGTCCCGCCCCCGGATCCCGGGCGCCGGGCGGGGGCCGCGGCGTTCCTGTGACGCATCAGCCACGCCCGCACACGCGGCGTACGCTTCCCTTTGCGATAACCTGACGCCGGTCTCTCGATGTCGAGAGAACATCCTCGGCTCCAGTGCGCCGGTGTGCCTGGGGCACCTGGCGATTTGCTGGAGAAGGTAGAAATGACTCGCACCCCCGTCAACGTCACCATCACCGGAGCGGCCGGCCAGATCGGCTACGCGCTGCTCTTCCGCATCGCCTCGGGCCACCTGCTCGGTGCCGACGTGCCGGTGAACCTGCGCCTCCTGGAGATCCCGCAGGGCCTCAAGGCCGCCGAGGGCACCGCCATGGAGCTCGTCGACTGCGCCTTCCCGCTGCTGCGTGACATCACCATCACCGACCAGCCGAACGAGGCCTTCGACGGCGCCAACGTCGCCCTGCTGGTCGGCGCCCGCCCGCGTACCGCCGGCATGGAGCGCGGCGACCTGCTGCAGGCCAACGGCGGCATCTTCGGCCCGCAGGGCAAGGCCATCAACGCCCACGCCGCGGACGACATCAAGGTCCTGGTCGTCGGCAACCCGGCCAACACCAACGCCCTGATCGCCCAGCGCAACGCCCCGGACGTCCCGGCCGAGCGCTTCACCGCGATGACCCGCCTGGACCACAACCGCGCCGTCGGCCAGCTGTCCGCCAAGACCGGCGCCGTGGTCTCGGACATCAAGCGCGTCACCATCTGGGGCAACCACTCCGCGACCCAGTACCCGGACGTCTTCCAGGCCGAGATCGCCGGCAAGCCGGCCTTCGAGGCCGTCGGCAGCGACCTGGAGTGGCTGGAGAAGACCTTCATCCCGACCGTCGCCAAGCGCGGCGCCGCCATCATCGACGCCCGCGGCGCCTCCTCGGCCGCCTCGGCCGCCAACGCCGCCATCGACCACGTCCACACCTGGGTCAACGGCACCGCCGAGGGCGACTGGACCTCCATGGGCGTCGTCTCCGACGGCTCCTACGGCGTCCCGGCCGGCCTGATCTCCTCCTTCCCGGTCACCACCAAGGACGGCAAGTTCGAGATCGTCCAGGGCCTGGAGATCTCCGACTTCTCGCGCGCCCGCATCGACGCCTCGGTCAAGGAGCTGACCGAGGAGCGCGACGCGGTCCAGGAGCTGGGCCTCATCTGAGCCCGCCCCGCACGGTTCCACCGGCGGCCCGCCGACTTCCCCTCGGAAGCGGCGGGCCGCCGCCGTGTCCCGCCCCTGCACCGGCCCCCGCACCGGGGTGCCCGCCCCGTGCCCCCCCCCGGCCGGGACCCCCCCCCCGATGCCCGGGCCACCCGGCAGCAACGTCCG
>NZ_JBHWBZ010000014.1:122284-150515 GCF_042735475.1 Kitasatospora sp. NPDC059577 | reverse complement strand
GGCGAAGCTGAGAACTTAAGCGCCAGTAAACGGCGGTGGTAACTATAACCATCCTAAGGTAGCGAAATTCCTTGTCGGGTAAGTTCCGACCTGCACGAATGGCGTAACGACTTCTCGACTGTCTCAACCATAGGCCCGGTGAAATTGCATTACGAGTAAAGATGCTCGTTTCGCGCAGCAGGACGGAAAGACCCCGGGACCTTTACTATAGCTTGATATTGGTGTTCGGTTCGGCTTGTGTAGGATAGGTGGGAGACTTTGAAGCAGCAACGCCAGTTGTTGTGGAGTCGACGTTGAAATACCACTCTGGTCGTGCTGGATGTCTAACCTGGGTCCGTGATCCGGATCAGGGACAGTGTCTGGTGGGTAGTTTAACTGGGGCGGTTGCCTCCTAAAGGGTAACGGAGGCGCCCAAAGGTTCCCTCAGCCTGGTTGGCAATCAGGTGTTGAGTGTAAGTGCACAAGGGAGCTTGACTGTGAGACTGACGGGTCGAGCAGGTACGAAAGTAGGGACTAGTGATCCGGCGGTGGCTTGTGGAAGCGCCGTCGCTCAACGGATAAAAGGTACCCCGGGGATAACAGGCTGATCTTCCCCAAGAGTCCATATCGACGGGATGGTTTGGCACCTCGATGTCGGCTCGTCGCATCCTGGGGCTGGAGTAGGTCCCAAGGGTTGGGCTGTTCGCCCATTAAAGCGGTACGCGAGCTGGGTTTAGAACGTCGTGAGACAGTTCGGTCCCTATCCGCTGTGCGCGTAGGAGTGTTGAGAAGGGCTGTCCCTAGTACGAGAGGACCGGGACGGACGAACCTCTGGTGTGCCAGTTGTCCTGCCAAGGGCATGGCTGGTTGGCTACGTTCGGGAGGGATAACCGCTGAAAGCATCTAAGCGGGAAGCCTGCTTCGAGATGAGCACTCCCACCTCCTTGAGAGGGTAAGGCTCCCAGTAGACGACTGGGTTGATAGGCCGGATATGGAAGCCCTGTAAGGGGTGGAGTTGACCGGTACTAATAGGCCGAGGGCTTGTCCTCAGTTGCTCGCGTCCACTGTGTTGTTCTGAAACAACGACCCGCCCGAATTCGGGTGTGCGGTTGACAGTTTCATAGTGTTTCGGTGGTCATAGCGTGAGGGAAACGCCCGGTTACATTCCGAACCCGGAAGCTAAGCCTCACAGCGCCGATGGTACTGCAGGGGGGACCCTGTGGGAGAGTAGGACGCCGCCGAACAATCATTCCAAAAAGCCCCCTTCCCATTCGGGAGGGGGGCTTTTTGCGTTACCCTCTGCCAATGCAGAACCTGACCCTTACCTGGCAGTCCGCCGGGGGCGCCGCCGCCGGCCTCTACGCGGGCGCGTACGTCGCGTCGAGGGTCCGGAAGCCGTCGCTGTCGGCGCTGTTGCGGGAGGCCGGCACGCTGCTGGCGCTGTTCGCGCTCTGGCAGTTGGTCGGGCACCTGTCGGTGATGAGCGGGGACCACGCGCTGGACCGGGCCGACTGGATCCACCACGCCGAGCAGGTGGTCGGGTTGCCGGACGAGGCTTCCTGGCAGGCGGCGGTCACGCCGTACCCGGTGCTGGTGCGGCTGGCGAACTACTACTACGCGGTCATGCACTTCGCGGTGATGCTGAGTGTTCTGCTCTGGGTCTTCGTGCGGCACCGGGAGCGGTACGCGTGGGTGCGGAACACGGTGGTGATCACGACCGCGGTCTGTCTGCTGGTGCAGTTCATCCCGGTGGCGCCGCCCCGGATGCTGCCGGGGAGCGGTTTCGTCGACGTGGCCGTGGTGTACGGGCAGTCGGTGTACGGGGGTGCGGTCGGCGGCGTGGTGGTGGCCGACCAGTTGTCGGCGATGCCCTCGGTGCACGTCGCCTGGTGCGTGCTGGCGGCGGTTGCGGTGATCCGGGTGTCGCGCAGTTCGCTGCGGTGGGTCATGGTGCTGCACCCGGTGCTGACGGTCGCGGTGGTCGTCGTGACGGCCAACCACTTCTGGGCGGACGGCATCGTCGCCGTTGCGATCCTCCTCTTCGCCTACGCCGTCCTGGCGTTGGCGGCACGCCGACGGGGTCGGGTCTCCGCCGGTGCGGAGGCCCGACCCCGTGGCACCGCCGAGGAGCGGTTGGAGCAGGTCGGTTGAGCCGTCAGCGGCTCACTTGACCGGGAGGGCGAGCTTTCCCCAGGCGCCGTTGCTGAGGGCGGAGGTGGCCCAGTACCAGGCGGAGAGCCCGGCGACCGCCGCGACCCAGCCGGCGAGCTTGGCCAGCCCGCCGTAGCCGCCGAAGGTGGCGATGGCGGAGAGCAGCAGGGACAGGGTCAGCAGGCCGTAGACGGCGCGGCTGAGCAGACCGGCGCCCCAGCTCGCCGCGGTGAGGCTGAGCGCGAGCAGGGCCCACAGGAGCAGGAACAGCCCGGCGGCGTTCTTTCCCGCGCCGCCGGCGGCCGACCAGGTCGCCCAGAAGGCGCCGAGGCTGGTGAAGGCGGTGCCGGTGAAGCCCTCGCCGCCGCGGAGCTGCCAGAGGCCCGCGACGAAGAGGGTGATGCCGCCGAGCAGATGGGCGAGGTGGGCCGCGTCCCCGGCTCCGGCGCCGTGCAGGATGCCGGTGGAGAGCAGACCGTAGGCGAGCAGTGTCAGGCCGAGGGCGAGGTATCCGAGGTTACCTGCGTCGGCTCCGGTGGAGCGGGCGTTCGTTGCCCCGGTAGCGTCGTTGCTCACCGGAGGCTCCTTTCACTCTGGGCGCGCGCAGGGCGCAGTGACGCTGTGGTGTGGTGTCGGTGAGTGGATGCGCGCGACCGCGCCGATGGCGCACGGCTGTGAGCGTGCGCGGGCTGCGGTCGGAAGTGATGGACCAACGGAGAGCCCGCTGGTCACGTCCCCGCCGGGTGGATTCCCCGGTGGGATCGGTTTACCCGGCGCCCGGCGCTTGTACCATTGTGAAGATAACAATTTGTGACTGCGTCAGCGTGGAACGCTCACGGCTGGCGAGGGTTTGGCACCCGCAGGGTCAGGATCGCCATGTCGTCGGACGGCGGCTCGGGGGCGAAGCGTTCGACCGCGCGCTGGACCCGGGCCGCGACCGCGCCGGCGGTCAGACCGGTGCAGCCGGTCAACACCTCGGCGAGACCGTCGTCGCCCAACATCCTCCGGCCCTCCCGGCGTTCGGTCACGCCGTCGGTGACGCACAGCAGGACCTCGCCGGGGGAGAGCACCAGGTGCTCGGCGGTCAGGTCGAGGTCGTCCATGACGCCGAGCAGCGGCTGCGGGGTCGCGGCGCGGTCGACCCGGCCGTCGGTGCGCAGCCGCAGCGGCAACGGGTGGCCGGCACAGACCAGGGAGAGCTCGGTGCTGCCGTCCGGGCGGGGCGTCAGTTCGCCGTAGAGCAGGGTGAGGAAGCGGCTGCGCGCTCCCTCGTCCAGGATGGCCGCGTTGAGGCGGCGCAGGACCTGCGGGGCGTCCAGGCCCTCGCGGGCGAGCAGCCGCAGCGAGTGCCGGGCGAGGCCGGTGACCGAGGCGGCCTCGGGGCCGGTGCCGCAGACGTCGCCGATGGCGAAGCCGTAGGTGCCCTCGCGGATGGTGAACAGGTCGTAGAAGTCCCCGCCGACCTCGTTGCCCTCGCCGGCCGCCTGGTAGTAGACGTCGACCTCGACGCCGGGGATCTCCGGTAGGTCCGGCGGGAGCAGACTGCGCTGCAGGGCCTGGCTGGTGGCGGTGCGCTCGGAGTAGAGGCGGGAGTTGTCGAGGGCCAGGGCGGCGCGGCGGGAGAGGTCCTCGGCGAGTTCGAGGATCTCCTGGCGGAACCGGACACCGGCCGGGACGCCCAGCGCCAGCAGGCCGATGACGCGGTTGCGGGCGGTCAGCGCGATGACGACGGTCTCGCCGAGCAGGCCGGCGAGTTCGGGGCTGTCGGTGAGGCCGCCGGCCTCGGCGGTCTCGGCGGGCGCCGCCCAGAAGCGGACGCCGTGGGTGGGGCCGGCCTCGGGGACGGGGGTCTTGTCGAGCAGGTCGCGCAGTGGGTCGATGCGGTCCTCGTCCTCGTGCAGGACGAAGGCGAGCCGGGCCGGGGAGGTGTGGTCGGCGGTGGTGTAGACGGCGCACCAGGAGGCGAGGGTGGGGACGGCCATCTGGGCCATCAGGGCGAGGGTCTGCTCGTGCTCCAGGGTGCCGGCCAGCAGGTCGGAGGCCTCGACCAGGAAGGAGAGCGAACCGCGGCGCAGCCGTTCGAGCTCGGTCAGCCGGGTGCTCTCGACGGCGAGGGCGACCCGGTCGGCGGCGAACTGCAGGCGCAGCGCGTCCTCGTTGTCGTAGCGGCCAGGCGCGGTGGCGGCGATGCCGAGCGAACCGATCAGGCGGCCCTCGACCTTCAGCGGGACGGTGAGCAGGGAGCGCATGCCGCTGCCGGAGAGCAGGGGCAGGCCGGTGGGGCGGGCGGTGAGGTCCTCGTGGACGGACGGCAGCCGGGCGGAGTCGTACCGGTTGCCGGTCCCGACCGGGAAGCGGGCGTGCCGGCGGTGTCCGGAGGTGAGGCCGGTGGCCGCGCGGACCTCGAACTCGGCCTCGTCGTCGGTGGTGAGCAGCAGGTACGCGGCGTCGCCGTCGAGCAGGTCGCGGGCGCGTTCGACGGTGCGCTGCAGCAGGGTGTCGAGGTCGTCGGTGGCGACCGGGCCGGCCAGCAGGTCGAGCCGGGGGCCGGCCGGGTCGGTGCGCTCGCCGGGCAGGGCGCGGGCGGGGGAGCGCAGGACGGCACGGTCGGGTGCGAGGACGAGCAGGCAGAGCGTGGAGGGGACGCCCTCGGTGTCGCGCACCCGCACCTGGGCGCCGTACACCTCGACCTCGCGGCCGTCCTGGTGGCGGATCCCGTAGCTGCCCTCCCAGCGGGCCAGCCGCAGGGTGTCGCTCAGACCGAGGCCGCGGTCGGGGGACTGCGGCCAGACGGCGAGGTCGGCCCAGGGGCGGCCGAGGACGTCGGCGGCGGGGTACCGGAACAGGGCCTCGGCGTCCGGGTTCCAGGCCAGGACGCGGCCGTCCTCGTCGAGTTGGACGACGGCGACGTGCACCGGGCCGGCGCTGCTCGGCAGGTCGCTGCCGGGGGTGGCGGGAACGGCGTAGCGGGTGCCGACCACGTGTGCGGGCAGCTGGAGGCGGAACCAGACGGTCTTCCGGCCGGCCGCGTACTCGACGCCCCACATCTCGGCGAGGGCGGAGCACATCAGCAGACCGCGGCCGCCCTCGCCCTCGGGGTCGGCGTAGCGGTCGGAGGCGGTGACGGGGCCCCCGCCGAGCGAGGGCAGGCCGCGTTCCGGGTGGTGGTCGGTGACCTCGATCCGGACGGTCTCCTCCTCGCGCAGGCAGCAGACCTCGGCGGCGGTGCCGGCGTGCACGACGGCGTTGGTGACCAGTTCGCTGACCAGAACGATCGCGTCGTCGACGACCTCGGGCAGGCCCCAGCCGAGCAGCGCGTCCCGGACGAAGCCCCGGGCGGCGGCCGCGGACCGGCCGTCGGGGTCGAAGGTGGCGGCTGCGCGCGCGGTGACCACGTTGCCACTTCTCCTCTGCTGCTCTTGCCTGGGCTGTCCGGGGTGCGGCGCCGACTTCCCCGTGCGCGCCGTCGGGGTGGGCGGCGGCGCTGGGTCGGGTCGTGGCCCGGTGCAGCGCTCCACCCTACTTTCCGCTTGGTTCCCCGTGGGGGCGGGGAGTCGAAACAGGCACCAGAGGGTGATTCTGCCCACCTGTTTCGGACGGTGCGGTACCAACCGTGCGCAACCGGCCGTGCACGGGGCGCCGGTGCTGCCAGACTGGGGGGTCCGCGACGACCGGTACGAGCAGTACGGTCGTGTGGGTGCCGGTGCGCCGAGGGGCTGCCGGTACGCAGCCCAGCCGGGCCGGTGCCCGGGCGCGTGCCGCTCCGGCACGGGCGGCCACCGGACGGTTCACGATGTGGGAGGGGCCCGTTGAGTTCGGCCACCAAGGACGCAACCGGTACGACGCCGCCTGCCCAGCGCGGCGGCCGCTCCGGGACCGCGCCGCGGAACGCGGCCGGCCGGCGAGTGAGCCACAACCGCGGCGCGGAGCCCGCCGAGCTGCGCAAGCTGCTGTCCGCGCTGACCGCGATGCGGGACGGCAACTTCCGGCGCCGGCTGACGGTGCCGGGCGACGGACCGCTGGCGGAGATCGCCGCGGTGTTCAACGAGGTCGCCGAGCGCAACCAGCACCTGACCGGTGAACTGGCCCGGGTGCGGCGGGCGGTGGGCCGCGAGGGCCGGCTGAACGAGCGGCTGGAGACCGGCGCGGGCGAGGGCGCCTGGATGGCGGCCGTCGACAACTGCAACGCGCTGATCGACGACCTGGCCCGGCCGATGTCCGAGGTGGGCCGGGTGCTGACCTCGATCGCCGAGGGCGACCTGGACCAGAAGATGGAGCTGCGCTCGCTGCACAGCAACGGGGTGAGCCACCCGCTGCGCGGCGAGTACCTGAAGATCGGGCGGACCGTCAACGGACTGGTCGACCAGCTCTCGGAGTTCACCGACGAGGTGACCCGGGTGGCCCGCGAGGTGGGCACCGAGGGCAAGCTGGGCGGCCAGGCCAAGGTCCGCAGCGTGTCGGGCAGTTGGAAGGACCTGGCGGACTCGGTCAACACCATGGCCGGCCGGCTGACCGCGCAGGTGCGCAACATCGCCCAGGTGACCACCGCGGTCGCCAAGGGCGACCTGTCCCGCAAGGTCACCGTCGAGGTGGCCGGCGAGATGCTGGAGCTGAAGAACACCGTCAACACGATGGTGGACCAGCTGAACGGGTTCGCCGCGCAGGTCACCGGGGTGGCCAGGGACGTCGGCACCGAGGGGCGGCTGGGCGGCCAGGCACAGGTGCCGGGCGTGGCCGGGGTCTGGCGGGACCTCACCGACTCGGTGAACTTCATGGCCGACAACCTGACCGGCCAGGTCCGCAACATCGCCCAGGTGACCACGGCGGTGGCGCGCGGCGACCTCTCGCAGAAGATCGAGGTGGACGCCCGCGGCGAGATGCTGGAGCTGAAGAACACCATCAACACGATGGTCGACCAGCTCTCCGGCTTCGCGGAGCAGGTGACCCGGGTGGCCCGCCAGGTGGGTACCGAGGGGCGCCTCGGCGGCCAGGCGCAGGTGCCGGGGGCGGCCGGGGTGTGGCGGGACCTGACCGACAACGTCAACTTCATGGCGAACAACCTCACCGACCAGGTGCGCAACATCGCGCAGGTGACCACCGCGGTCGCCAAGGGCGACCTGTCGCAGAAGATCCAGGTGGACGCCCGCGGCGAGATCCTGGAGCTGAAGAACACCATCAACACGATGGTCGACCAGCTGGGTGCGTTCGCGGACGAGGTCACCAGGGTCGCCCGGGACGTCGGCACCGAGGGCATCCTCGGCGGCCAGGCCAGCGTGCCCGGGGTGGCCGGCATCTGGAAGGACCTGACCAACTCCGTCAACCTGATGGCCAACAACCTGACCAGCCAGGTGCGCAACATCGCCGAGGTGACCACGGCGGTCGCCCGCGGTGACGTGTCGAAGAAGATCACCGTCGACGCCCGGGGCGAGATCCTGGAGCTGGTGACGACCGTCAACACGATGGTCGACCAGCTGTCGGCGTTCGCCGACGAGGTGACCCGGGTGGCCCGGGAGGTGGGCACCGAGGGGATCCTGGGCGGTCAGGCACGGGTGCGCGGGGTGTCGGGCATCTGGAAGGACCTGACCGACAACGTCAACCTGATGGCCAACAACCTCACCGGTCAGGTGCGCAACATCGCCGAGGTGGCCGGTGCGGTGGCCCGCGGCGACCTCTCCAAGAAGATCGCGATCGACGCGCAGGGCGAGGTGGCGGCGCTCGCCGCGACGCTCAACACGATGGTCGACCAGCTCTCCTCCTTCGCGGTGGAGGTGACCCGGGTCGCCCGGGAGGTGGGCACCGACGGCACCCTGGGCGGTCAGGCGAGCGTGCCGGGGGTGGCCGGCATCTGGAAGGACCTGACCGACAACGTCAACCTGATGGCCAACAACCTCACCGGTCAGGTGCGCAACATCGCGCTGGTGATCACCGCGGTGGCGCGCGGCGACCTCTCGCAGAAGATCGACGTCGACGCCCGCGGCGAGATCCTCCAGCTCAAGACCAGCATCAACACCATGGTCGACCAGCTCTCCGCGTTCGCCGACGAGGTCACCCGGGTCGCCCGCGAGGTGGGCACCGACGGGCGGCTCGGCGGCCAGGCCCGGGTGCCCGGCGTGGACGGCACCTGGCAGGACCTGACCGAGTCGGTGAACGAACTGGCCAACAACCTGACCCGTCAGGTGCGCGCGATCGCCCAGGTCGCCACTGCGGTGACCAGGGGCGACCTGAGCCTGCGGATCGACGTGGACGCCGCGGGCGAGCTCGACGAGCTCAAGGACAACATCAACCAGATGATCGCCAACCTGCGCGAGACCACCCGCACCAACCAGGAGCAGGACTGGCTCAAGACCAACCTGGCCCGGATCTCCGGCCTGTTGCAGGGCCGCCGGGACCTGGAGGCGGTCGCCTCGCTGATCATGACCGAGCTGACCCCGGTGGTCTCCGCCCAGCACGGCGCCTTCTTCCTCGCCCAGCCGGCCGGCCGCACCGCCGAGCTGATCACCGAGGACGACGACGAGAACGACACCGTGCTGCGCCTGATCGGCAGCTACGGCTACCAGCGGCGGGCGATGCCGACCACCTTCCGCCCCGGCGAATCGCTGATCGGCCAGGCGGCGGTGGAGAAGCGGGCGATCATCCTCAAGGAGGCGCCGCCCGGGTACCTCAAGATCGCCTCCGGTCTCGGCGAGGCCTCCCCGACGCACATCGTGGTGCTGCCGGTGCTGTTCGAGGGCCGGCTGCTGGGCGTGATCGAGCTGGCCACCTTCAGTTCCTTCACCACCGTCGCGCTGGACTTCCTGAACCAGATCGCCGACCTGATCGGCGTCACGGTCAACACCATCAGCGTCAACACCAAGACCGAGGGCCTGCTGCTGGAGTCCCAGCGGCTCACCGCGGAACTCTCCATGCGGTCCGCCGAGCTGGAGGCGCGCCAGGAGGAACTGGAGCGAACCAACGAGGAGTTGCAGGAGAAGGCCGAGCAACTCGCCCAGCAGAACCGCGACATCGAGATCAAGAACGGCGAGATCGAGGAGGCCCGGCAGGTCCTGGAGGAGCGCGCCGAACAGCTCGCCCTGGCCTCCCGGTACAAGAGCGAGTTCCTCGCCAACATGTCGCACGAGCTGCGCACCCCGCTCAACTCGCTGCTGATCCTGGCCAAGCTGCTGTCCGACAACAACGAGGGCAACCTGTCGCCCAAGCAGGTCGAGTTCGCCGACACCATCCACGGCGCCGGCTCCGACCTGCTCCAGCTGATCAACGACATCCTCGACCTGTCCAAGGTCGAGGCCGGGAAGATGGACGTCCGCCCGGCCCGGATCGCCCTGGTCCAGCTGGTCGACTACGTGGAGGCCACCTTCCAGCCGGTCGCGCTGGACAAGAACCTGGACTTCGCCGTCCGGGTCTCCTCCGCCCTGCCGGTCACCCTGCACACCGACGAGCAGCGGCTCCAGCAGGTGCTGCGCAACCTGATCTCCAACGCGGTGAAGTTCACCGACGCCGGCGCCGTGGACTTCTCGATCCGCCCGGCCGGCCGGGAGGTCCCGCAACACGTGCGCGAGCGGCTGCTGGAGTCCGGTTCGATCCAGGGCCCGGACGACGAACTGATCGCCTTCTCGGTCTCCGACACCGGCATCGGCATCCCCGACAACAAGCTGCGGGAGATCTTCGAGGCGTTCAAGCAGGCCGACGGCACCACCAGTCGCAAGTACGGCGGGACCGGCCTCGGCCTGTCGATCAGCCGCGAGATCGCCCGGCTGCTCGGCGGCGAGATCCACGCCGAGAGCGAGCTGGGCAAGGGCTCGACGTTCACGCTCTACCTGCCGCTGCGCACCGAGGCCCCGGACCCCGTCGGGGAGCCGCGCCCGGGCGAGCGCCAGCCCTCCCCGAGCGCCCAGGCGCCGCGCGCGTCGGTCGGCGTGACCCCGGTGGGCCTGCCCGTGCCGGTCGGCGAGAACCCGGCCGACCACTGGGCCCAGGAGGTCCGCGAACTGGCCGAGGAACGCCGCCGCGGGGCCGTGGAGCGCCGCCGCAGCGCCGCCCTGGAGAGCGCCGCCGGGCCGCGGGCCGTGGAGCCCGCGCCGCCCCGGCCGGTCAACGGCGGCCGGCGCTTCGACGGCCAGCAGGTCCTGATCGTGGACGACGACGTCCGCAACGTGTTCGCCCTCACCAGCGTGCTGGAGCAGCACGGGCTGACCGTCCTGTACGCCGAGAACGGCCGCGAGGGCATCGAGATGCTGGAGCAGCACGAGAACGTGGCGCTGGTCCTGATGGACATCATGATGCCGGAGATGGACGGCTACGCGACCACCGAGGCGATCCGCCGGATGCCCCAGTTCGCCGGTCTGCCGATCATCGCGCTGACGGCCAAGGCGATGAAGGGCGACCGGGAGAAGTCGCTGGAGGCGGGCGCCACCGACCACATCACCAAGCCGGTGGAGACCGAGCACCTGCTGTCGGTGATGCGCGAGTGGCTGAGCGGGGACCGCGCGTGAGCGGACGCGCGGTCGGGCCGTCGGTGGCGGGTACGGGCGCACGGGCGACAGAGGAGGCGTGAACCCCGTCGTGGGCCCCGGGGTTCGCGCCTCCCGGCCGGTCGGTTTGCTGGCGGACGGGCCCGGGAACCCGGTAGGGTCACCGATCGTTGCGAACAGTGACCGGACGGCGACGCCCTGCTGAGCGTGCGCCGGTGCACTGGCTGTACGCCGTTCCGGATCGGGTCACGACGGGGCGGTGTGCCGGGCGAGGGGGTGCGGCTAGCATGACCGGGGTAGCGGTGGGCAGTACGCGGGTGCCCGCACCGGGCGGCAGGCAGGCGACAGGAGGGCGGGCCCTGATGCAGAAGGCGAAGATCCTCCTGGTCGACGACCGACCGGAGAACCTGCTGGCGCTGGAGGCGATCCTCTCGGCGCTGGACCAGACGCTGGTGCGCGCGGCCTCCGGCGAGGAGGCGCTCAAGGCGCTGCTCACCGACGACTTCGCGGTGATCCTGCTGGACGTGCAGATGCCCGGGATGGACGGCTTCGAGACCGCCGCCCACATCAAGCGCCGCGAGCGCACCCGGGACATCCCGATCATCTTCCTGACCGCGCTCAACCACGGCCCGCACCACACCTTCCGCGGCTACGCGGCCGGCGCCGTGGACTACATCTCCAAGCCCTTCGACCCGTGGGTGCTGCGCGCCAAGGTCTCCGTCTTCGTCGACCTCTACGTGAAGAACTGCCAGCTGAAGGAGCAGGCCGCGCTGCTGCGGCTGCAGCTGGAGGCGGGCGGCGGCGAGCCGGCCCTCGGCGGGGCCCTGCTGGGCGAGCTGTCGGCCCGGCTGGCGGCGGTCGAGGAGCAGGCGGAGTCGCTCGGCAAGCAGCTGGACGGGGTCGAGGACGCCGGGGTGGCGGCGACCGCCGCGCACCTGGAGCGCAAGCTGGTGGCGCTGCGCCGGGCGCTGGACGCGATGCGCCCCGGAAGCTCCTGATCCGCTGCCGCACGTTCACTCGTCCGAGTGGTTCCGTGCGGCGGTCGGGTGAATCCCGGTCAGCGTGACGGTGTGTCTGCGACACGTGTGGGCGCCCCGGCTCAGGCACATGTGCACCGGTGGTCCACACCGGTAGGCTGCTGACCCATGGCCACTCGCACGCCCGGGAACGCAGCACGTAAGACGAGTCCGGGACCGTCCAAGAAGGCCGCGGCGAAAGCCCCGGGCAAGCCGCCCGCGAAGAAGGCGGCGGCGAAGAGGGCGGCTCCCGCGAAGCGGGCGGCGGCCAAGGCGGCCCCGCCGGCGCCGCCGTCCAGGTCGGTGCTGATGAGCGCCCTCAACGCCGTCGCGAGTCCGATCGCCGCGATCTTCCGGGGCTTCGGTGACGGGGCCAAGAACCTCGACCCGGCCCACCGCAAGGACGGGGCGGGCCTGCTGCTGTTCGGGCTCGCGCTGGTGACCGCCGCCGGCACCTGGTTCAGCCCGCAGGGCTGGCTCGGCGAGGCCGCCACCGCCGTGGTGTCCGGGCTGTTCGGCCGGCTCGACGTGCTGGTGCCGTTCCTGCTGGCGGCGATCGCGATCCGGCTCTGGCGCCATCCGGAACTGCCGGAGGCCAACGGCCGGATCGTGATCGGGTTGAGCGCGCTGCTGGTCGGCGTCCTCGGCCTGGTCCACATCGGCTGCGGCGCGCCCATGATGGGCAGCGGCGCCTCCCGGATAAGGGCGGCCGGAGGCATCGTCGGCTGGGCCGCGTCCACCCCGATGATGGCCGCCGCGGGGCCGGCGCTGGCCGTTCCGCTGCTCCTGCTGCTGGCCTTCTTCGGCCTGCTGGTGGTCACCGCCACGCCCGTCAACCGGATCGGCGAGCGGGTCCGGTGGGCGGGCATACGGCTCGGCGTGGTCGAGCCCGGGCCGGAGGACGAGCTGCGCAGGGGGCGTGCGCCGGAGCGCGAGCTGTCCACCGAACCGCCGGAGGACGCCGACCCCGACGCGCTGCCGTTCACGGTGGACACCGGTGCCGAGGACCCGACGGACGAGGTGGCCGCCCGCCGGCGCCGCCGGCGGCGCAAGCAGGCCGACCCGGACGACCCGGCGGAGGCCGTCCGGGTCTCCCTGGACAAGGAGCCGCTGGACCCGTACGCCACCCGCAACCTCGCCGCCGGGGCGGCCGCCGACCTCGACGGCGCGCTGGTCTACGGCGTGCCCGCCTCCTCCGCGGTCGCGGACATGATGCACCAGGTGCAGGACCACACCGCACCGCCGGAGGAGCCCGCGGTCCCGGCCGCCCGCAACGGCGGTCCTGGCGCGCCCGAGGAGCACGGCCCGGCGCCGGTGCGGATGGAGCAGCTCCGGCTCGGCGAGGGCGCCGGCTACGCGCTGCCCTCCCTCGACCTGCTGGAGCGCGGCGGACCGGCCAAGGCCCGCAGCGCCCTCAACGACGAGGTGGTCGCCCAGCTCTCCGGCACCTTCGCCGAGTTCAAGGTGGACGCCCGGGTCACCGGCTTCACCCGCGGCCCGACGGTCACCCGCTACGAGGTCGAACTCGGCCCGGCCGTCAAGGTGGAGCGGATCACCGCCCTCGCCAAGAACATCGCGTACGCGGTGGCCAGCCCGGACGTGCGGATCATCAGCCCGATCCCGGGCAAGTCCGCGGTCGGCATCGAGATCCCCAACCGGGACCGCGAGATGGTCAACCTCGGCGACCTGCTGCGCTCGCGCACGGCCGCCGAGGACACGCACCCGATGGTCGTCGGCATGGGCAAGGACGTCGAGGGCCACACCGTGATGGCCAACCTCGCCAAGATGCCGCACATCCTGGTGGCCGGTGCGACCGGCGCGGGCAAGTCGTCCTGCATCAACTGCCTGATCACCTCGATCCTCGCCCGGGCCACCCCGGACGAGGTGCGGATGGTGCTGGTCGACCCCAAGCGGGTCGAGCTGACCGCGTACGAGGGCATCCCGCACCTGATCACACCGATCATCACCAACCCCAAGAAGGCCGCCGAGGCCCTCCAGTGGGTGGTGCGCGAGATGGACATGCGCTACGACGACCTCGCGGCGTTCGGCTTCCGGCACGTGGACGACTTCAACGCGGCCGTGCGCTCCGGCAAGGTCACCCCGCCGCCCGGCAGCGAGCGGGAGCTGCGGCCGTACCCGTACCTGCTGGTGATCGTCGACGAGCTGGCCGACCTGATGATGGTCGCGCCGCGCGACGTCGAGGACTCGGTGGTCCGGATCACCCAGCTGGCCCGCGCGGCCGGCATCCACCTGGTGCTCGCCACCCAGCGGCCCTCGGTGGACGTCGTCACCGGTCTGATCAAGGCCAACGTGCCGTCCCGGCTGGCCTTCGCGACCTCCGCGATGGCCGACTCCCGGGTCATCCTGGACCAGCCCGGCGCGGAGAAGCTCATCGGCAAGGGCGACGCGCTCTTCCTGCCGATGGGCGCGAGCAAGCCGATCCGCATGCAGGGCGCGTTCGTCACCGAGGCGGAGATCGCCAAGGTGGTGCAGCACTGCAAGGACCAGCTGGCCGCCGCCTACCGGGACGACGTGGTGGTCGGCGGCGGGCCGAAGAAGGAGATCGACGAGGAGATCGGCGACGACCTGGACCTGCTGATCCAGGCGGCCGAGCTGGTCGTCTCCACCCAGTTCGGCTCCACCTCGATGCTCCAGCGCAAGCTCCGGGTCGGCTTCGCCAAGGCGGGCCGGCTGATGGACCTGATGGAGTCCCGCGGGATCGTCGGCCCCAGCGAGGGCTCCAAGGCCCGCGACGTCCTGGTGAAGCCGGACGAGCTGGACGGGGTGCTGGTGACCCTGCGGGGCTGACGGGCCGTGCCGTCCGCCGCCCCCGTGCGCCGGACGGCCCCGTGCCCCGGAGGGGGTGTCACTCGTTCGGAGGAGCGTCGGCGGGCCCCGGGAACCGGCCGTCCGTACACCGCGTCACAGCCCGGAAGGCGAACCCCGGGGTCCCCGCGCGCGGCTCCGCTGACGACCGGTCAACGCGGTTCCGGACCCCGGCCGGAGCGGGTGTGCGCATTCGGCCCGCTCCGCTTGAGAAACGATCCGCCCCCGCCCCTAGACTGTTCCCCAGCAGGTGGCCATCCGCTCGAAAGGCGTGCCCCGTGACCATCGGCAAGTCCCCCGACCGTGAAAACGCCCCGTCGTCCGTCGCGCCGACCGAAGACGCGGTGCAGGCGGCCGATGCCCCGAGCATCGGCCGGGTGCTGTCCACCGCCCGGATCGACGCCGGACTCACGGTGGACCAGGTCAGTACCGCCACCCGCGTGCGGGTGCCGATCGTCCATGCCGTCGAGGAGGACGACTTCGGCCGCTGCGGAGGCGACTTCTACGCCCGCGGACACATCCGCCTGATCGCCCGCGCCGTCGGCGTCGACGGCGACGAGCTGGTCGCCCGCTACGACGCCGCGCACGGCGGCCCGCCCGCCGCCAAGCGCCCGGCGAGCCAGCTGGTCGACAGCGGCCCGATCAAGGTGCCCAGCCGCGGCCGGCCGAACTGGGCGGCCGCCATGGTCGCCGCGATCGTCGCCGTGGTCGCCCTGATCGGCTTCAACCTGGTCAGCGGCAAGGGCGGGCACGGCAGCACCGGGTCCGCCAGCGCGCCGCTGCCCAGCGGCTCCGGCACCGGCTCGGTCGCCCCCGCCGCGACGCCCGCCGTCCAGCCGCCGGCGCCCGCGCCGAGCGCCGCCGCCATCGCCGCCGTCCCGGCCGACAAGGTCACCGTGAAGCTGGTCGCCGAGGGCACCAGCTGGGTCTCGGCGATGAACAGCAGCGGCAAGTCGCTGTTCCAGAACAACATCAGCGACGGCCAGGACCAGACCTTCACCGACCCCAAGCAGATCAAGCTGGTGCTGGGCAACGGCGGGGCCGTGCACGCGTACGTCAACGGCAAGGACCTCGGCCTTCTCGGCAAGGACGGGCAGGTGGTGCACGTCACGTACACCCCCGGAGACCCGCAGGCGGGCTGACCACAGGGGTCGCCGGGGCCCGGTGGTGATCACCCGATTCGTGGCTCGCGGCCTCCGGGGCGAACGGCACCGGAGGCCGCGCGTTAATCTTGGGCCTATGCCTGAACGCCGTACTGTCGCCCTTGTCACGCTCGGATGCGCCCGCAACGAGGTGGACTCCGAGGAACTCGCCGGGCGACTGGAAGCCGACGGCTGGTTGCTCGTCGACGACGCCGCCGAAGCGGACGTCGCCGTCGTCAACACCTGCGGCTTCGTCGAGGCCGCCAAGAAGGACTCCGTGGACGCCCTGCTGGAGGCCAACGACCTCAAGGGGCACGGCCGCACCCAGGCCGTCGTCGCGGTCGGCTGCATGGCCGAGCGGTACGGCAAGGAACTCGCCGACGCGCTGCCCGAGGCGGACGGCGTCCTCGGCTTCGACGACTACTCCGACATCTCCGACCGCCTGCAGACCATCCTCTCCGGCGGCCACCACGCCCCGCACATCCCGCGCGACCGCCGCAAGCTGCTGCCGATCAGCCCCGCCGAGCGGCAGTCCGCCGCCGAGGCCGTCGCGCTGCCCGGCCACGGCGCCGAGGCCACCGCCGAGCCGATCGCCGACCTGCCCGAGGGCCTGGCCCCGGCCTCCGGGCCGCGCACCCTGCGCAAGCGGCTGGACGACAACCCGGTCGCCTCGGTCAAGCTCGCCTCCGGCTGCGACCGGCGCTGCTCCTTCTGCGCCATCCCGGCCTTCCGCGGCTCCTTCATCTCCCGCCGCCCCTCCGACGTGCTCCACGAGGCCCAGTGGCTGGCCGAGCAGGGCGTCCGCGAGGTCGTCCTGGTCAGCGAGAACAACACCTCGTACGGCAAGGACCTCGGAGACATCCGGCTGCTGGAGACGCTGCTCGGCGAGATCTCCTCGATCGAGGGCGTCGAGCGGGTGCGGGTCTCCTACCTGCAGCCGGCCGAGATGCGCCCGGGCCTGATCGACGCGATGACCGGGACCACCGACGTGGTGCCCTACTTCGACCTGTCCTTCCAGCACTCGGCGCCCGCCGTGCTGCGCCGGATGCGCCGCTTCGGCTCCACCGACCAGTTCCTGCAGCTGCTGGGGACCGTCCGGGACAAGGCCCCGCAGGCCGGCGCCCGGTCCAACTTCATCGTCGGCTTCCCCGGCGAGACCGACGAGGACTTCGCCGAGCTGGAGCGCTTCGTCACGAACGCCGGACTGGACGCGATCGGCGTCTTCGGCTACTCGGACGAGGACGGCACCGAGGCCGCGACCTACGACGGCAAGCTCCCCGAGGACGTCATCGCCGAGCGGCTGGACCGGCTGAGCCGGCTCGCCGAGGAGATGACCGCCCAGCGGGCCGAGCAGCGGATCGGCACCGAGGTCGAGGTGCTGATCGAGTCGGTCGAGGACGGGGTGGTCGAGGGCCGGGCCGCCCACCAGGCCCCGGAGACCGACGGCCTCACCACCCTGGAGGGCGTCGAGGCCCCCGCGGTCGGGCAGTTCTGGCGGGCCAAGGTGGTCGCCAGCGAGGGCGTCGACCTGATCGCCGAGGCGCTGGAGCAGGTGCGACTGCCCAGGACTTCGGGGGCCGAGGCCCCGGGAGCCGGGGAATGACCAACGGGCCCGGCGCCCCGGCCGCGGCCCACCCGGGCAGACCGGCGGCCGCGGCGCCGCCGACCCCGGGGATCTGGAACATCGCCAACGTGCTCACGATGATCCGGGTGCTGCTGGTGCCGGTCTTCGTGCTGCTCCTGTTCGCCGGCGGCGGGCACGACCCCAAGTGGCGCTCGGTCGCCTGGGCCGCGTTCGCCATCGCGATGATCACCGACCTGTTCGACGGTGAACTGGCCCGCCGCAAGGGTCTGGTCACCGACTTCGGGAAGATCGCCGACCCGATCGCCGACAAGGCGATCATGGGCTCGGCGCTGATCGGCCTCTCCCTGCTCGGCGACCTGCCCTGGTGGGTCACCGTGGTGATCCTGGCCCGCGAGCTGGGCATCACGCTGATGCGGTTCTGGGTGATCCGCTACGGGGTCATCCCGGCCAGCCGCGGCGGCAAGCTCAAGACACTGACCCAGGGCACCGCGGTCGGCATGTACGTCCTGGCCCTGACCGGCTGGCTGGCCACCGGGCGGGCCGTGCTGATGGGGCTGGCGGTGCTGCTGACCGTCGGAACCGCGCTGGACTACGTCGGACAGGCGCTGCGACTGCGCCGCGAGGGACGGGCCGCGGACCGCGCGGACCGCTGAACGACGGGGGAGACGGGTGGCGGAGCACGACTACCGGCTGGCCGAGCGGGCGCACGCCGCGCTGAGGGCCGAGGGCGGCACGCTGGCCGTCGCCGAGTCGCTGACCGGTGGCCTGCTGGCCGCCGCGCTGGTGGACGTCCCCGGGGCGTCCGCGACCTTCCGCGGCTCGGTCACCGCGTACGCGACCGAGCTGAAGGCCTCCGTGCTCGGGGTGGACGAGGGACTGCTGGACGTGCACGGGCCGGTCCACCCGGTGGTGGCCCGGCAGATGGCCGAGGGCGTGCGCGGACTGCTCGGGGCCACGTACGGGCTCGCGACGACCGGGGTGGCCGGTCCGGACCCGCAGGACGGGCAGCCGGTGGGCACCGTACACCTGGCGGTCGCCGGCCCGGGCGGAACTCTGGTCAGTTCGCCCCTGCTGTCGGGAGGGCGTGCCACAATCCGTCACGGAGCGGTGACCGCCGCACTCGAGCTCCTCGTCGGCCGGCTCGCACCACGACCCGCACGATGACGGGCCGCTCCGACGGATCTCCACCGAACCGAGACCTGCCGATCTGGCGCCCGGGTATGGCACAGCTGGAGGATCGTGTTACATCCAACGGCCTGGTTGGGCAGAAACCAGGTGGCGAACGAGTTGCGTGACGGTGGCCGGGTGGCCCGAGTCGGGTACCACGAGGGGCCCGCGAACCCGGGTAGGACACCGGAACGAGGAGGGGGACAGCCTTGCAGCCCAGAGTGAACACGACCAGGGTCCCCGCACGCGAAGCGGGCAAGGCGGTACGGTGGGGTCGTGACATCTCGATCCGCAGTCCGAGGAGGGAGGCACCGATGATCCTGCTCCGTCGCCTACTGGGCGATGTACTGCGTCGGCAGCGCCAGCGCCAGGGCCGCACACTCCGCGAGGTGTCGGCGGCCGCCAGGGTTTCGCTCGGATACCTCTCCGAGGTCGAGCGGGGACAGAAGGAGGCCTCTTCGGAGTTGCTCTCCGCCATCTGCGACGCACTCGACGTCCGGATGTCCGAGGTCATGCGCGAGGTCAGCGACGAACTGTCGCTCGCCGAACTTGCGGCGATGGCCACCCTCTCCGAAGGTGATCTGCTGAGGCCGGTACTCGAACCGGTTCCGCTGCCCGCCCCCGGCACCGACCGGGCGAACATGTCGCCCAAGGCCGCCGCGATGGACGTGGTCGCCGCCTGATCCCGGCCTCGACTCCCGGGCGCCCCCGCCCGGAGCGAGCGAAGGGAGCGCGGTCGTGCGGACAGACGCGATGGTGCGCCCGGTGGCCCGAATACGGGCCCGGGCGCGGCTGTTGCTCCGGGCACGGCGTCCGGTGCGGTGGGTCCTGGCGGCGGTGGCGGCCGGGCTCGCCTGGTGGCTCCTGGTCGTCCGCGGACAACTGGCCGACGGCGCGGCGCTGGGGCTGCTCGCGGCCGGAGGCTGGGGGCTCGGTCTCATCCCGGTCCATGCCGACCGGAACGCGACCGGACCCGTCCGTCGCCCGGGCGCGGAGGCGGTACGACCGGTGGAGGCACAGCCGCCACCGATCGGATGATTCGACGTGAGGAGGCCGCGGGGTCCACGACCCCGCGGCCTCCACCACGTCCGGGCGCATGCGGCGCCGGCCTACGGGCGCAGGCGCAGTCCGCGCGGGGTGGCGTGGAAACCGGCCTCCTCCAGCGCTCGGCCGAGGTCCGAGCCGAGGGCGGGCTCCCCGTTGGCCCGCTCCACCGTGACGCTGCCGAGCACGCCCCCGCGGACCGCGGCGGCCAGCGCGCCGGCCGCGAGCGTCAGCGTCGGGCCGACCTCCGGCCAGGCCAGCAGTGACTTGCCGCCCCGCTCGACGTACAGCGCCAGCTCGCCGTCCACCAGGACCACCAACGCGCCCGCCTTGCGGCCCGGGCGGTGGGCCGTGGACTCCTTGCCGGCGGGGGCGGCGGGCGGCTCCGGCCACGGCAGGGCGGCGCCGTACGCGTTCGCCGGGTCGGCGGCGGCCAGCACCAGCGCCTGCGGTGGCTCGGCGGCCGGGGCGGCCGGCCACTCGGCGGCCCGGGCCCGCTCCAGCCGGCCGTTGACCGAGCGCAACCGGTCGGCCGCGCCCTCCATGGCGAACTGGGCGCCGCCGAGGCCCTCGACGAAGTAGCCCCGGCGGGCCCGGCCGCGCTCCTCCATCGCGGCCAGCACCCGGTAGACCCCGGCGAAGCCGCCGGGCACCCGCTCGGCCGCCACCGTGCCCCGGGTGAGCAGGCCGTGCCGGTCCAGCAGGCCCTGCGCCTGGGCGGTGGCCCGGACCGTCGGGTCGGTGCCCAGGGCCGGCAGCAGCGACCAGCGCCCGGCCACCGTCGGCGGGCCGCTGCGCTGGGCGCCGCCGACCCGTCCGAAGGCGCGGCCGGCGCCGCCGTAGCGGCCCCGCGGGGTGGCCCGGGGAGCGCGGTGGGCGGTCGCACCCGCCGTCCGGCCCGAGCCGAGCAGGGCGCGCAGCGGGGCGAGGGTGTCGTTGGTGACGTAGCCGGCCCAGACCAGGTCCCAGAGGGCCTCGATGACCTCGGGCTCCGGGGTCTCCTCCGGGAGCTGCTGGACGAGCTGGCGGAAGAACAGGCCGTAGCCGCCCGCCAGCGCCGACATCAGGGCGCTGTGCAGCGGGGTGAGCGCGGGCGGGACGGGCTCGGGGCGCAGCAGGTGGGCGTTCTCGGCGAGGTGGAGGCTGAGCCAGCCGTCCTTGCCGGGTAGCGCGCCGGCACCGCACCAGCCGATCTCCCCGGCCGCCGTCAACTCGTCCAGCAGACCGGGGGAGTAGTCGGCGAGGCGGGCCGGGAGGACCAGCTTCTCCAGGGCGGAGGCGGGCAGCGCGGCGCCCTGCAACTGCTCGACCACCCGGAGCAGACCGTCCGGACCGCGCAGCCGGTGGCCGGCCAGGTGCTGCCACTGCGGGAGGAAGGCGGCCAGGGCGCGCGGCGGGACCGGCTCGGCCTCCTGGCGCAGCGCGGCCAGCGAGCGGCGGCGCAGCCGGCGCAGCACCTCGGCGTCGCACCACTCGGGGGCGGTGTGGTCCTCAGCGGGCCTGAACCGGCCCTGGACCAGGCGGCCGGCGGCGGTGAGGCGGTGCAGGGTGCCGGCGACGACGGCGGTGCCGAGGCCGTGGCGGGCGGCGGCCTCGGCGGCCGTGAACGGGCCGTGGGTGCGGGCGTGGCGGGCGATCAGGTCGCCCAGCGGGTCCTTGACCGGCTCGGTGAACGCCTCGGGCACGCCGACCGGCAGCGGGGTGCCGAGCGCGTCGCGCAGCCGACCGGCGTCCTCGACCGCGGCCCAGCGCTGCTCGCCGGCGATCCGGACCTGGATCACCCGGCGGGCCGCCTCCAGTTCCAGGGCCCAGAGCGGCTCGGCTCCCCGGGCCGTCAACTCGGCCTCGGTGAGCGGGCCGAGCAGGCGCAGGGCGTCCGCGACGCCCTCCGCGTCCTTGACCCGGCGCTCGGGGGTGAGGCGCTGGAGTTCGGCCTCCAGCTCGGCGAGCACCTGCGGGTCGAGGAGTTCGCTGAGCTCCGCCTGGCCGAGGAGTTCGGACAACAGGCGGGAGTCGAGGGACAGCGCGGCGGCGCGGCGCTCGGCGAGCGGGGAGTCGCCCTCGTAGAGGAACTGGGCGACGTAGCCGAACAGCAGCGAGCGGGCGAAGGGCGAGGGCTCGGCGGTGGTGACCTCGACCAGGCGGACGGCGCGGGATTCGAGGTCGCCCATCAGCTCGACCAGGCCGGGGACGTCGAAGACGTCCTGCAGGCACTCCCGGACGGCCTCCAGGACGATCGGGAACGAGCCGTACTCGGAGGCGACTTCGAGCAGTTGGGCGGCGCGCTGGCGCTGCTGCCACAGCGGGGTGCGGCGGCCGGGGTTGCGGCGCGGCAGCAGCAGGGCGCGGCCCGCGCACTCGCGGAACCGGGAGGCGAACAGGGCGGAGCCGCCGACCTGCTCGGTCACCAGCTGCTCGATCTCGCCGGGGTCGAACAGGGCGGCGTCGGCGCCGACCGGGGCCTCGTCCGGAGCCTGGCCCGGGTGTGCGGACGGGCCGGCGAAGTCGAAGTCGGTGGCCAGCAGGTCGGCGTCGGGCAGGCGGAGCACGATGCCGTCGTCGGCGTGCATGACCTGGGGGTCCAGTCCGTGCTTCTCGCGCAGCCGGGCGCCCAGCGCGAGCGCCCAGGGGGCGTGCACCTGGGCGCCGAAGGGGGAGTGGATGACGATCCGCCAGTCGCCGAGTTCGTCGCGGAAGCGTTCGACCACGATGGTGCGGTCGTCCGGGAGGTGGCCGCAGGCGGTGCGCTGTTCGGCGAGGTAGTCGAGCAGGTTGGCGGCGGCCCAGTCGTCCAGACCGGCCCGCTTGAGGCGCTCGGTGGCGGCCTCGGGCCGGAGGGCGCCCAGCTCGCGGGTGAACGCGCCGAGGGCGCGGCCGAGTTCGAGCGGGCGGCCGAGGGCGTCGCCCTTCCAGAACGGGAGCCGGCCGGGGACCCCGGGGGCGGGTGTCACGAGCACCTTGTCGTGGGTGATGTCCTCGATCCGCCAGGAGGTGGTGCCCAGGGTGAAGACGTCGCCGACGCGGGACTCGTAGACCATCTCCTCGTCGAGCTCGCCCACCCGTCGCCCGCCACCGCCCTTCCCCGGCTTCGAACCGGAGTCGGTGGTGCCCGCGATGAAGACGCCGAAGAGGCCGCGGTCGGGGATGGTGCCGCCGGAGGTGACGGCCAGCCGCTGGGCGCCGGGGCGGCCGGTCACGGTGCCCGCCACCCGGTCCCACACCACGCGGGGGCGCAGCTCGGCGAAGGCGTCCGAGGGGTAGCGGCCCGCCAGCATGTCGAGCACGGCCTCGAAGGCGGACTGCGGGAGCGTCGCGAAGGGGGCGGCGCGGCGGACCACGGTGAGCAACTCGTCCACCGGCCAGGTGTCCAGGGCCGTCATCGCGACCAGCTGCTGGGCGAGCACGTCCAACGGGTTGCGCGGGACGCGCAGCGCCTCGATCCGGCCGTCCCGCATCCGTTCGGTGACCACGGCGGACTGGACGAGGTCGCCCCGGTACTTGGGGAAGAAGACGCCGGTGGAGACGGCGCCGACCTGGTGCCCGGCGCGGCCGACCCGCTGCAGGCCGGAGGCGACGGAGGGCGGCGACTCGACCTGGACGACCAGTTCGACGGCGCCCATGTCGATGCCCAGCTCCAGGCTGGAGGTGGCGACCACGGCGGGCAGCCGGCCGGCCTTCAGCTCCTCCTCGACCAGCGAGCGCTGTTCCTTGGAGACGGAGCCGTGGTGGGCCCGGGCGATGACCGCGGGAGAGCCCTTGGCGGCGCCCGAGCCGCCCATCAGCTGGGCCGGGGCGTGCGCGGCGGGGACGGCGGTGCCGGTGGCGCGCTCGTGGGCGATCTCGTTCAGCCGGTTGCACAGGCGCTCGGCGAGGCGGCGGGAGTTGGCGAAGACGATGGTCGAGCGGTGCGCCTCGACCAGGTCGACGATCCGCTCCTCGACGTGCGGCCAGATCGAGGCCTTCCGCTGCGGGTCGCTGTCGGCGGCGCTGCCGGCGGCCGGGGCGGCGGGCAGGTCGTCCAGGTCGGGGACGGGGACGACCACGGAGAGGTCGAAGTCCTTGGCGGCGGGCGGCTGGACGACGACGGCACCGCGCTGCGGGCTGAGGAAGCGGGCGACCTCCTCGACCGGGCGGACCGTCGCGGACAGGCCGATCCGCCGGGCCGGGCGGTCCAGCAGTTCGTCGAGCCGCTCCAGGGTGAGTGCGAGGTGGGCGCCGCGCTTGGTGCCGGCGACCGCGTGCACCTCGTCGAGGATCACCGTGTCCACGCCGCGCAGCGCCTCCCGGGCGGCGGAGGTGAGCAGCAGGAACAGCGATTCGGGGGTGGTGATCAGGATGTCGGGCGGGTGGGTCGCGAAGCGGCGGCGGTCGGCGGCCGGGGTGTCCCCGGAGCGGATGGCGACCTGGACCTCCGGCTCGGGCAGGCCAAGCCGGACCGCGGCCTGGCGCAGGCCGGCCAGGGGGGCGCGCAGGTTCCGTTCGACGTCCACCGCGAGGGCCTTCAGCGGTGAGACGTAGAGGACCCGGCAGCGGCGCCTGGGCTCGGCCGGGGGCGGGGTGCTGCTGAGCCGGTCGAGTGCGGAGAGGAAGGCGGCGAGCGTCTTGCCGGAGCCGGTGGGGGCGACGACCAGGACGTCCGTCCCCCGTCCGATGGCGCGCCAGGCCTCGGCCTGGGCGGGGGTGGGGGCGGAGAAGGCGCCGGTGAACCAGGCCCGGGTGGTGGGGGCGAAGCCGGCCAGGGGGTCGTCGGCGGGCGGGGTCGGGTGCTGGGGCGCCATGCCCCCATGGTGCCGGGTGGGACCGACAACCGGGCGCCGGCGGTGCGGTGCGGTGCGGGGCGGGCGGTGGGGCGTGCGCGCGGCGGGTGGCAGGGGGTGTACGCGGCGGGTGGCGTGGGGGTGTACGCCGAAGAGCAGAAACGACAATCCGCTCATATGGTGAGGAATCGGAAGCATGATCCACCCGTGACCCACCGGACCGACGAGCGGAGGCCGTGCGATGGCGCAGGCGTACCCGTCGGGCAGGCCCGCCCGCGCCGCCCGGCGCCGCCGGGTCGGCGGACCCGCCCGGGCGCTGCTCGCGATGCTGCTCACCGCACTGGTGGTGGGCGGCGCCGTCCCGTACGTCTCCGGGCCCGGGCGGCCCTACCTGAGCTACCTGGTGCTGGCCGAACAGGAGGACGCCTCCGGGGCGGCCCGGGCCCGGGCCGAGAGCCGCGCCGCCGGCGGCCAGGTGGTGCAGGAGTACCCGCAGATCGGGGCCGTCCTGGCGTACGCGACCGCGGGGTTCGCGGACAGGGTGCGGACCCGGCCCGGGATCACCGCCGCCGGCGCGACCCGGACCGCCCCGGTGGTGGCGCCGCCCAGGGCGGTGGACGGGGCCGGGGACTTCACGGCCGGCGCGGACCGGGGCGGGCGCGCCGCGGCCGCCGCCGACCACGCCGCCGCCGACCGGGGGGACGGCGAAACCACCACCGTGCCGGACCCGGCCGAGGGCGGCGCCTGGAACCTCGCCCTGCTCGGCGCGACCGCCCCCAGGGCCGGGGACGCCTCCACGGCGCCGGCCGGCGCCCCCGCGATCGGCGTGCCCGACCCCGGGACGCTGCACCGGGTGCTGGTCGCCGTCCTGGACTCCGGCGTGGACGACACCCACCCGGACCTGCGCGCCGCCGTCGACCCGAAGGCCTCCGCCTCCTGCGCCGACGGCCGGCCCGACGCCCGGACCGGCGCCTGGCGGCCCGACCCCGGAGTGGGCGAGAGCGGCCACGGCACCCACGTGGCCGGGATCGTCGGCGCCGCCCGGGACGGCCGCGGCGTCACCGGGGTCGCGCCCGGCGTGCGGATCGGCGCCGTCCGGCTGCTCGGGCCGCTCGGGCAGTACTACGCCGAGAACATCGTCTGCGGGCTGCTCTGGGCCGCCGACCACGGCGCCAAGGCGATCAACAACAGCTACTTCGCCGACCCGTGGAAGTACAACTGCCCCGAGGACCGGGACCAGGCCGCGCTGATCGCCGCCGTCGACCGGGCCGCCGATTACGCCCGGCGCAAGGGCGCGGTGGTGGTCGCCTCGGCGGGCAACGACGCGCAGGACCTCGGCGCCCCCCGGACCGACGAGCGCAGCCCCAACGACCGGGTCTCCGGACCCCCGCAGACCCGCTTCCTGGGCACCGAGTGCGTCCGGCTGCCCGGCGAACTGCCCGGCGTCGTCACCGTCACCGCCGTCGACCGGGACGGCCACCCGTCCGGCTACTCCAACTACGGACGCGGCAGGGTCTCGCTGGCCGCCCCCGGCGGAGACCCGGATGGCGGCCCGCAGGGCGCGGTCGTCTCGGACTGGCCCGGCGGGCAGTACGCGGCGCTGGCCGGCACCTCGATGGCGGCCGCGCACGTGACCGGCGCGGTCGCGGTGGCGGCGGCGCTGCACCCGGACCTCGGCTCGGACGCGCTGGCGGCGCTGCTCGCGAGCACGGCGGCGGCGGGCTGCCCGCCGGGGCCGTACGCCTGCGGGGACCGGCAGTACTTCGGGGCGGGGCTGCTGACGCTGCCGCGGTGAGCCGGGGCACCGCGCGGGGTGGAAAACCGGGTGACCGGGCGACCGGCGGCAGGTGAGGATCGGGGCATGAGCGATCCGGGCGAGTCCGTGCACCTCACCACCGAGCGGCTGGTGCTGCGCCGCTTCACCCCCGCCGACGTCGACGAGCTCGTCGACCTGGACGGCGACCCCGAGGTGATGCGCCACCTCACCGGCGGGAGGCCGAGCTCCCGGCAGTGGGTCGAGGACACGCTGATCCCCTGCTACCTGGAGCACTACCGCCGCTACGGCGACCTCGGCTGGTGGGCCGCGCACGAGCGGGCGGGCGGGGAGTTCCTGGGCTGGTTCGAGTTCCGGCCGACGAGGGACGGCGAGCGCGCCGAGGTCGAGCTCGGCTACCGGCTGCGCCGGGCCGCGTGGGGGCGCGGGTACGCGACGGAGGGCGCGCGGGCGCTGGTCCGCCGCGGCTTCACCGGGTCGGGCGTCGAGCGGGTGGTGGCGTACACCATGACGGTGAACGCGGCCTCGCGGCGGGTGATGGAGAAGAGCGGGCTCTCGTTCGTCCGCACCTTCCACGAGGACCACCCGGAGACGATCCCCGGCAGCGAGCACGGCGACGTCGAGTACGCGCTGACGGCCGGGCAGTGGCGGGCCCGGGAGGCCGGCGCCGGGTCCGCGATACTTGAGCCATGAGGCTGACCGAGTTCTGGCGACGGATGCACGCGCACTTCGGCGAGGCGTACGCCGAGTCGTTCGCGACCGACCACGTGATGAGCGAGCTCGGCGGGCGGACGGTGAGCCAGGCGCTGGAGGCGGGCTGGGAGGCCAAGGACGTCTGGCGCGTGGTCTGCGAGACCCAGGGGGTCTCGACGCTGCTGCGCTGACCGCCGGGGTCCTCCCGGAATGGGACAGACTGTCCCGGTGACAAGCAGCGCAGAACAGAAGAATTCGGACAGTGCGGTGCGGGTCGCCGACGGTGCGCGGGCGGACGGCGGCCCGGCCGGAACCGACGGGCCGGCCGACGGTACGCGGGGCGACGACGCGCGGCGCGGCGAGCGGGGGAGCGGCGGCGTCCTGTGGGGCGGCGGGATGCCGCGCTGGCTCCCCCGGGCGATGGTCCTGTTCCTCGTCCTGGTCGGGCTGTTCCAGCTCGCCGACTGGGCCTTCCGCCAGCTGATCGACCTCTTCGTGATGCTGCTGGTGGCCTTCTTCCTCTCGCTCGCGCTGGAGCCCGCCGTCGACCGGATGGCGGCGCGCGGGGTGCGCCGGGGGGTCGGCACCTTCCTGGTGTTCGTCGCGGTCGGGGTCGCGGTGCTCGGCTTCCTCGCAGCGCTCGGCACGCTGCTGGTCGACCAGGTGGCGAAGATCGCCGAGGACCTGCCGCACCTGGTGGACAACCTGATGGGCTGGATCAACCGGACCTTCCACCAGAACCTGTCGCTGGGGCAACTCCAGAAGAAGCTGCTCAAGGACTCCGGCACCATCGAGAACTACGCCCAGCAGGCCGCCGACAACGTCTGGGGCGTCTCCTCCACCGTCATCGGCGGGCTCTTCCAGGCCTTCACGGTCGGGCTGTTCACCTTCTACTTCACCGCCGAGGGCCCGCGGGTGCGCCGGACGGTCTGTTCGGTGCTGCCGCCCGCCAAGCAGGGAGAGGTGCTGCGGGCCTGGGAGATCGCGCTCGCCAAGACCGGCGGCTACCTGTACTCCCGCGCGCTGCTCGCGGTGGTGTCGGCCGCCGGGCACTGGGTGATGTTCGCGCTGCTGGACCTGCCGTACTCGGTGGCGCTGGCGATCTGGGTGGGCGTCATGTCGCAGTTCGTGCCGACCATCGGGACGTACCTGGCCGGGGCGCTGCCGGTGTTGGTGGCGCTCACCGTGGAGCCGGTGGACGCGCTCTGGGTGCTGGTCTTCGTGGTGGTCTACCAGCAGGTCGAGAACTACCTGCTGCACCCGAGGATCACCGCGCGGACGGTGGACGTGCACCCCGCGGTGGCCTTCGGCGCGGTGATCGCGGGCGCTGCCCTGCTCGGCGCGGTGGGCGCGCTGATCGCGATCCCGGCGGCGGCGACCCTGCAGGGCTTCGTCGGGACGTACGTGCGGCGCTACGAGGTGGCCACCGACCCCCGGATCGACCGGGGCGAGCAGCGGCGGGCCCGGCGGGAGCTGCGTCGGGAGGCGGCGCGGCGACTGCGGCGGATGGTCGGCGGGGACGGGGAGTGAGACCGGGGGCGTCGCCCCGGGGCCGGACCTGTCTCTTAAACACATCACCCAGCCCACGACACCAACTACAAAACCCGATTGCGCGAGATTGGTGGAAAA
>NZ_JBHWBZ010000014.1:107188-122274 GCF_042735475.1 Kitasatospora sp. NPDC059577 | reverse complement strand
TCCTGTGGGGTTCTTCTTGTGTTGGCTTCTTGGCTATTGAGTTTGTGTTGTGGTGGGTCTGGTTAGTTCGCCTGGGGTCTCCTCCCTGGGTCTTGACCCGGGGCGACGCCCGGACGTGCGAGGCTTGAATCGAACAAATGTTCTTTGTACTCTCCGGCGAAGAGTTTTCCACAGGGCGAGCCTGGTGGGGCTCGTTTGTCAGTGGGACGCGCTAGCGTCGATGACGATGAAGCGCACAGCACAGAACCCGAGGGAAAAAGTCATGGCAGGTACGGACCGCGAGAAGGCCCTGGAGACCGCGCTCGCCCAGATCGAGCGGCAGTTCGGCAAGGGCTCGGTGATGCGCCTCGGCGAGAAGGCCAACGAGCCCGTCGAGGTGATCTCCACCGGGTCGACCGCCCTGGACGTCGCCCTCGGGGTCGGCGGCATCCCGCGCGGCCGAGTGATCGAGATCTACGGCCCCGAGTCCTCCGGCAAGACCACGCTGACCCTGCACCTGGCGGCCAACGCCCAGCGGGCCGGCGGCACGGTCGCCTTCGTCGACGCGGAGCACGCGCTCGACCCGGAGTACGCCAAGAAGCTCGGCGTGGACACCGACGCCCTGCTGGTCAGCCAGCCGGACACCGGTGAGCAGGCCCTGGAGATCACCGACATGCTGATCCGCTCCGGCGCGATCGACCTGGTGATCATCGACTCGGTCGCGGCGCTCGTCCCGCGCGCCGAGATCGAGGGCGAGATGGGTGACTCGCACGTCGGTCTGCAGGCCCGTCTGATGAGCCAGGCGCTGCGCAAGATCGCCGGTGCGCTGAACCAGTCGAACACCACCGCGATCTTCATCAACCAGCTGCGCGAGAAGATCGGCGTGATGTTCGGTTCGCCGGAGACCACGACCGGTGGCCGGGCGCTGAAGTTCTACGCCTCGGTCCGACTGGACATCCGCCGGATCGAGACCCTGAAGGACGGCACCGAGGCGGTCGGCAACCGCACCCGCGTCAAGGTGGTCAAGAACAAGGTCGCCGCGCCGTTCAAGCAGGCCGAGTTCGACATCCTCTACGGCATCGGCATCAGCCGCGAGGGCGGCCTGATCGACATGGGCGTCGAGCACGGCTTCATCCGCAAGTCGGGTGCCTGGTACACCTACGAGGGCGACCAGCTCGGCCAGGGCAAGGAGAACGCCCGCAACTTCCTGCGGGACAACCCGCAGCTCGCCGACGAGATCGAGCGGAAGATCAAGGGCAAGCTCGGCATCGGCCCGAAGACCGAGGAGCCGGCCCAGGGCGAGGCGGACACCGCCGCCGCCGCCGACGGCGCCGCGAAGCCGATCACCGCGACCGTCGCCAAGACGGCCGCGGCGAAGAAGACGGCGGCGGCCAAGGCCTGAGCCGTTGACGCAGCACGACACGGTGGGCGGCGGCCCGGCAGGCCCGGAGGACGACGACCACGGGCCGCCGGACTGGTTCGCCGCGGTCGCGGAGGAGCCGGAGCACGCGCCGGAGCCTCCCGCGCCGTCGCGCTCCGGCCGGGGGCGCCGGGAGCGCCCGTCCACCGCGCAGAGGACATCCGGCCGGGAGCCGGAGTTCGACCGGGCCCCGGTCCGGGCGGTGCGCGGCGCGGCGCCCGGATCGGGACCGGCGGAAGCCTCGGCCGAGGCGCTCGGACTGGTCTCCGCCTCCGAGCTGCCGACCGGCCGGCGCCGTCGGCGCTCGGCCCTGGCAGCCGAGGAGCCGGGAGCGGGCCTGACCGACTCCCTGCAGGCCTCCCCGTCGGCTCCCCTTCCGGCGACGGCGCACGGCTGGGGCGAGGCCGAGGCGGCCGGTCACGGGGGTGTGGCCGCCTCGACCCCCCGCTCCGGCGCGCGCCGGAGCCGCACCCGGCGCGGACGTTCCGCCGAGGGTCAGTCGGGCGAGGGCCTGTCGGAGGAGGGCCTGTCGGGCGAGCGGTTCTCCCGTGAGGAGCGCTCCGGTGCGGGGCCCTTCGACACGGACGACAGCGCCGGCCGCAGGTCCCGGAAGAAGCAGGCCGAGGAGTCGGTCGATCCGGAGACCCGCGCCCGGGACATCTGCCTGCGGCTGCTGACCGGCGCCGCCAAGACCCGCAAGCAACTCGCCGACGCCCTGCGCAAGCGGGAGATCCCGGACGAGGTCGCCGACGAGGTGCTCACCCGGCTCGAAGAGGTCGGGCTGATCGACGACGCGTCCTTCGCGACGGCCTGGGTGGAGTCCCGGCACGCCGTCCGCGGCCTGTCCCGGCGGGCGCTGGCCCAGGAACTGCGGACCAAGGGAGTGGCCGCCGACCTCGTCGAGCAGGCCGTCGCCCAGGTCGACCACGACGACGAGTCGGACGCGGCGCGGGCGCTGGTCGAGCGCAAGCTGCGGTCCACCCGGGGGCTGGACCGGCAGGTCCGCACCCGGCGGCTGGTCGGGATGCTGGCCCGGCGCGGCTACTCGGAGGGGCTGGCGTTCCGGGTGGTGCGCGCCGCCCTGGACGAGGAGACGGGGGAACCGTCGGAAACCGCGTGGGAGTAGTGCCGGTTTCGTGGGCTTCTTGGTGTGGACCAGGTCAAGTCTTGACCGTTTCGTGACCCCCACCTAGCCTCGCCTTCAGCGCCCGGGCGCCTCCGGACGGCGGCCCGCGCAGTCGACGGGGAGTGGGCGGCATGACGATCTCGGCGGGCGCCGGACCGAGCGGCTCGCTGCTGCCGATCGCCGGTGCGACGGCCGTTCTCCTGCTGGTGCTCGGGGTGCTCGCCGGACTGGTGCTCGGACGGATCCGGGCGGCCCGGACCCGTGCGTCGGCCGAGGTCGAACAGGCCCGGCGGCAGGCCGAGGAACAGACCGCCCGGCAGCGCGCCGAACTCGCCTACCGTGAGGAGCAGTTGGCCGGGGAACTGCGCAGACTCCGCCGCCGTGAGGACGAACTGGCCCAGGGCTCGGCCGCGTTGGAGCGCTCCCGGGGCGAGGCCGAGGAACTGGTCACCCGCCGGGCGGCCGCCCTGGAGCGGGCCGCCAGGCTCTCCGCCGAGCAGGCCCGCGCCGAAGTCCTGCGCGCGGCCGAGGCCTCGGCCCGGCTGGAGGCCGCCGTCACCGTCCGGGAGATCGAGCGCGAGGCCAAGGAGGAGGGCGAGCACCGGGCCCGGTCCATCCTCGCCGGGGCCATCCAGCGGCTGGCGGCGGAGCAGACCGCCGAGACCGCCGTCACCGTCCTCCGACTGCCGAACGAGGACATGAAGGGCCGGATCATCGGCCGCGAGGGCCGCAACATCCGGGCCTTCGAGGCGGTCACCGGGGTGAACCTGATCGTCGACGACACCCCGGAGTCGGTGCAGCTGTCCTGCTTCGACCCGGTCCGCCGGGAGACCGCCCGGCTCACCCTGGAGCAGCTGGTCGAGGACGGCCGGATCCACCCGCCCCGGATCGAACAGCTCCACGAGCGCAGCCGCGCCGAGGTCGAACAGCGCTGCGTCCGGGCCGGTGAGGACGCCCTGCTGGACGCCCGGGTCGGTGCGATGCACCCCGAACTCGTCCGCACCCTGGGCTCGTTGCGTTACCGGGTCTCGTACGGGCAGAACGTGCTCGGCCACCTGCTGGAGTCCGCGCACCTCGCCGGGATGATGGCCGCCGAACTCGGGGTGGACCCGGAGCCGGTGCGCCGCGCCGCGCTGCTGCACGACATCGGCAAGGCGCTCACCCACGAGGTCGAGGGCAGCCACGCGGCGGTCGGCGCCGAACTCGCCCGGCGGTACGGCGAATCCCCGGAGGTGGTGCACGCGATCGCCGCCCACCACAACGAGGTGGAGCCGGACACCGTGACGGCCGTGCTCACCCAGGCCGCGGACGCCTGCTCGGGCGGCCGTCCCGGAGCGCGCAAGGAGTCGCTGGAGCTGTACGTCCGCAGGCTGGCGAGGCTGGAGGAGATCGCGCGCTCGCACGAGGGCGTCGCCGACGTCTACGCGATGCAGGCCGGCCGGGAAGTCCGGGTGATGGTCCGCCCGGACGCGGTGGACGACGTCGGCGCGGAGCTGATCGCCCGCGAGGTCGCCCGGCAGGTCTCCGCTGAACTGACCTACCCGGGGCAGATCCGGGTGACCGTGGTCCGCGAGAGCCGGGCCACGGCGGTGGCGGGCTAGGGTCCGTCGTCGAGTCCGCGTCCGCGAGGTGACGCTCCCCCACCCCGGTCTTCGGCCGGGAGGTACCGCCACCCCGGCCTTCGGCCGGCCCCGTCCTCCGCCTCGCGAGGCACGCACGCCGGCGCCGCCCCGCCCGCCCTCGGGCGGACGACGGGGGCTTGACGACGGATTCGAGGGCCTGCCGGGCAAGAGCCGCCGGACAGGCCCTGGCCCTTCGGACCGCCGAGGCCGGGCCGGGGGGCGCTCCGGGGATGTGGCCTAGCTGGGGGAGTCGACCTGCTGCGGCGCGTTCCGGCCGGCGTGCCGGGAGCCGTCCTCGGACTCGGGCTCGGATTCGGGATCGGACTCCGACACGGGCTCGGGTTCCGGGGCCGGGGCGAGGGCGGCCGGGCCGCCGCGGGCACGGTCGGCGAGGGCGAGGAGGTCCTCGGCGACGGCGCCCTGGGTGACGCCGACCAGGTGGCCGTCGGGGCGGATCAGCAGGACGGTGTGCGGGCCGGCACCCGGGTAGTCCTCGGTGACCAGGACCTCGGCGGGGACCGGCAGGGCGGCGGCGACCTCGGCGAGCCGCGGCATCAGGCCGGCGCCGAGCCAGTGCTCGGAGGACCAGACGGCGGTGCCGGGCGCGACGAGCAGCAGCAGGAAGGTGGCGCCGAGCCGGGCGTGCAGGTGGTCGGGGGAGCCGTCGGCGGCGAGCACCGGCAGGTCCGGGACGAGCACGCCCGGGGCGGTGGCGGGCAGCAGTTCGCTGAGCGAGGTGGTGCCGCGCGCGCCGCGCTGGACCGGGACCCGGCCGGGGACGCCGGAGGGCGCCGCCGGGTAGGCGGGGGCGCCGCCGAAGCGGCCGGTGCCGAGCTGGCCGTCGGCCAGCAGCGGGGCGTGCTTGCGGAAGCCGCCGACCAGGAGTGAGCGGCGGGTCTGCTGCCAGCCGCGGAGCGGGCGCAGCAGTGGCATGGACTGGTCGACGGCGCGGAGCCGTGCGCCGACCGCGCCGCGCCGTTCGGCCTCGTAGCCGTCCAGCAGCGAGCCGCCGGGCTGGGGGCCGCCGGAGTGGAGGTGCCAGGCGAGGGCGAGCCGCCAGGCAAGGTTGTCGGCGTCGCGCAGCCCGTCCGTGAGGTTCTGCATGCCGAGTGCACCGTGCAGGTGGGCGGCGTCGCCGGCCAGGAAGCAGCGGCCGATCCGGAACCGGGCGGCGAGGCGCTGCTGGGCGGTGTGGTCGGCGGCGGCGAGCAGGTCGAAGCGGGGGAGTTCGCCGCACCAGCCGGTGAGGGTGGAGGTGACCCGGGTGAGCAGGGTGTCGCCGGTGACGATGCCGGGCCAGGTGGCGTGCGGGTCGACCGTCTCGGTGGCGGCGGGGCGGCCCGGGGGCAGCCGCCAGTCGAGCCGCCAGACGCCGTCCGGCAGCGGACGGGCGGAGGCCTCGCGGTCGCCGCGCCAGGGGGGCTCGCGGTGCAGCCGGGCGCCGTCGAAGGGCAGGTCGACCCGGACGGTGGCGATGGCGTTGCGGTCGACCGCAGGGCGGCCGGGGAAGCGGATCTTCAGGAGTTTGCGGACGGTGGATCTCGCGCCGTCGCAGCCGACCAGGTGGCTGCCGCGCCACCAGGTGCCGGCACCGCTCTGGGTGCCGGTGGTGCGGATGCTGACGCCGTCCCGGTCCTGTTCGAGTTCGACGACCCGGTGGAGCGGGACCAGTCTGATCAGCGGGGTGCCGGTCAGGGCGTCGCGCAGGCCGCGCTGGAGGCGGTGCTGGGGGAGGTGGAAGGTGGGCGAGTCGGTGAGGTCGAGCCGCAGTACTTCCTGGCGGCGCCGCCAGATGGTGAAGGAGTCCCACAGGGCGGAGTCGGAGACGGCCCGGGGGTAGCCGATCCGGGTCAGGAAGGCGGCGGTGTCGGCGCCGATGACGAGGCTGCGGGGGCCTTCGGGGCAGAGCCCGGATCCCTCGTCCAGGACGACGGTCGGGACCTCGTGCCGGGCCAGGGCGAGGGCCAGGGCCAGACCGACCGGTCCGGCCCCGACCACGATCACCGGGTCCATGAGGGGACCTCCGGGCACGAACCGGCCGATGGGCCGGCGTCAGTTACCGCTGCCGCATATGCCGCGTGGATGCTCCCGGGAGGTGTCACGAAGAGCAATGCAACAGTTCACCTGCGTGTGCGTCAAGCAGCAGCTGAAGTGCGCCGGTTCGCGCCGCGACGGCCGCGTGCCTCGATCCAGCGCGCGAGCGCGGTCAGCAGCAGGCACATGGCGATGTAGATCGGGCCGATCACGAGCACCACGGGGATGTAGGGGAAACCGGCGGCGTTGATCGGCTGGCTGGCGATCGCCTTTCCGACGAACAGCAGCTCATGGTAGGTGATGACGAAGCCGAGCGAGGTGTCCTTGAGGGTGACGACCAGCTGGCCGATCATCGAAGGCAGCATCGAGCGGACGGCCTGCGGCACCAGGATGGACATCATCACCTGGGTCTTGCGCATGCCGAGCCCGTACGCCGCCTCGGCCTGGCCGCGCGGGACGGCGTTGACGCCGCTGCGGATGATCTCCGCCTGGACCGAGCCGTTGTAGAGGGTGAGCCCCAGCACCAGGGCCCACATCGGATCCTTGGCGAAGAAGGCGTAGTAGAGCGCGACGATCAGGATCAGCAGCGGCATCGCCCGGAAGAACTGGACGATGCTGACGCAGAGCCAGCGGACCGGCCTGCGGTCGGAGAGCTGGCCGGCGGCCAGCAGCGCGCCGAGGGTCAGCGAGAACAGTGCCGCCAGGCCGAAGGCCTCCAGGGTGGACAGCAGGCCGTCCAGGATGCGCTGCTGGACGGTGTTGTACTGGAACGCGTCCCACATGCCGGCGTCGAACTGGCCGTTGTCGGCGAGCGCGGTGACGACGTACCAGAGGAGACCGGCGACGCCGATCAGGGAGAGGACGCCGAACAGGCGGTAGCGGGCGCGGGCCCTGGGGCCGGGGGTGTCGTAGAGGACACTGGCCGCCGCGGGGCGGTTGAAGATGGTCATCGGGCCACCGCCAGTCGGGATTCCAGGAAGCGGAAGAGCGTGGCGACCGTCGCGCTGATCAGCAGGTAGGCGCAGGCCACCCAGAAGAAGATCGCGAAGATCGAGTAGCCGCGCTCGGAGAAGGTCTGCTGGGCGCTGTACAGCTCGGGGACGCTGAACGCGCCGGCGATCGCCGAGTTCCTCGGCAGCGCGATGAACACGCTGCTCATCGGGGCCAGGACGGTCCGGGCGGCCTGCGGCAGGACGACCATGGTGAGGGTCTGGCCGAAGGTCATGCCGAGGCTGCGGGCGGCCTCCGCCTGGCCGAGCGGCACGGTGTTGATGCCGGAGCGGATCACCTCGCAGACGAACGAGGCGGTGTACCCGCCGAGCGCCAGCACCGCGAACACCAGGTGGCTGAAGTGCACGCCGAGCGGCGGCAGGCCGAAGGTGACGGCGAAGAACAGCAGCGTCAGCGGGGTGTTGCGGAAGAGCGTCACCCAGGTGGTGCCGAAAGCGCGCAGGACCGGCACCGGGGAGACCCGGAAGGCCGCCAGCAGGGTGCCCAGCAGCAGGGCGAGCAGGGCGCTGAGGGCGCTCAGCTCGATCGTCTGCAGGAAGCCGTCTCGGAACAACGCGAAGTTGTCGTCCTCGAACAGGAACCCCATCCGGCGGCCCTCCTCTCAATCAGGGTCGGGAATGTCGATCAGGGAATGTCGATCAGAAGGTGTCGGTCGGCGCTCTGATCAGTAGCGGTCGAGGGCCGGGACGTCCGGGGCCGCGGAGCCGGAGGCGGCCAGGGTCGCGTCGTAGGCCTTCTTCCAGTCGCCGTTGTCCTCGTGGGCCTTGAGGGCGTCGCTGATGGCGTTGCGCAGCACCGCGTCGTCCTTCTTGAGGCCGACGCCGTAGTTCTCCTTGGTGAACGGCTTGCCGACGACCTTGAGCTTGCCGTTGTACTTGGAGGCGTAGCCCTTGAGGATGGCGTCGTCGGTGGTGACGGCGTCGACCTCGCCGGAGAGGAGCTTCTCGACGCAGGCCGAGTAGGTGTCGAACTGCGTGATCTTCGGGTTGTACTGCTGGATGTTCTTGATCGAGGTCGAGCCGGTGGCCGTGCAGACGTTCTTGCCGGTCACGCTCTCCGGGCCGGTGATCGAGGTGTTGTCCTGCTTCACCAGCAGGTCCTGGCCGGCGATGTAGTACGGGCCGGCGAAGGAGACCGTCTTCTTGCGCTCGTCGTTGATGCTGTAGGTGCCGACGTAGAAGTCGATCTGGCCCTTGTCGATGGCGGGCTCGCGCTGCGAGGAGACCAGGGTCTGCCACTTGATCTGCTGCGGGGTGAAGCCGAGGTCGGCGGCGATCATCTTGGCGATCTCGATGTCGAAGCCGCTGCGGTCGCCGCTGGCGACGTCCTCCCAGCCGAGGTTCGGCTGGTCGGCCTTGGCGCCGATGATCAGCTGGCCGCGCTTCTTGGCCTCGGCGACGATCGGCGAGTCGATCTTGGCGTCGGTCTTGACCGTGTAGGTCGGGAGCTTGGGGGCGTCGCTCGCGCTGGCGGCGGCGCCGGGGGTGCCGTCCTTGCCGCAGGCGGCGGTCGCGGTGAGCGCGACGGCACAGAGGGCGACGGCGAGAGTGCGGGAAGTCCTCATGAGGGTTGTTCTCCTGGGGCTGGGCCGCGGTTTCAACCGGGCTCTGGCGTCTGGAAGTCGTGCACGGGCAGGGCGGATCGGCACCGTTGCCGGAGGTTGCCCCGCGTGGTCGCGGAACGTCAGTGGTGGAGGATCTTCGAGAGGAAGTCCTTGGCGCGGTCCGAGCGCGGCGCGGTGAAGAAGGCGTCCGGGGTGTTCTGCTCGACGATCTTGCCGTCGGCCATGAACAGCACGCGGTTGGCGGCAGACCGGGCGAAGCCCATCTCGTGGGTGACCACGACCATCGTCATGCCGTCCGCGGCCAGCCGGCGCATGACCTCCAGCACCTCGTTGACCATCTCCGGGTCGAGCGCCGAGGTGGGCTCGTCGAAGAGCATCACCTTGGGCTTCATCGCCAGCGCCCGGGCGATCGCGACCCGCTGCTGCTGGCCGCCGGAGAGCTGGGCCGGGAACTTGTCGGCCTGCGCGCCGACGCCGACGCGGTCCAGCAGCTCCCGGGCGGTCTTCTCGGCCTTCGGGCGGGGCACCTTGCGCACCTTGACCTGGCCGATGACCACGTTCTCCAGCACGGTCTTGTGCGCGAACAGGTTGAAGCTCTGGAACACCATGCCGACCTCGGCGCGCAGCCGGGCCAGTTCCCTGCCCTCGGCGGGCAGCGGCCGGCCGTCGATGGTGATCTCGCCGGAGTCGATCGTCTCCAGTCGGTTGATCGTCCGGCAGAGCGTGGACTTGCCCGAGCCGGACGGGCCGATCAGCACGACCACTTCGCCCTGGGCGATCCGGAGGTCGATGTCCTGCAGTACGTGCAGTGCGCCGTAGTGCTTGTTGACGTTGCTCAGCACGACCAGCGGGGCGGCTGCGGGGGTGGAGTCCTGGACCGGGCTCTCGGTCATCGCGCCTGCTCCCTCTGTTATCGGATCGTGCCTGCCCGAGAAGTTCTCAACTCCCTTGGGAGGCAATGGTGGTGCGAATCCGGGAGCCGCGACCGGCGGAGCCACAGCCCCCGGTGGGCCGACCATAGGAGCCGTGACCGCGCGCCGTCAGCCGATCTGAGCGGAACTTGAGGATCACGAAACGGCCACACGCCGGGCGCGTACTGTTCGCAAGGGCGCCGACGGGGCATGTCACAGCGGGAATCCGTACCGGTGCTCCCCGTCCCCCACGAGCCCGGTGCTCGGCCGAACCTGGCGTCGCGCCGTTCGCTGGCCCATACTGCGCAGGACCGGGACCAGACCGATCGGTCCGGCGATCACCGGTGATCACGTGGGGGAAGGAGGAGAACAGGATGCGACTGCTGCTCGTCGAGGACGACGAACGCGTGGCCGCCGCGCTGGTCGCGGTGCTGGGCCGGCACGGCTTCCAGGTCCGGCACGCCCGCAGCGGGCACGAGGCGCTGGACGCCCTGGTGCCGGACGGCAACGAGCCGTACCGGGTGGTGCTGCTCGACCTCGGGCTGCCCGACCGGGACGGCTTCGAGGTGTGCAGCCGGATCAGGGCCGGCAGCGGCGTGCCGGTGATCATGGTCACCGCCCGCGCCGACGTCCGCTCCCGGATCCACGGCCTCAACCTCGGTGCCGACGACTACGTCACCAAGCCGTACGACATGGGCGAGCTGCTCGCCCGCATCCACGCGGTGGCCCGCCGCGGCGCCGCCCCCTCCTCGGCGTCGGCGCCCGCGCCCGACGCCGTGCCCCAGCAGCGCGGCCCGCTGGAGTCCCGCGGCATCCGGATCGACCGGGAGCGCCGCCGGGTCAGCGTGGACGGCCGCGACGTGCCGCTCACCCGCAAGGAGTTCGACCTGCTCGCCCTGCTCGCGCAGAGCCCGGGCGTGGTCTACCGGCGCGAGCAGATCTTCAGCGAGGTCTGGCGCAGCGGCTGGGAGGGCAACGGGCGCACCCTGGAGGTGCACATCGGCTCGCTGCGCAACAAGCTCGCGCTGCCCGGCCTGGTCGAGGCCGTCCGCGGCGTCGGCTACCGCCTGATCCCCGAGTCCCCGGCGCCCGCCGCGGCGGACCAGGCCCCGAACGCCCCCGCGGAGCACTGACCGCACGTGCGCACCCGCCTGCTCGGCATCCTGATCGCCCTCATGCTCTGCGTCCTGGCCGCCCTGGGGCTGCCGCTCGCGGCGGCGGTCGCGGCGGCCGAACAGACCAAGGTCGTCGTCGACCGGCTCGACGACGCCGCGCGCTTCGCCCAGGACCTGCCCACCTCCGGCGCCGCCGACTCCGCGCGCAAGGGCGACCCGGGGCCCGCCCCCGGCGACCTCAGCCGACAGCACTCGATCGACGCCGAGGTCCGCCGCTACTACGACCTGTACGGCGTCCGCCTGGCCATCTTCCAGCGCGACGGCCTGCCGATCGCCGCCGCGCCCGCCGACTGGCGGGTGCCGGTCGGCGGTTGGGGCGCCCAGGCGTTCCAGGAGGCGCTGGACGGGCGGCGCAGCCACAACCCGCCGCAGGTCTGGCCGTGGACACCGGACCGGACGATCACCGTCGCCGCCCCGGTGGTGCGCGACGGCGACGTGGTCGCGGTGGTGCTGAGCGAGTCCCCGACCGGGGCGCTGCGCACCCGGGTGATGCACAAGTGGCTGGTACTGGTCGCCGGCGAGGCCGCCGCGATGATCGTCGCCGTGCTGCTGGCCGTCCGGCTCACCGAATGGGTGCTGCGCCCGGTGCGCACCCTGGACCGGGCCACCCACGACATCGCCACCGGCCGGATGGCCGCCCGGGTCGCCCCCGGCGGCGGACCGCCCGAACTGCAGCGGCTGGCGCGCTCCTTCAACGAGATGGCGGACCACGTGGTGCTCGCCATGGACCAGCAGAAGTCCTTCGTCGCGGACGCCTCGCACCAGCTGCGCAACCCCCTCTCGGCCCTGCTGCTGCGGGTCGAGGTGCTCGGCCTGGAACTCCCCGAGGGCCACGAGGAGGAGCTCAGCGGCGTCCGGGAGGAGGGCGTCCGGCTCGCCCGGGTGCTGGACGACCTGCTCGGGCTGGCCACCGCCGAGCACGCCCGCCCGGAACCGGAGCGCACCGACCTCGCCGAACTCACCCTGGCCCGGGTGGACGCGTGGCGGCCGGTCGCCGAACAGCGCGGGATCAGGCTGCGCTGGGACGGACCGGCGCTGGCGGTCGGCATGGCCGACCCGATCGGCTTCGGCTCGGCGCTGGACGCCGTGGTGGACAACGCGCTCAAGTTCAGCCCGGCCGGCAGTGAGGTGCGGCTGCGGGTCGCGGTGCGCCGGGACGAGGTCGCGGTGACCGTCGTCGACGCCGGGCCCGGCCTCACCGAGGACGAACTGTCCCGGGCCGGCGACCGGTTCTGGCGCAGCCCGCGGCACCAGAACGTGGACGGCTCCGGCCTGGGCCTGTCCATCGCCCGCACCCTGCTGGCGGCCGGCGGCGGCTCGCTCGGCTTCGCGCCGGTCAAGCCGACCGGGCTCGCGGTGACGCTGGCGGTGCCGCGGCCGGAGAGCTGACGGGGGCGGGCCCGTCGGGGTCGCCCCCGGGACGGGTCCCGGGGCGGGTCCCGGGGCGGGGCCCTACGGCTTCACCGAGCGGTAGTAGCGCGCCGCGCCCGTGTGCAGCGGCAGCGGGTCGGTGTAGACGGCGGTGCGCAGGTCGACCAGCTGGGCGGCGTGCACCTGGGCGCCGATCTGGTCGCGGCTGTCGATCACCGCGCGGGTCATGCCCTCGACCAGCTCCGGGTCCACGTCGTCCCGGGTGATCAGCAGGTTGGGCACGGCCACCGTGGCGACCGCGTCCTTCGGCTCGGCGTTCGGGTAGGTGCCCTTGGGCATGGTGGCCGCCCGGTAGGCGTCGGTGCCGCCGCCCTCGGCCTTGTGCAGGGCCTCGGACAGGTCGCCCAGCGGCACGATCCGGATCGGGACGTGGTCGGAGAGGTCGGTGAGCGCACTGGTCGGCAGACCGCCGGACCAGAAGAAGGCGTCCAGCCGGCCGGCGCGCAGTTCGTCGGCGGCGTCGCCGACACCGGCCGGGACCGGGACGATGTCGCGGTCCGGGTCCAGCCCGGCCGCGCCCAGCAGTCGCTTGGTCACCAGGTTCACCCCGGACTGCGGCAGGCCGACGCCGACCCGCAGGCCCTTGAGGTCGGCGGTGCGGCGCACCGTGGACGAGGCCGGCACCACCAGCTGCAGGTAGTCGTCGTAGAGCCGGGCGATCGCCCTCAGCCGGTCCTTGCCGGGCCCCTGGTAGTCGGCGACCGCGTCGGCGGTGGCGATCGCGAAGGTGTCCCGGCCGGTGATCACCCGGGTCAGGTTGTCTATCGAGCCCTCGGTGTTGTCCAGGGCCAGCCGCACCCCGGGCATCGTCCGGGAGACGTGCGTCTGCAGCAGCTGCCCGTACCGGTCGTAGACGCCGCGCTGCACCCCGGTGGCGAAGCGGACCTCGCCCCGCGGGTACCCGGGCGAGCGGCCCGCCGACAGCCACCAGCCGCCGAAGCCGGCGACCAGCAGCACCAGCACCAGCACCGTCCGCCACAGCGGGCTGCGGGCCGCGGTGCGGACGGCGGCACCGAGACGGGACGGGTTGGTGGGGGTCATGCTGGGATACTGCCAGGCGCTCCGGCCGAACGGGAGTGGAACGGGACGGGGAAAGTCCTGTGAAAGGGACGGGGAAGATCCGGGAACGGGACGGGGAGGCCCCGGGGAACAGGGCTCCGGGGCTTCCGGGAACGGGACCGGGAAGCTCCGGGAAAAGCCCTTCGCGGCTGCCCGTACCCTGGTCTGGTGAGCGGTGAGAGCGGATTGAAGAGCTACAAGGTCGTCACGCACGGCTGTCAGATGAACGTCCACGACTCCGAGCGGCTGTCCGGGCTGCTGGAGGAGGCGGGCTACGTCAAGGCCGGGCCCGAGGGCGACCCGGACCTGGTGGTGTTCAACACCTGCGCGGTGCGCGAGAACGCCGACAACAAGCTGTACGGCAACCTCGGCCAGCTGGCGCCGGTCAAGACCCGCCACAAGGGCATGCAGATCGCCGTCGGCGGCTGCCTGGCCCAGAAGGACCGCGACACCATCGTCAAGCGCGCCCCCTGGGTCGACGTGGTGTTCGGCACCCACAACATCGGGCACCTGCCGGCCCTGCTGGAGCGGGCCGCGATCGAGCGCAAGGCCCAGGTCGAGATCCTGGAGTCGCTGGAGACCTTCCCCTCCACGCTGCCGACCCGCCGCGACTCGGCGTACGCCGCCTGGGTCTCCATCTCGGTCGGCTGCAACAACACCTGCACCTTCTGCATCGTCCCCGCACTGCGCGGCAAGGAGGAGGACCGCCGTCCCGGCGACGTCCTCGCCGAGATCGAGGCGCTGGTGGACGAGGGCGTCATCGAGGTGACCCTGCTCGGCCAGAACGTCAACGCCTACGGCTCCGACCTGGGCGACCGCGAGGCCTTCTCCAAGCTGCTGCGCGCCGCCGGCCAGATCGAGGGCCTGGAGCGGATCCGCTTCACCTCGCCGCACCCGCGCGACTTCACCGACGACGTGATCGCCGCGATGGCCGAGACCCCGACCGTGATGCACCAGCTGCACATGCCGCTGCAGTCCGGCTCCGACCGGGTGCTCAAGGCGATGCGCCGCTCCTACCGGCAGGACCGCTTCCTCGGCATCATCCGGAAGGTCCGCGAGGCGATGCCCGACGCGGCGATCTCCACCGACATCATCGTCGGCTTCCCCGGTGAGACCGAGGAGGACTTCGAGGAGACGATGCACGTCGTCCGCGAGGCCCGCTTCACCAACGCCTTCACCTTCCAGTACTCCAAGCGCCCCGGGACCCCGGCGGCGGAGATGACGGACCAGGTCCCCAAGGAGGTCGTCCAGGCCCGCTACGACCGGCTGATCGCCCTCCAGGAGGAGATCTCCTGGGAGGAGAACAAGAAGCAGGTCGGCCGCACCCTGGAGATCCTCGTCGCCGAGGGCGAGGGCAAGAAGGACGACCGGACCCACCGGCTCTCCGGCCGCGCCCCCGACAACCGCCTGGTGCACTTCACCAAGCCGGACGAGCCGGTGCGCCCGGGCGACACGGTGACCGTCGAGATCACCTACGCCGCCCCGCACCACCTGCTCGCCGAGGGCCCGGCGCTCGCGGTGCGCCGCACCCGGGCCGGTGACGCCTGGGAGAGGCGCCAGGCGAAGCCCGCCGACAAGCCGGCCGGCGTGATGCTCGGCCTGCCGTCCATCGGCGTCCCGGCCGCGCTGCCGCTCGCCGCGCCCGCGGGCGGGGCCTGCTGCGGCGACTGACGCACGCGCCCCGGGGACCGGCCGCGGGGTCCCAACCGCGCCCCCCCGCCCCCCCGGCGGCCGCCGGCGCTGGATCACCCACG
>NZ_JBHWBZ010000014.1:82838-107178 GCF_042735475.1 Kitasatospora sp. NPDC059577 | reverse complement strand
GGGCGGCGCGCGGCGCGGGGGGGGGGGGCCGGGGGCGGCCCGCGCCCCCCGGGCCGGGGGCGGGCGGGGGGGGGCCCCCCCCCCCCCCCGCCCCCGTCCGGCTTCCGGGCTAGAGTGATCCACATGCTGGTAGCCGCCGCCGTGTGCCCCTGTCCGCCGCTGCTCGTCCCGGAGGTCGCCGCCGGGGCGGCGGGCGAGCTGGACGCGCTGCGCGCCGCCTGTGACGAGGCGCTGGCGGCACTGGTCGCGGCCGGGCCGCAGCTGGTCGTGGTGGTCGGCACCGGGCCGGAGGCCGAGGTGTGGACCGAGGGCGGGGCCGGCTCCTTCCGCCGCTACGGGGTGCCGCTGGTCGCCAAGCTGCCCGGTGACCGGGTCGAGGGCCCGGAACTGGCGCCCGCGCTGACCGTCGGCGCGTGGCTGCTGGAGCGCGCCGGGCTGACCCTGCCGACGCACGCCTGCGCGGTGCCCGCCGACGCCCCGGCCGACCGGATGCTCGGCCTCGGCCAGGGCCTGGCCGGACTCGCCGACCGGGTCGCCCTGCTGGTGCTCGGCGACGGCAGCGCCTGCCGCTCGGTGAAGGCCCCCGGCTACCTGGACGAGCGGGCCGAGGACTACGACGCGGCGCTGGCCGACGCCCTCGGCACGGCCGACCTGCCCGCCCTGGCCGCGCTGGACGCGGGCCTGGCCGCCGAACTCAAGGCCGAGGGCCGGGCGCCCTGGCAGGTGCTCGCCGGCGCCGCCGAGGGCGCCGGCCTCACCGGACGGCTGGGCTACCGCGACGCACCGTACGGGGTCGGGTACTTCGTGGCCTCCTGGTCCTAGTCCCGGACCCGGGGCAAGGGCCGGATCCGGGTCCGGGGCCAGTCGGGCGGGGACGGCTCAGGACCGGACGGCCCGGACGGCTCAGGACCGCGGCGGCCCGGGCGGGTCAGGACCGCGGCGGCTGTCCGTCGTCACCGGGCTTGGGCTTGTGGGCGAAGTCGCCGACGGCGTCCTTGGCCTTGCCCGCACCGTGCTCGATCTTGTCGCTGTACTTGCCCTTGGTCGCCTTGTCGATCGCGCCGCCGGCCTTGTCGACGGCCTTCTCGATCTGGTCGCTGTGCTTGCCCGCGAGCTCGCTGGCCTTCTCCTTGAGCTCCTCGGCCTTGCCCTTGAGGCTGTCCATCAGACCCATGGCGGTCTCACCCTTCCCTGTCGTCCGTCCGTCCATCCCCGTCCCCTGCCCAACGTCCCGGTCCGCCGAAGCGTTCGCAAACCGGGCGCCAACTGGGGAAACGGCCGGAAGCGGTCCCGGCGGCAGTCATATCGTCGCGCGGAAGCGGGCCGGTGGCAGCCCGGTCTCCGGTACCGAACGGGTTTTGGGAGACTGGAACGGTGAGCATCCTCCGTACCCCGCGCGTCATCTCGATCGTCGGCGCGACCGCCGCCGGAAAGTCCGACCTGGCCGTCGCCGTCGCGCGCAGCCTCGACGGCGAGGTGATCAACACCGACTCGATGCAGCTGTACCGCGGCATGGACATCGGCACCGCCAAGCTCACCGTGGCCGAGCGCGGGGGAGTGCCGCACCACCTGATGGACGTCTGGGACGTCACCGAGGCGGCCAGCGTGGCCGAGTACCAGCGGCTGGCCCGGGCCGAGATCGACCGCCTGCTCGCCGCCGGGCGCACCGCCGTCCTCGTCGGCGGCTCCGGGCTGTACGTCCGGGCCGCGATCGACGAGATGGAGTTCCCCGGCACCGACCCCGAGGTGCGGGCCCGGCTGGAGGCGGAGTTGGCGCAGGCCGGCCCGTACGCGCTGCACCGACGGCTGGCCGAACTGGACCCGGCGGCCGCCGAGGCGATCCTCACCGGCAACGGGCGGCGGATCGTCCGCGCACTGGAGGTCATCGAGATCACCGGGCAGCCGTTCACCGCCAACCTGCCCGGCAACACCGCCGTGTACGACGCGGTGCAGATCGGCGTGGCCGTGCCGCGCCCCGAGCTGGACGAGCGGATCGCCCTGCGGGTCGACCGGATGTGGGAGGCCGGCCTGCTGGACGAGGTGCGGGCGTTGGAGGCCGTCGGGCTGCGGGAGGGGCGGACCGCCTCCCGGGCGCTCGGCTACCAGCAGGTGCTCGACCACTTCGCCGGCGAGTGCACCGAGGACGAGGCGCGGGCCGAGACCGTCCGCGCGACCAAGCGCTTCGCCCGCCGCCAGGAGTCCTGGTTCCGCCGTGACGACCGGATCCACTGGCTCTCCCGGCCGGCCGGCACCGACCCCGTCGAGCTGCTGGCGGAATCCCTCGAACTGATCGGGCGTCAGGGAGTTCCGGCCGCGTAGGACGGGATCCGGCCAATTCGGCGGTGCACCTGCGCGCGCAGGCGACCGTGCAGGACGAACCGGCGGTCACGGCCCGATCACGTGATGGCCACGGATCACCCGTCGGCCCCGGTCGAGCCCGGAACCACCCTCTGGACATGCCATCATCGATGCCATAGGGGTCGGCCGAACGGGCCGGCCGTGCCCGGCCGCGAGTCCGCTCGTGTCGAACAGTCAGGGGAGGCCGTGTGTCGACGGGTACCGGCCCCGAGCCCGGTCAGAGCGGGAGCGTCACCGCGCCGGCCGAGGAGTTCGACGAGTCGACGATGGGTGACCTCCCCGTGCTGACCGGACTGGAGGCGCCGACCTCCTACGCGGTCGCGCTGCCCGCCCTGGACACCCGCACGCCGCCCGGCGGCGCGGTGCACGAACGGGAGATCCGCCCGCTGCGCCGGCTCCGCTGGTGGCAGACGCTGCCGATCGCCCTGCTGGGCACCCTCGGTTCACTGATGTTCGCCTTCCCGCTCGCCTTCGGCTCGGCCGGGGCGCGCGCCACCATGGTCGGGATGCTCGGACTGCTGCTCACCGCCGCCTCGGTCGGCTGGGGCGCGATGGCCGCCCGGCACGCCGGCTACAAGTGGCCGGGACTGCCGCGCCGCGGCTCCGCGCAGCGGGCCGGCTGGAAGGCGATCGTGGTCTACACCCTGATCGCGCTCGCCGCCTGCGCGCTCGCGGTCTGGCGGGTCGCCTACCTGCGCTGAGCGGTCCGGCGGGGCTCAGTACCATCGGTGGGGTGAGCGCATCCTCTCCCCAGCACGGTGGCCTCCCCTTCTTCAAGGGGCACGGCACCCAGAACGACTTCGTCATCGTCCCGGACCCGGACGGCGCGCTGGAGATCGGTCCCGCGGCCGTCGCCGCGCTGTGCGACCGGCGGGCCGGCGTCGGCGGGGACGGGCTGCTGCGCGTGGTGCGCTCGGCCGCGGACCCGGCCGCCGCCGGGATGGCCGACCGGGCCGAGTGGTTCATGGACTACCGCAACTCCGACGGCAGCATCGCCGAGATGTGCGGCAACGGCCTGCGGGTCTTCGCCCGCTTCCTGGTCGCGGCCGGCCTGGCCGAGCCCGGTGAACTGGCCGTCGCCACCCGCTCCGGGGTGCTCACCGCGAAGGTCGCCGAGGCCGCCGCGGACGGCACGCCCGGTGACGTCACCATCGACATGGGCAGCGCCCGGTTCCCCGGGCCGGACGGCATCGAGGTCGCGGTCGGCGAGCGCCGCTGGCCGGCGCTGAACGTCAACATGGGCAATCCGCACGCGGTCGCGTTCGTGGAGAGCCTGGACCACGCCGGTGACCTCTTCACCGCGCCGCTCACCAGCCCCGCGGGCGCGTACCCGGAGGGCGTCAACGTCGAGTTCGTGGTGGACCGCGGGCCGCGCCACGTCGCGATGCGGGTGCACGAGCGCGGCTCGGGCGAGACCCGTTCCTGCGGTACCGGCGCGTGCGCCGTCGCGGTGGCCGCCATCCGCCGGGACGGCGCCGACCCGGCGGTCACCGGTGAGGCCGTCGCGTACACCGTGGACGTGCTGGGCGGTCGCCTGGTCATCACCGAGCACCCGGACGGCCGGGTGGAGATGGCCGGACCGGCGGTGATCGTGGCCGAGGGGCGGCTGGACGAGCGCTGGTGGGAGTCCGTGCGTCGGGGCTGACAGCCCGGTTTGCCCAATTCGTGCGGTGACGAATCCCCCCGATCGGGTGATACCGGTCGCGGACGGGAATCACGGCGTCGCGGAACGTGCTCTGCTCGGTAGCATGGACCACCGGGTCGATCACCCCTGGGAGGGGTAGCACGATCACCCCCTCAGGAGGGGCCGCGCCCGGCGACGTTGCCGGAGGTGCCGATGACCATCGAAGCCGGGCAGTCCCTGACGGGGCAGCCGACGACCGTACGGCAGGGCGGGGCCAGGAGGCCCCTCGGAGAGCTGGGCCGGGCCGCCCTCGGCCGGGCCGGCCGGGCCGCGTTACTGGCCACCGGCCGGCCGCTCGTGCCGGACGCCCTGGAACCGCTCGTCCGGGTCCACCGCCTGCACCACCCGCAGGGCGACCTCGGCCTGCTCGCCCGGGCGTACCGGCTCGCCGAGGCCAGCCACCGCGGCCAGAAGCGCAAGAGCGGTGAGCCGTACATCACCCACCCGCTGGCCGTGACCATGATCCTGGCCCAACTCGGCGCCGGGACCACCACCCTGGTCGCCTCGCTGCTCCACGACACCGTCGAGGACACCGAGTTGACGCTGGAGCAGGTCGGCGCGGGATTCGGTCCCGAAGTCGCCTACCTGGTCGACGGGGTGACGAAGCTGGAGAAGGTCGACTTCGGCGCCGCCGCCGAGGCCGAGACCTTCCGCAAGATGCTGGTCGCCACCGGGGACGACGTCCGGGTCATGGTGATCAAGCTGGCCGACCGGTTGCACAACATGCGCACCATCCGGCACATGAAGCCGGCCAGCCAGGTGCGGATCGCCAAGGTCACCCGGGACGTGCTGATCCCGCTCGCCGAACGGCTCGGCATCCACGTGCTCAAGGCGGAGCTGGAGGACATCGTCTTCGCCACCCTGCACCCCGAGGAGCACGCCCGGGCCCGCACCCTGATGGCCGGCCACGAGGCCGCGCCCGACACCGTGCTGGAGCCCTTCGCCCGGCAGCTGGCCCGGCAGCTCGCCGAGGCCGGGGTGGCCGCCGAGGTGACCGTGCGGCCCCGGCACTGCGTCTCGCTGCACCGGGTCCTGCTCAAACGGACCGGCGCGCCCGGCCCGGACGGGCGGCCGCAGGGGCCGCGCCCGGCCGACTTCGGGCGGCTGCTGGTGGTGGTCGAGGAGAACGCCGACTGCTACGCCGTCCTCGGCGAACTGCACACCTGCTGGACGCCGCTGCCCGGGGAGTTCAAGGACTTCGTGGCCGCGCCCAAGTTCAACCTCTACCAGTCGCTGCACACCGCCGTGGCGCTGAGCGGCGGCGCGGTGGTCGAGGTGCTGGTCCGCACCCGCCGGATGCACGAGGTCGCCGAGACCGGGGTGGTCGCCCTCGGCGACCCGTCCCCGGCCGCCGCCGCCCAGGACACCGACGAACTGGACCGCACCGACCCGGCCCGGCCGGGCTGGCTCAGCCGACTGCTGGAGTGGCAGCAGGAGACGCCCGACCCGGACGCCTTCTGGTCCACGCTCACCGCCGACCTGGCCGGTGACCGCGAGATCACCGTGGTGACCGAGAGCGGCGAAACGCTTCAGCTGCGGGCCGGCGCCACCTGCGTGGACGCGGCCTACCTGCTCGGCGAGGAGACCGGCCACCGATGTATCGGCGTCCGGGTCAACGGACGGCTCAGCGCGCTCTCCACCGTGCTGGAGGACGGCGACCTGCTCGCGGTGCTCACCGAGACCCTCCCGGCCGGCGGCGGACAGCCCTCCGGCCCCGCCCCCGAATGGCTGGCGCACGCCCGCACCCCGGCCGCCCGGCTCGCCATCGAACGCTGGCTGGCCGACCCGCCGGCCCGACTGCCGGCGGTGCGCACCGGTCCGGCCGCGGCCCAGCCCGCCCCGCCCGGCCGCCGCACCGCCGAGAGGCGGTCCGCACCGGTCGCCGTGGCCGGCCGGCCCGGGGCGACCGTACGGCTGGCGCGCTGCTGCACGCCCGTCCCGCCGGACGAGGTGGCCGGCTACCCGATCCGCGGCGGCGCGGTGGCCGTGCACCGCACCGGCTGCCCCGCCGGGGAACGGATGCGGGCGGACGGCCGGGCCGCGCTGGAGGTGCACTGGCAGCCCCAGGACGCCCCGGCGGCCGGGCACCGGGTCACCCTGCGGGCCGAGGCGCTGAACCGCCCCCGGCTGCTGGCCGACCTCACCGCGGCGATCTCCGCCGCGGGCGTCGGCATCGTCTCGGCCGAGGTCGAGCCGCCGCAGGAGTCGCGGGTGCGGCACACCTACACCGTGGAACTGCCCGAGCCGGCCGCCCTGCCGGGCCTGATGCGCGCGATGCTGCGGGTCTCCGGGGTGTACGACGTCGACCGCCCGCACGCTCCGGAGGGCGGCCAGGCCCCGCCCCGCCCGGCCACGGCCCGGCCGTCCGACCGGAAATGGGGATGACCGGGCCTCGCCGGGCGTGCGACCATCATGGGGAATTCACGGCCGGTCCACGGCGTTCACAGGGCACAGGTGCCCCGGTGGCACCGAGGACCCGAGGGGTAGCTCACCCCGCCCGGACGGTAGCCGGGGCGGCAGCTGGGCAGACTCCTTGAGGGACCGCCCCGCGGTCCCCGAAGGCCTCCCGTACCAGCCAGCCAAAGGACAGAATGACCTCCACGTTCGACACCCGCGACCACGCCGACGCTCCGCGCCGCTTCGACGGTCAGCGGGCGGAAGCCCTCATGGACGAGGACCTCGCGGCCATCGACGAGGACCTCGGCCACCACTACGACGGCGACCAGTACGACCGCAGCGAGCGCGCCGCCCTGCGCCGGGTCGCCGGCCTCTCCACCGAACTCGAGGACGTCACCGAGGTCGAGTACCGCCAGCTCCGCCTGGAGCGCGTGGTGCTCGTCGGCGTCTGGACCGACGGCACGCTGGAGGAGGCGGAGAACTCCATGGCGGAGCTCGCCGCGCTCGCCGAGACCGCCGGCTCCGAGGTGCTGGACGGCGTCATCCAGCGTCGCGACAAGCCGGACGCGGCCACCTACATCGGCTCCGGAAAGGCGCAGGAGCTGCGCGACATCGTCGCCTCCACCGGCGCCGACACCGTCGTCTGCGACGGTGAACTCACCCCGGGCCAGCTGATCCACCTGGAGGACGTGGTCAAGGTCAAGGTCGTCGACCGGACGGCCCTGATCCTGGACATCTTCGCCCAGCACGCCAAGTCCCGGGAGGGCAAGGCGCAGGTCTCGCTCGCGCAGATGCAGTACATGCTGCCGCGACTGCGGGGCTGGGGTCAGTCGCTGTCCCGGCAGATGGGTGGTGGCGGCTCCGGCTCGTCCGGCGGCGGCATGGCCACCCGTGGTCCCGGTGAGACCAAGATCGAGACCGACCGGCGCCGGATCCGCGAGAAGATGGCGAAGCTCCGCAAGGAGATCGCCGACATGAAGAAGGGCCGCGACACCAAGCGCCAGGAGCGCCGGCGCCACCAGGTGCCGTCGGTGGCCATCGCCGGGTACACCAACGCCGGCAAGTCCTCCCTGCTCAACCGGCTCACCGGCGCGGGCGTGCTGGTCGAGAACTCCCTGTTCGCCACCCTGGACCCGACCGTGCGCCGGGCCCAGACCCCGAGCGGGCGGGTCTACACCCTGGCCGACACCGTCGGCTTCGTCCGGCACCTGCCGCACCACCTGGTCGAGGCGTTCCGCTCGACCATGGAGGAGGTCGCCGACGCGGACCTCATCCTGCACGTGGTCGACGGCTCGCACCCCGAGCCGGAGACCCAGCTGGCCGCCGTCCGCGAGGTCATCGTCTCGGTCGACGCGCAGACCGTGCCGGAGATCGTGGTGATCAACAAGGCGGACGCCGCCGACCCGCACGTGCTGCAGCGCCTGCTGCGCCGCGAGCCGCACGCCATCGTGGTGTCGGCCCGCAGCGGCGCCGGCATCGAGGAACTGCTCAAGCTCATCGACGACGAGCTGCCGCGACCGGCCGTCGAGGTGCGGGCCCTGGTGCCCTACACCCAGGGCGCGCTGGTCTCCCGGGTGCACGCGGAGGGCGAGCTGCTCTCCACCGAGCACACCGGCGAGGGCACGTTGCTGCACGCCAAGGTGCCGGCCGAGCTGGCCGCCGAGCTGGAGCACTTCACGGTGGCCCTGCAGGGCTGAGGCCACCCGAGCGGTGTGAAGGGTCCCCGGGACCGTACGTGGTCCCGGGGGCCCTGCCCGTGCGCTGTCCCGGGGCGTCCGCGGCGGGGGCGCCCCGGCCGGGTCAGCGGACGTTCTTGGCGAAGAAGTCGAAGGCCTGCTTCGCCTGGTCCTGCAGCGAGGGCCCGGCCTGGTAGCCGGCCGGACCGCGGTCGCCGATCGCACCGACGCTGATCAGGTTGGGCTTGCCGTCCCTGGTGACGAACCACCCGCCGCCGCCGGAGCCGGCGGTCATGGTGCAGCCGATCACGTACATCGGCGGGCGGCTCCGGTCGAAGGAGAGCCGGGCGGGCGGGACCGGGGAGTCGCAGTGGTCCAGCTCCATGCCGTCGAAGGGCCGCTCGGCCGGGTAGCCGTAGGCGGCGGCCGAGGTGATCTGGTCGCGCGGGGCGTTGAACCAGACCGGGACCGACCCGCCGACGGTCTCCTCCAGGGACTTCCCGGAGTCGCCCTCGGCCTGCACCCGCAGGATCCCGTAGTCGAACTGGTTGTGGGCGCCGACGCCGCTCTCCTGGAGCCAGGTCGGCGACACCAGCGCGCGCACCGCCGTCCACCGGCCGTACGGGGCGGCCTGGGCGTCGGTGTACGGCTTGCCGTGGTTCGCCTGGCCGTCCCGGTTGAAGCCGGGCACGAACACCACGTTCTTCAGCCAGCCGCCGCCCTTGCCGTCGTGCAGGCAGTGCGCGGCGGTGTAGACGAGGTTGCTGCGGCCCGGGTTGACCGGGTCGGAGACCACGGTCGCGGAGCAGGCCGCGTCGCCCTGCGGCGTGGTCACGAAGAGCCGGCCGACCACGGCCGCGGCCTGGCCGTACGGGTGCGGCTGCGGCTCCGCCCGGACGGCGGCGGGCGGGGCGTCCCGTTCGACGCCGGGGGCCGCCGGGGCGGTGAGCGGGTACTCCGGGGTGGGCCGGGGCTTGGCGGCGTCCATCCGGGCGGTCGACCAGAAGCCCCGGGCCGTCTCGTTGGCGAACCTGCTCTCGGTGACGTACTTCGTCCAGTCCTCCAGCTTCCAGCCCGTCAGGTCGCCCAGGCTGGTGGGCGCGGACTTGGGGAGGGCGGGGGGCGGAGTGGCCGGCCTGGCGGGGCCGTCCGGGCCACAGGCCGCCGCCGCGAGGGCGGTCACGGCGAGCAGTGCGGCGCCGGCCGTCCTGGCCCGGCGCCCCCGGTTGGTGGTTCTCGGCATGCTGCATCGTCCCCCGTGCTGTGCTGGTGTTTCCGTACGACCGCCCCCCGTGGCGGCTACTGCTTCCTGGAGATCCAGTCCAGGGCCTGCTTGGCGACCGTCTCCAGGTACGGGCCGCTGAGCGAGGTGTGGTCCTGGGTGCCGATCGAGGTGTTGCTGACCAGGGCGGTCTTCCCGTCGGGCATGGTGGCGAACCAGCCGCCGCCGCTGGAGCCCTGGGTCATGTTGCAGCCGATGGTGAGCATCGAGGGCCGCTTGGCGTCGAAGGAGAGCCGGGTCGGCTTGCCGCCGTCGCACTTGTACAGTTCCTGGCCGTCGAACGGCTTGAGTAGCGGGTAGCCGACGGCCGACACGCCGATCTTGTCGCGCGGGGCGTCGAACCACACCGGGACGGCCGAACCGACCGTCTCCTCCAGGGACTTGCCGGTGTCGTTCTGATTGTGCACGCGCATGACCGCGAAGTCGTACTGGTTGGCGGCGTCGCCGGTGCCACCGCCCTCGACCATCCACTGCGGCGAGGTGGTGACCTGGTCGGCCCACCACGTGCCGAGCGGGGCCAGCTCGGACAGCGGGGCACGCTTGCCGCCGCTGGAGGCGCCCGAGTTGTTGTAGGCGGGCACGAACACCAGGTCCTTGTAGAAGCTCCCGCCCTTGCCCTCGTGCACGCAGTGGCCGGCCGTCCAGACCAGGTTGCTCTTGCCGGGGTGCTGCGGGTCGGCGATCACCGTCGCCGAGCAGTTGCCGCGGCCGCCCTTGGCGGAGAAGAACACCTTGCCGGAGGGCTGCTTGGTGTACGGGCGGGGCACCGCGACGGCGTTGACCACCGGCGGCTCGGGGTCGGTCACGCCGTCGTCGCCGGCGGGCTTGGGGGTCGCCGGGGAGGGCTTGGCGGCGGGCGGGGCCGGGTCGGCGGGCTTGGAGTCGCCCATCGTGTCCGGGTCCCAGAAGTCCTTCACCACCGGGTTGTTGAAGACGTGCTTGGACGCCCAGCTGTCCCAGTCCTCGAACTTCCACTTCTTCAGGTCGTCCCAGCTCCTCGGCAGGCCCTCCAGCAGGCTGGTCGGCAGGCCGGACGGGAGGGTGATCCCGCCGATCGCGCCGCCTCCGCCGGCGGTGCCGTTCGCCGGGGCCGAGGCGGGCGGCGGCGCGGCGCTGCCTCCCCCGTCGCCCGCCGGGCCGTCCGGCCCGCAGGCGCTCACGGCGAGCAGGCTTCCCGCGACCACGGCGGCGGCCAGGGCTGACCGGTGGATCGTAGGCATCTGTGCGCTTCCCCCTGTGCTCGGTCTGTACTGGGTCGGTCGTGCTGGGTCGGTCGGTGGCGGGTCGTCGTCGGTCGTCCGTGCGCGGTCGGCCGGCCGGCGTCGGGCCCGTGGTTCCGGGCTGGTCGGTGACGGGTCGTCCGTGCGCGGCCGGTCCGTGCTGTGGCGGCCCGCCGCCCTGGAGTCTTCCACCGCGGAGGAGGACGGCCGTGCCCGCCCCCCGGGTTGCGGTACCGGCCGGAGATCACCGATCCGTGACGCGGACCCGGTCGACTCACCGGCGCAGCAGGGCCTTTCGCCCCCGGGGTGGACAATGCCCGATCTTCACCCGGACGAGTGAGCCGTCCTTGTGATCACCCCTCAGGGATAGGTAACCCTTACCTGACGCGACGGTGCGAGCGCCCGCCGACCCCCTCCACCACCAGTGCGCGTCCGCACCCCCACGCGCCCCAAGGAGCAGCCTTGAGCACCGCCCTCACCGGAGCCCCGCCCGAACCGCCGCAGCCCACGGAGCCCCCTCGGGAGCCCAAGGGCGCGCCGACGCCGAGAGCGGCGAGCGACCAGTGCGCGGTGGGGGCACCCCCGGCCCGGGGCGGGGGGACGGCGCCGGGCCCCGAACGCCCGGAGGCGAACGCGGGGGAGCGGCCCGGGCCCGATCCGCTGCCGCACCGCGACCCGGTACCGCACTCCGGCCCGCTGCCGCACCACGACCAGGCGCCGCACCGCGAGCCGCTGCTTCACCGCGATCCGCTGCTGCACCACGATCCCACCGTCGCCGCCGAACAGGCCGCCGTGGAAGCCCTGTTGCGCTGCTGGACGCGCGAGACCGGAGCCCGGCCCGGGCCCGACGGCCGACTGCGGATCGCCGTCCTCGGCGGCGCCGCCCGGCTCACCGCCCCGGTCCGCTACTGGTCGCCCGGCGGCTGGCACCGGTTCGGCCCGGCGACCCTCGCGGCCGGCGAGGCCGCCGCGGGGGATTCCCACGACGCCCCGGTGGACGCCGTCACCGCCGCCGCGTTGCTCGCCGCCGCGGCCGCCGACCGGCCGGACCCCGGGCAGGTCGCCGACCTCGCCGCCCGGGTCGCCGACTCCGTCGTCCGCACCGCCGAGATCCTCACCCACCGCCGCGCCGGTGCCGCGCCCGGCGGCCCCGAGCGTTCGCACTTCCTCGCCGCCGAACAGTCCCTGCTCCTCGGCCACCCGCTGCACCCCACCCCGAAGAGCCGCGACGGCCTCGGCCCGGCGCAGAGCGCCGCCTACTCGCCCGAACTCCACGGCTCCTTCCAACTCCACTGGTACGCCGTCGCCCGCGAACTGCTCGCCGCCGGCTCCGCCGTCGCCGAGAGCGCCGACGGGATCACCGCCGGCCTGCTCGACGGACGCCTCGCCCTGCCGCCCGGCACCGCCGCCCTGCCGCTGCACCCCTGGCAGGCCCGCGAACTCGCCCACCGCCCGGCCGTCGCCGCCCTGCTCGCCGACGGGCTGCTGCACGACCTCGGCCCGGCCGGCGAGCCCTGGCACCCCACCTCCTCGGTCCGCACGGTCTACCGGCCCGGCACCCCCTGGATGCTCAAGCTCTCGCTCGGCCTACGGATCACCAACTCCCGCCGGGAGAACCTGCGCAAGGAACTGCACCGCGGCCTGGAGATGCACCGGCTGCTGGAGAGCGGGCTGGCCGCCGAGTGGCGGGCCGCCCACCCCGGCTTCGACATCGTCCGCGACCCGGCCTGGATCGGCGTCGACCATCCGGCGCTCGGCGACCCGGGCGGCCTGGACACGGTGCTGCGCGCCCAGCCCTTCGCGCCCGACGAGCGCGCGCTGTGCGTCGCCGGACTGGTCGCCGAACAGCCGCTGGGCACCGGCGACACCGTGCCGTCCCGGCTCGGCGACATCCTGCGGGCCCTCGCCGCGCGCTGCGGGCGCCCGCTGCGGACCGTCGCCGCCGAATGGTTCCTGCGCTACCTGGACGCCGTCGTGCTGCCCATCCTGTGGCTGGACGGCCGGGGCGGCATCGCCCTGGAGGCGCACCAGCAGAACAGCCTCGTCCTGCTGGACGAGGCCGGCTGGCCCCGCGGCGGCCGCTACCGCGACAACCAGGGCTACTACTACCGGGAGAGCGCCGCCGAGCGGCTCACCGACCGGCTGCCCGGACTCGGCACCGACAGCGACACCTTCCTGCCCGACCCGGTGATCGACCACCACTTCGCCTACTACCTCGGCATCAACCACGTCCTCGGCCTGATCGGCGCCTTCGGCTCCCAGCGGCTGGCCGACGAGACGGTGCTGCTGGCCGCACTGCGGCGGTTCCTGGCCGGACCGCGGGCCGCCGCCACCGGCTCGGCGCTGCCCGGGCTGCTGCTGGACGCGCCCACACTGCCCTGCAAGGCCAACCTGCTCACCCGGATCAACGGCATGGACGAACTGGTCGGCCCGGTCGCCAGCCAGTCCGTCTACGTGGACATCCCCAACCCGGTGGCGGGTGGCTGATGCTGGACGACCTGCCCGGGTGGGGTGCGATCCCCACCCCGGCCGGCGAGTTCCGGCTCAGCCCGGTCCGGCTGCCCGCCGACCTGGACCTGCTCGCCGGGTGGATGAACGACCCCGAGGTCGCCGCCTTCTGGGAACTCGCCGGGCCGCCCGAGGTCACCGGCCGGCACGTGCGGACCCAGCTCGACGGCGACGGCCGCAGCGTTCCCTGCCTCGGCCTGCTCGACGGCGAGCCGATGAGCTACTGGGAGGTCTACCGCGCCGACCTCGACCCGCTGGCCGCGCACTACCCGGCCCGGCCGCACGACACCGGCGTCCACCTGCTGCTCGGCCCCTCCGCCAGCCGCGGTCGGGGACTGGGCGCCGTCCTGCTGGCCGCCCTCGCGGAGGGGATCCTGCGCCGCCGACCGTCCTGCGAACGGGTCGTCGCCGAACCGGACGTCCGAAACCGGCGCTCGGTCCGGGCCTTCGAACGGGCCGGGTTCCGGGCGACCGCCGAACTCGACCTGCCCGACAAGCGCGCCGCCCTGATGGTGCGCGCCCGGGCACCCCTGACCGTCCGGGCCCGGCCCGCCTGACCGCGGCCCGCCTGACCACGGCCCGTCCGACCGCGACCGTCCGACCCCGATCCGTCCGATCCCGACCGCCCGACCGCAGCCCGTTCGGCCGCCGCCCGTCCGACCCCGACGGGCCCCGGTCCGCCTGACCCCGACCCCGCCTAGGAAACCCCGTGGACACCCCAGCACCCCCGCCGCCGTACGATCTGCTCGGCGTCGGCATCGGACCGTTCAACCTCTCGCTCGCCGCGCTCGCCGAGCCCGTCCCCGGAATGCGCACGCTCTTCTGCGACCAGCGCCCGGAGTTCCGCTGGCACCCCGGGATGCTGGTGGACGGGGCCCGGATGCAGGTGCCGTTCCTCGCCGACCTGGTCTCCCTGGTGGACCCGACCAACCCGTGGTCCTTCCTCAACTACCTGCGCGAGCAGGACCGGCTGTTCCCTTTCTACTTCGCCGAGCGCTTCCAGCTGCCGCGCCGCGAGTACGACCACTACTGCCGCTGGGCCGCCGAGCGGCTGACCAACTGCCGCTTCGGCACCGAGGTCACCGCCCTGCACCGGGAAGGCGACTGCTACCGGGCCGAGCTGACCGACACCGCGACCGGCCGGCGCTCCTCCGTACGGGCGCGCAACCTCGCCCTCGGCGTCGGCACCCGGCCGGTGCTGCCTGAGGCCTTCGCCGGGCTCGCCGGCCACCCGCGGGCCTTCCACTCCGCCGACTACCTGGACCGCAGGGACGACCTGGCCGCCGCCCGGGACATCACCGTGATCGGCAGCGGACAGTCCGGCGCCGAGGTCTTCCTCGACCTGCTCCGCCGCCACGAGGGCGACGGCGTCCGGCTGCGCTGGCTCACCCGCACCCGCGCGCTCGCGCCCATGGAGTACTCCAAGCTCGGCCTGGAGCACTTCACCCCCGACTACACCCGCTACTTCCACAGCCTGCCCGGGCCCGTCCGGGACGCCCTGGTCACCGCCCAGTGGCAACTGCACAAGGCCGCCAGCGCCGAGACCCTCGCCGAGATCCACGACCACCTCTACGAGCGCACGATCGGCCGCCCGATCGACGCCGCCCCGGTCGAGATCACCCCCGGCACCGCCGTCACCGACGCCCGGCCCGGCCCCTGCGGCGGCCTCGAACTGCACTGCCGGCACACCGACTCCGGCGCCGAGCACGTCCTGCGCACCGACGCCGTGGTGCTCGCCACCGGCTACCGGGCCGCCCGCCCGGCCGCGCTCGAACCGCTCGCCGACCTGATCGACTGGGACGAGGCCGGGCGCTACCGGGTCGACCTCGACCACCGGGTCGCCACCCGGCCCGGCCTCGGCGGCGGCCTCTACGTCCAGAACGCCGAACTGCACACCCACGGCGTCGGCACGCCCGACCTCGGGCTCGGCGCCCACCGGGCCGCCGTGATCCTCAACGCCGTCACCGGGCGGACCGTCCACCGGCTGCCCGGCCGCACCGCCTGGACCGGCTTCGCGCCGCCCGTCCCGGCCGCCCGGGCGCAGGCCGGCCAAGCACCACCGGTATCCGCACCCCCGGAACAGACCCCCGTCCTCCCCCGCCCCCAGGAGCTGACCCGTGCCGCAACAGCCGGCCGCTGAACCGCCGCTCTACCTGCCCCCGCACCTCACCGCCGGGCACTGGCAGCGGGCCGGCCGCGCCCTGCTGGCCAAGATGCTCGGCGAGTTCGCCTACGAGGAACTGCTCAAACCCGTCCCCGGGGCCCTCGACGGCGAGTACCTGCTGAAGCTGCCGGAGGTCGAGTACCACTTCACCGCCCGGCGCGGCGCCTACGACGGCTGGCAGGTCGAGCCGGAGTCGATCCGCTGCTCCCGCCCGGACGGCCTGGACCCGCTGCGCTTCCTCCCCTACGCCCGGGAGACCCTCGGGATGCGCGGCGATACCACCGCCCACCTGATCCGCGAACTCTCCGCCACCCTGACCGCCGACGCCCGCCAGCTCGCCACCGCGCTCACCGCCGCCGAACTCGCCGAGCTCGACCACACCGCGCTGGAGGGCCGGCAGGGCGGCCACCCCTGGATCGTCCCCAACAAGGGCCGGATCGGCTTCTCCGCCTCCGACGCCGCCCGCTGGGCCCCCGAGGCCCGCAGCCCCCGCCCGCTGCCCTGGATCGCCGTCCACCGCCGGCTCGCCCGGTACCGCGGCGTGCCCGGTCTGGACCGCCCCGAGCAGCTGTACGCCCGCGAGCTGGACGACGTGGACGCGCTGCGCGCCGCGCTCGGACCGGACGCCGACGACTACCTGCTGCTGCCCGTCCACCCCTGGCAGTGGGACGAGACGGTCCTGCCGCTGTTCGCGCCCTGGATCGCCTCCGGCGAGATCGTCCCGCTGCCCTCCGACGGCGACCCGCGGCTGCCCCAGCAGTCCATCCGCTCCTTCTTCAACACCGCCCGCCCCGAGCGCTGCACCGTCAAGCTGCCGCTGTCCATCCTCAACACCCTGGTCTGGCGCGGCCTGCCCACCGAACGCACCCTCGCCGCGCCCGCCGTCACCGCCTGGCTGCACGGCCTCCGCGACGCCGACCCGTTCCTGCGCGACGAGTGCCGGGTGGTCCTGCTCGGCGAGGTCGCCTCCGTCACCGTCGACCACCCGCTGTACGGGGAGATGCCCGAGGCGCCCTACCAGTACAAGGAACTCCTCGGTGCGATCTGGCGCGAACCGCTCGGCCCCTCCCTGGACGACGACGAGCGTGCCCGCACCCTGGCCGCCCTGCTGCAGACCGGCTCCGACGGGCGGGCCCTCGCCGCCGAGCTGATCACCCGCTCCGGCCTCACCCCCGCCGAGTGGACCGGCCGGCTGTTCGCCGCGATGCTGCCGCCGCTGCTCCACTTCCTCTACCGCTACGGCCTGGTCTTCTCCCCGCACGGCGAGAACGCCATCGTGGTCTTCGACGAGCGGGACACCCCGACCCGGCTCGCGGTCAAGGACTTCGTGGACGACGTCAACCTCAGCTCGCTCGACCTCCCCGAACTGCGCGACCTGCCCGCCGAGGTGGCCGACGTCCTGCTGCGGGAGGGCGCGCAGGGGCTCTGCCAGTTCATCCACTCCGGACTGTTCATCGGCGTCTTCCGCTACCTCGCCCCGCTGCTGGAGGCGCAGACCGGACTGGCCGAGGCCGAGTTCTGGGCCCTGCTGCGCGCCGAGGTCCGCCGCCACCAGGACCGCTTCCCCGAACTGCGCGAGCGCTTCGAGCTGTTCGACCTCTTCCGGCCCCGGATCGACCGGCTCTGCCTCAACCGCAACCGGCTGCTCCTCGACGGCTACCAGGACCGCCCGCACCGCCCGCACGCCGCCCGGTTCGGGACCGTGCCCAACGCGCTGGTGGAGGTGGACGTGCGGCCGCCCGCGCAACGGGACCGGATTGTCACCCCCGCCCCGTAGGGTGGGAGTGTCATGACGAACGACTCCGAATCCCAGCTCGCGGCGGACCACGGCGAAGACGCCGACGAGCCCGTCGCCGTCCCGCGCTCGCGGATCCCCGACCTGCTGCACGCCGCGGTGGCGGCCGTCGGCGGCGTCGAACGCGCCGGCCAGGTCCGGATGGCCGAGGCCGTCGCCGACGCCGTCGACAACGGCGAGCACCTGCTCGTCCAGGCCGGCACCGGCACCGGGAAGTCCCTCGCCTACCTGGTGCCCGCGCTCGCCCACGGGGACCGCGTGGTGATCGCCACCGCCACCCTGGCGCTGCAGCGCCAGCTGGTGGAGCGGGACCTGCCGCGCACCGTCGAGGCGCTGCACCCGGCGCTGCGCCGCCGCCCGCTGTTCGCGATGCTCAAGGGCCGCTCCAACTACCTGTGCCTGCACCGGGCCAACGAGGGCACCCCGAGCGAGGAGGGCGAGGGCCTGTTCGACCCGGTGGACGCGCTCGGCGGGCCGACCGGCAAGCTCGGGCAGGACGTCCTGCGCCTGCGCGACTGGGCCGAGGAGACCGACACCGGGGACCGCGACGACCTCAGCCCCGGCGTCTCCGACAAGGCCTGGGCCCAGCTGGCGGTCACCTCCAAGGAATGCCTGGGCGCCACCCGCTGCGCGTACGGGCAGGAGTGCTTCGCCGAGAAGGCACGGGAACGGGCCAAGCTGGCGGACGTCGTGGTCACCAACCACGCGATGCTCGCGATCGACGCGATCGAGGGCGCACCGGTGCTCCCCGAGCACGGTCTGCTGATCGTCGACGAGGCCCACGAGCTGGTCAACCGGGTCACCGGCGCGGCCACCGCCGAGCTGACCGTCGGCGCGGTCAACCGGGCCGTGAAGCGGGCCGCCCGGCTCGCCAACGAGAAGGCCGTGGACGCCCTGCAGGCCGCCGCCGAGAACTACCACGGCCTGATGGAGACCGCCCAGCCCGGCCGGGTCGAGGAACTGCCCGAGTACCTGGCGTACGCGGTCACCGCGATCCGGGACGCCTCCCGCCAGGTGATCAGCTCGCTGGGGGAGACCAGGGACAAGGGGCTCAGCGACGAGGACGCCGTTCGCAAGCAGGCCATGGCCTCGGCCGAGACGCTGCACGAGACCGCCGAGCGGCTGCTGGAGGACTCCGAGTACGACGTGGTCTGGATCGAGCGCAGCGACCGCTACGGGCTGGGCACCGCCTCGCTGCGGGTCGCCCCGCTGAGCGTCTCCGGACTGCTGCGCGAGGGGCTGTACAAGGAGCGCTCGGTCGTCCTCACCTCGGCCACGCTCAAGCTCGGCGGGGACTTCAAGGGCGTCGCCGCCTCCGTCGGCCTGCCCCCCGAGACGCGGCTGCCGGACGTCCGCACGGACGGGGACAACCCGGAGCCCGGCCCCGGGTTCGGCGAGGACGCGGTGCCGCACTGGCGCGGGATCGACGTCGGCTCCCCGTTCAAGTACCCCAAGCAGGGCATCCTGTACGTCGCCAAGCACCTGGCCGACCCCGGGCGCGACCCGGAACGGCCGGACATGCTCGACGAGTTGGCCGAACTGATCGGCGCGGCCGGCGGGCGGACCCTGGGGCTGTTCTCCTCGATGCGCGGCGCCCAGGCCGCCGCCGAGGCGATGCGCGAGCGGCTGGACCAGCGGATCCTGCTCCAGGGGGAGGACACCCTGGGCGAGCTGATCCGGGACTTCGCCGCGGACGCGTCCACCTGTCTGTTCGGCACGCTCTCGCTCTGGCAGGGCGTGGACGTTCCCGGATCGTCCTGCCAGCTGGTCGTGATGGACCGGATCCCGTTCCCGCGGCCGGACGACCCGCTGATGAGCGCCCGCCAGAAGGACGTCGAACAGCGCGGCGGCAACGGCTTCATGGCGGTCGCTGCGACGCACGCGGCGCTGCTGATGGCGCAGGGCGCGGGCCGGCTGGTGCGCGCGGCGGACGACCGGGGCGTGGTGGCGGTGCTCGACCCGCGGGTGGAGACCAAGCGGTACGGGGGCTTCTTCCGCTCCTCGATGCCCGAGTTCTGGTACACCACGGACCGCAACCAGGTGCGCCGCTCGCTGGCGGCGATCGACGCCTCGGCGGCGCCGGTGCGGCCGGTGGAGAAGCGCGGCTGAGGCCCGCCCCGGGCACAGGGCCCGACGGAACGACGGAGGGGCTCCCCGCGTGAGCGGTGGAGCCCCTTCCCGGTGTCCGCGACCCGTGCGGGTCGCGGCGCGGCGCCCCGCGGGGGAGGCCGGGCGCCCGGAGGTCGTCGGGCGCCTAGAGGCGGCGCAGGACCGCGACGACCTTGCCCAGGATGGTCGCGTTGTCGCCGTTGATCGGCTCGTACGCCGGGTTGTGCGGCATCAGCCAGATCCGGCCGTCCTCGCGCTTGAGTCGCTTGACGGTGGCCTCGCCGTCGATCATCGCGGCCACGATGTCGCCGTTCTCGGCGACCGGCTGGCGGCGCACGGTGACCCAGTCGCCGTCGCAGATGGCCGCCTCGATCATCGAGTCGCCGCGCACGGTGAGCGCGAACAGCTCGCCCTCGCCGACCAGCTGGCGGGGCAGCGGGAAGACGTCCTCGACCGTCTGCTCGGCCAGGATCGGCCCGCCGGCCGCGATCCGGCCCACCAGCGGCACGTAGGAGGTGGACGGCCGGCCGGCCGTCTCGGCGGTGTTGGGGCGGGCCACCTCGACGCCGCGGACCTCGTAGGCGCGCGGACGGTGCGGGTCCCGGCGCAGGAAGCCCTTGCGCTCCAGGGCCATCAGCTGGTGGGCCACCGAGGAGGTGCTGGACAGGCCGACGGCCTGGCCGATCTCGCGCATGGACGGCGGGTAGCCCCGGCGCTGGACGGAATCCCGGATGACCTCGATCACCCGGCGCTGGCGCTCGGTGAGGCCGGCCTCGTCGGTCCGGATGCCGGGGGGGCGGCCGGGCATCGCACGGGCGGGCGACGGGTGGGTGTCGTCCATGGCGGGCGAGTGTTCGATCGGCTGGTCCGGCACGCGGTTCGAGCCGGAAAGGGCCGTGCCGGAGAGTCGGTGGTCTTCGCTGCGGTCCATGCTGATGTCCACGCTCTGCTGATTCGTGGTGCGCTGCCCCACCTTGAACTGGGAGTGTTCCTGCACCGGGATGGTGTTGCTTTCGATCGTGTTCACGGCGGCCCCTCTCGACGGCTGTCCTCTCCCTTTTCCAGCCCAACGCACCTCGTATCGAAAGGTTGCGCCAAACACACGTTCGAGTGAATTATTCGGGAGTTGGCTGACTCGATCAAGGCTTTGTTGTACATCGAGTAAATGTTCGACCAGAAGTCGACTCCGGCAGTCTAATCGGCGTCGACACGCCAGGGGCGGTGCTTGCCCTGGAGGCCTAGATGTAGTGGCTAGAGTCCTCTCCGTGCCCAGTACTAGTGGTCGCCGGCATGATCAGCTTGCCGAGGGCGGGGGCACATCGCTTAGACTCGACCGGTCCGCACGATCTGCCAGGGAGGGATCCCGAGGTGCACTGCCCGTTCTGCCGGCACTCCGACAGCCGCGTTGTCGACAGCCGGACCACCGAAGACGGCAGCTGCATCCGCCGCCGCCGGCAGTGCCCCGACTGCGGCCGCCGCTTCACCACGGTGGAGACGGCCGCACTGATGGTCATCAAGCGCAGCGGCGTCACCGAGCCGTTCTCCCGGCAGAAGGTCATCACCGGCGTCCGCAAGGCCTGCCAGGGGCGACCGGTCACCGAGGACGCGCTGGCCCAGCTCGGCCAGCGGGTCGAGGAATGCGTGCGCGCAAGCGGCAGCGCCGAGCTGACCACCCACGACGTGGGCCTGGCCATACTCGGCCCGCTCAAGGAACTCGACGTGGTCGCGTACCTGCGCTTCGCCAGCGTGTACCAGGCGTACGACGGACTGGAAGACTTCGAGGCCGCCATCGCGGAACTCCGCGCGGAACGGCCCCGCACCCCGGAGACGGACGACGCCCGCGTGTCCGTCTCCGCCGCCGCGCCCTAGGAGGCGCCGGCGCACCGGCCCCCAGGCGGGCCCAGCCGCACCACAACGGCCCCACGGGGCCCCGGCGTGCCCGGAAACGGGGCGCAGAACACTACAAACCGTGCGATCACAGGCAGGGTCTCCGCCTGCCCGCACACCGGAAGAACGAACCAGCGGTGCCCGGACTTTTCGGGGCACCCCGGGCGTTTGCCCAGGAGGAGGAGCGAGAAGTGACAGACACCACGAGCGGTTCCGCACGCGGGTCGAAGTCCGAGAAGGCCGCGGCCAAGGGCGCGAAGGCCTCGAAGGGCGGTCTCCGGACGGAGCGCATCTACACCACTCCTGGCGTGCACCCGTACGACGAGGTCCGGTGGGAGCGGCGCGACGTCGTCATGACCAACTGGCGTGACGGCTCGATCAACTTCGAGCAGCGCGGCGTCGAGTTCCCCGACTTCTGGTCGGTCAACGCCGTCAACATCGTCACGTCGAAGTACTTCCGCGGCGCCGTCGGCACCCCGCAGCGCGAGTGGAGCCTCAAGCAGATCATCGACCGCGTGGTGCTCACCTACCGCGCCGCCGGCGAGAAGCACGGCTACTTCGCCACCAAGGACGACGCCGAGGTCTTCGAGCACGAGCTGACGCACGCCCTCCTCCACCAGGTGTTCAGCTTCAACTCGCCGGTCTGGTTCAACGTCGGCACCAAGCAGCCCCAGCAGGTCAGCGCCTGCTTCATCCTGTCCGTCGACGACTCCATGGAGTCGATCCTCGACTGGTACAAGGAAGAGGGCATGATCTTCAAGGGCGGCTCCGGCGCCGGCCTCAACCTCTCCCGGATCCGCTCCTCCAAGGAACTCCTGTCCTCCGGCGGCAACGCCTCCGGCCCGGTCTCCTTCATGCGCGGCGCCGACGCCTCGGCCGGCACCATCAAGTCCGGCGGCGCCACCCGCCGCGCGGCCAAGATGGTCGTGCTCGACGTCGACCACCCGGACGTCGAGGCCTTCATCGAGACCAAGGTGAAGGAGGAGGAGAAGATCCGCGCCCTGCGCGACGCGGGCTTCGACATGGACCTCGGCGGGGACGACATCACCTCCGTCCAGTACCAGAACGCCAACAACTCGGTCCGCGTCTCCGACGAATTCATGACCGCCGTCGAGAACGGCACCGAATTCGGCCTGCGCGCCCGGATGACCGGCGAGGTCATCGAGACCGTGGACGCGAAGAAGCTGTTCCGCAAGATGGCCGAGGCCGCCTGGGCCTGCGCCGACCCCGGCATCCAGTACGACTCCACCATCAACCGCTGGCACACCTGCCCGGAGTCCGGCCGGATCAACGCCTCCAACCCCTGCTCCGAGTACATGCACCTGGACAACTCCAGCTGCAACCTCGCCTCGCTCAACCTGATGAAGTTCCTGCGCGACGACGACTCCTTCGACGCGGCGACCTTCGCCAAGGTCGTCGAACTCGTCATCACCGCGATGGACATCTCCATCTGCTTCGCCGACTTCCCGACCGAGAAGATCGGCGAGACCACCCGCGCCTTCCGCCAGCTCGGCATCGGCTACGCCAACCTCGGCGCCCTGCTGATGGCCACCGGCCACGCCTACGACAGCGAGGGCGGCCGCGCCCTGGCCGGCGCCATCACCTCGCTGATGACCGGCACCGCCTACCGCCGCGGTGCCGAACTCGCCGGCGTGGTCGGCCCGTACGACGGCTACGCCCGCAACGCGGTCGCGCACCAGCAGGTCATGAAGCAGCACGCGGACGCCTCGCTCGACGCCGTCTCGGTGGACGAACTGGACGCCCCGGTCTGGCTGCAGGCCAACCGCACCTGGCAGGACGTCGTGCGCATCGGCGCGCAGAACGGCTTCCGCAACGCCCAGGCCTCGGTGCTCGCCCCGACCGGCACCATCGGCCTGATGATGGACTGCGACACCACCGGCGTCGAGCCCGACCTGGCCCTGGTCAAGTTCAAGAAGCTCGTCGGCGGCGGCTCGATGCAGATCGTCAACGGCACCGTCCCGCGCGCCCTCAAGCGCCTCGGCTACCAGGACGAGCAGACCGAGGCGATCGTCGCCCACATCTCCGAGCACGGCAACGTGGTGGATGCGCCCGGCCTCAAGTCCGAGCACTACGAGGTGTTCGACTGCGCGATGGGCGAGCGCTCCATCTCCCCGATGGGGCACGTGCGGATGATGTCGGCGATCCAGCCGTGGATCTCCGGTGCCATCTCGAAGACCGTGAACATGCCGGCCGCGGCGACCGTCGAGGACGTCGAGGAGATCTACTTCGAGGCGTGGAAGATGGGCGTCAAGGCGCTCGCCATCTACCGCGAAAACTCGAAGGTCGGCCAGCCGCTCTCGGCCAAGAAGAAGGACTCCGAGACCAAGGCCGAGCAGGCCGAGGCCCCCGCCGCCGCGGTCGAGAAGGTCGTCGAGTACCGCCCGGTCCGCAAGCGCCTGCCCAAGGGCCGCCCGGGCATCACCACCTCCTTCACGGTCGGTGGCGCCGAGGGCTACATGACCGCCAACTCCTACCCGGACGACGGCCTCGGCGAGGTCTTCCTCAAGATGTCCAAGCAGGGCTCGACCCTCGCGGGCATGATGGACGCCTTCTCGATCGCCGTCTCGGTCGGCCTGCAGTACGGCGTGCCGCTGGAGACGTACGTCTCGAAGTTCACCAACATGCGCTTCGAGCCGGCCGGTCTGACCGACGACCCGGACGTGCGGATGGCGCAGTCGATCGTCGACTACATCTTCCGCCGCCTCGCACTGGACTTCCTGCCGTTCGAGACCCGCTCGGCGCTCGGCATCCACTCCGTCGAGGAGCGCCAGCGCCACCTGGAGACGGGCTCCTACGAGCCGCTGGAGGCCGAGGAGCTCGACACCGAGTCGCTCGCCCAGTCCGCCCCGGTGACCGCGAAGCCGACCCCGGCGTCGGCCCCGGCCGTCGAGGCGCCCAAGCCGTCCGCGAAGCAGGCCCACAACTCCACGGAGCTGATGGAGATCCAGCTCGGTCTCAACGCCGACGCTCCGCTCTGCTTCTCCTGCGGCACCAAGATGCGCCGCGCCGGAAGCTGCTACCTCTGCGAGGGCTGCGGCTCCACCAGCGGCTGCAGCTGAGCACCGGCCGGACCGCCGGCCGCGGCCGGCGGTGCTGACCCCGGCCGGGTGAGCCACCGCTGAGGCGGGGGGGGGGGGGGGGGGGGGGTTTGGGGGGGGGGCAAGGGATAAGACAACAGTAGAGCAAACTCCCCCCGACCCACCGAAAAAGAGGCTGAGAATCGGTGAGATGTGTTGTGG
>NZ_JBHWBZ010000014.1:47010-82828 GCF_042735475.1 Kitasatospora sp. NPDC059577 | reverse complement strand
CCGCCGCGGCCCGCCCGGCCCCGGGCGGGGGGGGGGCGCCCCCCGGGGGGGCCCCCCCCGGGGGGGGGGGGGCCCCCTACCCCCCCCCCCCCCCCCCCCTCTTCCGCTTTTCCGGCCTCCTCCCCGTCCCCGGAACCGCCGATGTCACGGATCGGGGCCGTGATCGGTCCGTAGGGAGTGAAGGCGTCCGACGGAAGGAGTGGTGTGGTGAACGGGACGGTGCTGGTGACCGGGGCGACGGGGACGTTGGGGCGGGAGGTGGTGCGGCTGCTGGTGGCGCGCGGGGTGGCGGTGCGGGGGTTGAGCCGTCGGGCGCGGGTCGGGGGTGACGGGGTCGAGTGGGTGGTCGGCGACCTGGTGAGCGGGGCCGGGATCGCGGAGGCCGTGGCCGGGGTCGAGGTGGTGGTGGACTGCGCGACCACGCAGCGGAAGGCGGATGTGGCGGGGGTCCGGACGCTGGTGGCGCGGGCGCGGGAGGCGGGGGTCAGGCACCTGGTGTACGTGTCGATCGTGGGGATCGACCGGGTGCCGATCGCGTACTACCGGACGAAGCTCGCCTGTGAGCGGGTGGTGCGGGAGTCGGGGCTGGGGTGGACGGTGCTGCGGGCGACGCAGTTCCACGACCTGCTGCTGAAGTTCTTCGACGTCTCGGTGAAGCTGCCGCTGTTCCCGGTGCTCGGCGGGGTGCGGTTCCAGCCGGTGGACGTGCGGGAGGTGGCGGCGGCGGTCGTCGGGCTGGTCGAGGATCCCGTCGGGTTCGCGCCGGAGGTGGGCGGGCCGCACGTGCGGTCGTACCGGGAGCTGGCCGGGGCGTACCTGCGGGCGGCGGGCAAGCGGCGGGTGCTGCTGCCGGTGCGGATGCCGGGGGCCGGTGGCCGGGGGTTGCGTGCGGGCGGGAACCTGGCGCCGGAGCGGGCGGTGGGCCGGGGGACCTTCGAGGAGGCGTTGGAGCGGCGGTTCGGCGGCCGCTGAGCTCGACATCCGTCAACCGGGGTTGACATCCGCGCGGGTGTCAACCAAGGTTGACACCATGAGCGAGAGCGGAGAACTCGCAGCCGCTGCGAGCAGTCGTGACCCCGCCGTGGGGCTCCGGGCGGTCTGCGCCCTGCGTGATCTGGCGGACCGCCTGGAGGCCCTGCAGGTGGGCAACGCCCGGTCGCAGGGCTGGTCCTGGCAGGACATCGCGGTCTGCCTCGGGGTGACCCGGCAGGCGGTGCACAAGAAGTACGCGAAGCGCGGTACCCATGGCGACCAGGACGGAGGCTGAGTGATGTTCGAGCGTTTCACCGAACGGGCCCGGCAGGTGGTGACCGGAGCGCAGCAGGAGGCGCGGGAGCTGCGGCACGGCCGCGTCGGGACGGAGCACCTGCTGCTGGCGGCCCTCGGCGTGCCGGACGACCCGGCGGCCGCCGTCCTGGTCGAGGCGGGCCTGGACCAGGAGGCCGCGCGGCGGGCGGTGCGCCGACTGGTCGGGCCCGGGGACGACACCGCCGCCCTGGCCTCGATCGGGGTCGACCTGGGCGCGGTGCGGGAAGCGGTCGAGGCGGTGTTCGGGGAGGGAGCCCTGGACGCCCGGCCCGCGGAGGAGCCGAAGCGCCGGGGATGGTTCCGCTCCGGCGGCACCTTCGGCGGTCACCTCCCGTTCGACGCCCGGGCGAAGAAGGTCCTGGAGCTGTCGCTGCGGGAGTCGCTGCGGCTGAAGTCGGGGGAGATCGCGGTCGGGCACCTGTTGCTGGGCGTGCTCCGCGAGGGGGAGGGGGTGGGGGTGCGGGTCGTGGTCGACCACGGGCTGGACCCGGCGGCCGTCCGGCGGGCGGTCGAGCGGGCGCTGGGCTGAACCCCCCGGCCGGGTGCCGGTTGTGAAGCGAGCCACTCGGTCGTGCGGCGGTTGCGTCGCCAATCGGTGTACGGGACGTGGATGGAGGAGAGTGCCCGTCAACTGGCCACTTGAGGCCAATGTCTGAATCGATATGATCGGCCGAAAGCGTGAACCGATCAGCCGCCCGGAGACGTTTTATGACGTCCCGGGCGGTCTGGTATGCGCCCGACCAGCTGTCGGCGGTCGCGATCGTCGCAGACCCGCCGCTGTGCCGCCGCCCGCCGACGTTGCCGAGGACCGCACCGATGAGAGAAGCCACCAGCCCCGACGGCCGGCCGCCCCGACGGCCCGCACCGCGCACCGTCGCCCTGACGGCGGCCGCCGTCCTGCTGGCGCTGGTCGCCGCACCGGTCGGCGTCACCCGGGCCCTGGGCGCGCACCAGCCGCTCACCGCCCTCGCCGTGGGCGCCGTCGCCGTCCTGTGGATGATCGCCGTCGGCCTCGCGGCGACCGGCGCGGAGCGCTCCCGACGGCTCGCCGAGGACGTGGAGGAGCAGCACCGGGAGGCGATGACGGCGCTGGTCGTCGCGGGCTCCGCCCGACAGGCCGAGACGGCGGCCAGGGGGCGCGCCACCGCCGCCGAGGCCGAGCGGGACGCCGCGCGCGCCGAGCGGGCCCGCGCGGAGGCGGAGTCCGCCGCAGCGCGGGCCGAGCTGGACCTGGTGCGGGCCGAACTGGACGCCGAGCGGGCCGGGGTCGAGGCGCAGTGGCTGCGGGCCGAGGCCGAGCGCGCCGAGCTGGACCGGATCACCGAGGGCGTGCTGCCCGAGGTGGTGAGGAAGCTGCGCGCGGGCGCGGCCGTGGACAGTGCGCTGGCCGCTCACCGCAAGCACCCCCAGTACGCGCTGCTGCGTGCGGTCGGTGAGGAGATCGGCCGGGGCGAGCGGCTGCGGGCCGCGGCGCTCGCGGTCTGCGCGACCGCCGCCGGGCGGGTCCAGGCGCTGGCCACGAGCATGCACGCCGAGCTGCGCGAGATGCAGCACCGGCACGACGAGGAGGTGCTCGGCGACCTGCTGAGCCTGGACCACTCGACCGCCCAGGCGGGCCGGATGGCGGACAGCATCGCGGTGCTCACCGGTGCCCGCTCGGGCCGCCGCTGGGCCAAGCCGATCGCGGTGGAGTCGGTGCTGCGCGGCGCGCTCGGCCGGATCGGCGCCTACCAGCGGGTGCGGCTGCACAACGCCAGCACCGCGGCGGTCGCCGGGTACGCCGCCGAAGGTGTCATGCACGCGCTGGCCGAGCTGCTGGACAACGCCACCAACTTCTCCGCCCCGCCGGCCGAGGTGCACGTCTACGTCGAGGAGGTGCCCGCCGGACTGGTGGTCACCGTCGAGGACAGCGGGCTCGGCCTGGGCGAGAGCTGGCTGCGCCGAGCCGAACGGGCCGTCTCCGCCGAACCGCTGGACCTCACCACGCTGTCCGCCGGCACCCGGCTGGGGCTCGCGGTGGTCGGCGTCCTGGCGCGCAAGCACGGGCTGCAGATCTCCTTCCGGCCGTCGGCGCGCGGCGGTACGGGGGTGGTGATGCTGATCCCCCAGCAGCTGGTCTCGCACGCGGCCCCGGTGCCCGCCCCGGCGTCCGTCCCGACGCAGGCGCCGGCCGTCGAGTCCGTGCGCCCCGCGCTCACCCCCGCCCGCCCGGCCCCCGCCCGCCCGGCCTCGGCCCGTCCGGCCCCCGCGCCGCTGCCTCCGGCGCCCGCCGCGCCGACCGCGCTCACCGCCCCGGTCGCGCCGACGGCCGTCACCGCCGCCCCCCTGCCGCCCGCGCCCGCCCGGACGACCGACAGCGGCCTTCCGCAGCGTCGGCGCGGGCAGACGCTGACCACCGCCCCGGCGACGGACCGGGCCGCGAAGCCCGTCCGCACCGACACGGTGAGCGCGGCTGCCCGGTTCGGTGCGTTCCGCCGGGCCGCCGCCCGTCCGGCGGAGGACGAGCAGCACTCCACCGGCACGCCGACCACGGCCCCCGACACCACACCCGACGCTTCCCCCGCCACCGAGAAGGACACCTGATGAGCAGCGCCCCCGATCGCGACCTCGACTGGCTGTTGGAGAACCTGCTGGCGGCCACCCCCGGCACCCGGCACGCCCTGGTTCTCTCCGCCGACGGCCTCAAGCTCTGCCACACCGACGGGCTGAGCACCGACCAGGCCGACCAGCTGGCGGCGATCGCCTCCGGCCTGCAGAGCCTGGCGCACGGCGCCTCGATCGAGTTCGGCGACGGCAGCGGCGGCGTCCGGCAGTCGATGACCGAGTTCCACGGCGGCATCCTGTGCATCGTGGCGGCCGGTGAGGGCGCCCACCTCGCCGTGGTCACCGACGACGAAGCGGACGTCGGCGTGGTCGGCCACAACATGCACGGCCTGATCGAGCAGATCGGCGTCCACCTCAGTGCCCCGGCCCGGGACCCGGAGGGCGGCACGCCGGAGCGCGGCACCTCGGACGGGGCCGTGGACGGGAGCGCCGCCACACCGGAGGGCGCGGGGATATGACGGACGGGCCGGTGCTGCCGGGCCGTGACGACGACCCGGACCGCCTCTACACCATCACCAAGGGCCGCAGCCGCGCCCCGGAGAACGCCTTCGACCTGGTCACCCTGATCGTCGCCGAACGGCAGCCGACGGCCGGGATGCAGTCGGAGCACGCCCGGATCCTGCGGATGTGCGAGGCCCCGACCGCCGTCGTGGAGGTGGCGGCGGAGCTGGCGCTGCCCATCTCGGTGGTGAAGATCCTGCTCGGCGACCTGCTGGAGTCCGGGGCGGTCACCGCCCGCCACCCCCGGTTCGCGCCCAACAAGGCCCGGCTGCCCGACCTCGATACGCTGAAGCAGGTGCTGCATGGCCTCCAACGGCTCTGACGTCCGGCCCGCCGCCGAGCGCACCCCGCTGCGGGCGACCGCCGACAACGCGCTGAAGATCGTCGTGGTCGGCGGCTTCGGCGTGGGCAAGACCACCCTGGTCGGCTCGGTCAGCGAGATCCGTCCGCTGAACACCGAGGAGGTGATGACCCGGGCGGGGGAGGGCATCGACCCGGCCGGATCCTGGGGCAAGCGCTCCACCACGGTCGCCTTCGACTTCGGCCGGATCACCCTCTCCGAGCGCCAGGTGCTGTACCTGTTCGGCGCGCCCGGGCAGGAGCGCTTCTGGTTCCTCTGGGACCGCCTGTTCAGCGGCGCCCTGGGCGCGGTCGTCCTGGTGGACACCCGGCGGCTGGAGGAGTCCTGGTACGCGATCGACCGGCTGGAGCACCACGGCACCCCGTTCATCGTGGCCCGCAACAACTTCGGCGAGCCGACCCACAGCCTGGAGCAGGTCCGCGAGGCGCTGGACCTGTCGGCCGAGGTGCCGCTGGTGGACTGCGACGCGCGCGACCGCGAGTCCGGCAAGCGGGTGCTGATCGGGCTGGTCCACCACCTGGCGGCCCTGGCCGGGGCCGACGAGGCCGACCTCGCCGGAGCAGGCCCGGCGGAAGCCCACGGTGCCGACCCGGCCGGAGCCCATGGTGCCGACCCGGCCGGAGCCCATGGTGCCGACCCGGCCGGAGCCCACGGGGTCCACCCGGCCGATCCGACCGGCTCCGACCAGGCTGCCGCCCCGGCAGCGGCCCCCACCGCGATGTACGAGGAGAGCACCCCGTGACCGAGCCCGCCGTCACCCCGCCCCCGGGCTGCCCGGCGCACGCCGGCGCCACGCCGCTGTACGGGCCGCGCTTCCAGACCGACCCGGCCCAGCTCTACCGCGAGCTGCGGGCCGCGCACGGCCCGGTCGCCCCGGTCGAGCTGGCCGGCGGCGTCCCGGCCTGGCTGGTCATCGGCTACCGCGAGCTGCAGCTGGTGACCGGTCAGCCGCAGCTGTTCGGCCGTGACTCCAGCCGCTGGCACGCCTGGGAGTCGCTGCCCGCCGACTGGCCGCTGAAGCCGATGATGGCGCCCGCCCCCTCGATCCTGTACGCCGAGGGCGAGGAGCACGTCCGGCGCTCGCGCGCGGTCACCGACGCGCTGGCCGGGATCGACCCGTACGAGCTGCGCAAGTACTCCGAGGAGATCGCCGACCGGCTGATCGACGACTTCGCCGGCCGCGGCGAGGCGGACCTGGTCGCCGAGTACGCGCACCGGATGCCGCTGCTGGTGCTGTGCCGGGTGCTCGGGCTGGACGAGGAGCAGGCGCCGCAGCTGACCGCCGCGCTGCTGTCGATGCTGGACGGCGGCCCGGACGCCCCGGCCGGCGCCCAGCGGCTGCTGGAGATGATGCTCGCCATGGTCGAGGAGAAGGCCGAGCACCCGGGAGCCGACGTGGCCTCGCGGATGCTGGAGCACGAGGCCGGGCTGACCCACGACGAGGTGATGCGCGACCTGCGGGTGCTGCTGATTGCCGGCCACCAGCCTTCCTCGTACTGGATCTCCAACGCGCTGCGGCTGATGCTCACCGACGAGCGGTTCGCCGCCTCGCTGGCGGGCGGGCGGCGAAGCATCAGCCAGGCGCTCAACGAGGCGCTCTGGGAGGACACGCCGACGCAGATCTTCGCCGGGCGCTGGGCGATCCGGGACACCCAGCTGGGCGGCCAGCGGATCGGCGCGGGCGACATGGTGCTGCTGGGCTTCGCCGGGGCGAACGCGGACCCGTCGGTCCGGCAGGCCGACGGCCGCCCGGCCGAGGGCAACCGGGCGCACATGAGCTACTCGTACGGCGAACACGGCTGCCCGTTCCCGGCCCAGGAGGCGGCCGAGGTGATCGCGACCACCGCGATCGAGGTGCTGCTGGACCGGCTGCCGGACCTGCGGCTGGCGGCGGCCGAGCACGCGCTGGTGTGGCGGCCGTCGGCCTGGGTGCGCGGGCTGGTGGCGTTGCCGGTCGCGTTCACCCCGGGCCACCAGGCCTGATCCGTCGGTACCCGCGCCCACGGGGTCCGGTGGTTCCCGGGCCCGCCGGTGTCCGCGCTGCCGGTTCCCGGTGGTTCCCGGGCCCGTCGGTGTCCGCGCTGCCGGTTCCCGGTGGTTCCCGGGCCCGTCGGTGTCCGCGCTGCCGGTTCCCGGTGGTTCCCGGGCCCGTCGGTGTCCGCGCTGCCGGGGTCGGGTGCCTTCCGGGCCCGCCGCTCCCCGTATCCGTTGATTCCCGTCGTCCGAAAGAGAGTTGCGATGACCGCCGCCCCGGCCCCGATCGTCCTCGACCCGCTGGCCCGCGACAACGCGGCCGAGGGCGCCCTGCTGCGGGCCGCCGGCCCGGTGGTGCCGGTCGTGCTGCCCGGTGGCGTGGCCGCCTGGGCGGTGACCCGGCACGCGGAGGCGCGTGAGCTGCTGACGGACGCCCGGCTGGTGAAGGACGCCGCGCACTGGGGGGCCTACCAGCGCGGCGAGGTGCCGAAGACCTGGCCGCTGATCGGCCTGGCGGTGCCCGGCCCGAGCATGGTGACCACGGACGGCGCGGAACACCGCCGGCTGCGGGCGCTGGTCGCGCAGGCCTTCACGCCGCGCCGGGTGGAGCTGATGCGCCCGCGCGTCGAGGAGATCACCCGCGGGCTGCTGGACGCGCTGGCGGCGGGGGAGCCGCAGGTCGACCTGAAGACGGCCTTCGCCTTCCCGCTGCCGATGACGGTGATCTGCTCGCTGCTGGGCGTCCCGGAGTCGGACCACGGTGTGCTGCGCGACCTGTACGAGCGGTTCTTCGGCGCCAAGCCGAACCCGGAGGGCATCCAGGTGACCATCGCGGGGTTGAACGCCTTCGTCAACGAGCTGGTGGCGCAGCGCCGTTCGGCTCCCGGTGAGGACCTGGCGAGCGTGCTGCTGGCGGCGGACACCGAGGGCGGGGCGCTGACCGACGCGGAGGCGGCGGCCACCCTGCGGGTGATCATCGCAGCCGGCCACGAGACGACGGTGAACCTGATCTGCAACGCGGTGCGGGCGCTGCTGGCGCACCCGGACCAGCTGGAGCTGGTGCGTTCGGGGCGGGTGCCCTGGGACGCGGTGGTGGAGGAGTCGCTCCGCTGGACGCCTCCGACCAGCAACTTCCTGTTCCGCTTCACCGCCGCGGACGTCCCGGTCGGGGACGTGGTGATCCCGGCCGGTGAGCCGGTGCTGGTCTCGTACAACGCGATCGGCCGTGATCCGCTGCAGCACGGGGTGACGGCGGAGCTGTTCGACATCACCAGGGACCCGTCCCGTCACCTGTCCTTCGGGCACGGTCCGCACGTCTGCCCGGGTTCGCCGCTGGCGCGGTTGGAGGCGGGGATCGCGCTGCCGGCGCTGTTCGAGCGGTTCCCCGAGCTGTCGGCGGCGGTGCCGGACGCCGAGCTGCGGCCGAGCGGGTCGCTGGTGGTCAACAGCCTGCAGGAGCTGCCGATCCGGCTCTTCTGACGCAGCGTCATGACGTGGGCCCCGTCCGGGTTTCCGGGCGGGGTCTTCGGCTTCTGGCGTTTCCGGTCCGAATCGTGCCCGGTCGCGGGTCACGGTCGGGACACCGGCTGGTGAAGGTCGAACGTGGACCTTGGCGGAGGGCGGCTGCTGCGTTAACGTCTTCGATCAGTTCGGCCGCCGTCCGTCCGCGATCTCCGTGGGCCCATCTCCGGTACAGCGCAATGTCGTTCAGCCACCATCGGCAGCATGCCCTGGCGAGGAGGACCGCATTGACTCCCAACCCGATCGCGCCGCAACCGAGTTACCGTCGGCGATTGGCCGCCGTGCCCGCCCTGGTGGCGGCGCTGGCGCTGACCGCCGCCTGCTCCAACAGCTCCGGCGGTTCGGGTGACGGCGGCGGCGCGGCCCAGTCGCTGTCCGGCGACTGCGCCAAGTACCAGCCGTACGCCGGGCATTCGGGGACGACGGTGACGATGTTCGCCTCCATCCTGAGCCCGGAGTCGGACAACCTGGAGAAGTCCTGGTCCGAGTTCAGCAAGTGCACCGGGATCAAGATCAGCTACGAGGGCTCGAACGACTTCGAGTCCCAGCTCCCGGTCCGGGTGGCCGGCGGCAACGCCCCCGACTTCGCGATCGTCCCGCAGCCGGGCCTGCTGGCGCAGATGGTGAAGAGTGGCAAGGTGGTGAAGCCGCCCGCCCAGACCGTCGCCAACCAGGACAAGTGGAGCCCGATCTGGAAGACCTACGGCTCGGTCAACGGCACCTTCTACGCGGCCCCGATGAGCGCCAACATGAAGTCGCTGGTCTGGTACTCGCCCAAGGCCTTCAAGGCCGCCGGCTACGAGGAGCCGAAGACCTGGGCGGACCTGATGGCGCTCAGTGACAGGATCGCCAAGGCGGGCGGCCCCAAGCCGTGGTGCGGCGGCATCGCCTCCGGCACGGCCACCGGCTGGCCGGCCACCGACTGGCTGGAGGAGGTGGTGCTGGGCAGCTACGGCGGCGAGGTGTACGACCAGTGGGTCGGCCACCAGGTGAAGTTCTCCGACGAGAAGATCACCACGGCGATGAAGACGGTCGCCGACTGGATGCAGAACCCCGCCTGGGCCAACGCGGGCTTCGGCGACGTGAAGTCGATCGCCACCACCACCTTCCAGGACGCGGGCACACCGGTCCTGAGCGGCACGTGCATGATGCTGCAGCAGGCCTCCTTCTACGAGGCGCAGTGGCCCAAGGGCACCAAGGTCGGCCCGGACGGGGACGTCTTCGCCTTCCACCTGCCCGCGGTGAACCCGTCCGTCGCCAACCCGGTCGAGGGCGGCGGCGAGTTCCTGGCCGCTTTCGCCGGCCGGCCCGAGGTGCAGGCGGTGCAGAACTACCTGTCCAGCTCGGACTGGGCGAGCAGCCGGGTGCGGACCGCGAGCGGCTGGGTCTCGGCGAACCAGGGCGTGGACAAGAGCCTGTACACCGACCCGATCGACAAGCTGTCGGCTGCCGCGCTGACCGACCCGGCGGCCACCTTCCGCTTCGACGGCTCCGACCTGATGCCGGCGGCGGTCGGCGCCGGGCAGGAGTGGAAGTCGCTGACCGCCTGGTTCGCCGAAGGACAGTCGATCCAGAAGACCGCCGCCGACATCGACGCCGCCTGGCCGCAGTAGGACGCCGAACGGCCGCAGCAGGCGGGCCGACCGTCCGAACCCGCCGACCGTCCGAACCCGCCGCGGGTCCGAACCCGCCGCGGGTCCGGACCCACCGGGACCACCTGTCGAGGGCGGTGCGGGGCCACCCACCCGCACCGCCCGCCCCCTTCCCACCGCACCCGAAGGGACGCGCAGCCATGTCCGTACCCGGATACCCGTCATCCGCCGTCGCGCCCGCCGCCGAGAGACTGGCGGCCGGCTCCTGGGGCGACGCGGCGGTCAAGTTCGGCAACACCCTCGGCGCCGTCGCGGGCTTCCTCGGCATCCTGCTGGTGGTCTTCCTGGTCGCCGGCCGGGCCCGTGGACGGCTGGCCCGTCCGCTGGCCGTCGCGGTGTTCCTCGGCCCGGCGGTACTGCTGCTGGCGGTCGGCCTGGTGGTGCCGCTGGTCCGCACGGTGTACCTGAGCCTGCAGAACGACGACGGCACCCGGTTCGTCGGCGGCGAGAACTTCGGCTGGGCGCTCACCACCGACTCGGTGCAGACGGTGCTGCTCAACACCCTGCTGTGGCTGGTGGTCGCACCGCTGGCGGCGACCGGCCTGGGGCTGGCGCTGGCGCTGCTGGTGGACCGGATGCGCGGCCAGTCGGTGTACAAGTCGCTGATCTTCATGCCGATGGCGATCTCGCTGGTGGGCGCCTCGATCATCTTCAAGTTCGTCTACGAGTCGCGCGGGTCGGGGCAGCCGCAGATCGGCCTGCTCAGCCGGATCGCCGTCGCGGCGGGCTGGGACGACCCGCCGAACTGGATGCTCTCGCAGCCGCTGAACACCTTCCTGTTGATGGCGGTGATGGTCTGGGTGCAGACCGGCTTCGCGATGGTGGTGCTGTCGGCGGCGATCAAGGCGATCCCGGCCGAGGTGGTGGAGGCGGCCCGGCTGGACGGCGCGAGCGGGCTGCGACTGTTCTGGTACGTCACCGTGCCGATGATCCGCACCACGGTGATGGTGGTGCTGACCACCGTCATGATCATCACGCTGAAGGCCTTCGACATCGTCCGCACCATGACCGGCGGCAACTTCGGCACCCAGGTGCTCGCCAACGAGATGTACTCGCAGTCCTTCGTTCAGTTCAACGCCGGGCGGGGCAGCGCCCTCGCGGTGATCCTCTTCCTCGCGGTGCTGCCGCTGGTGGCCTACAACATCGTCCAGCTGCGGAAGGAGCGTGAGGTGCGGTGAAGCGGCTGCGGAAGACCTCCGTCCCGAAGACCTCCGTCCCGAAGGCCGCTGCCGCGGAGGCTGTTGTCCCGGAGGATGCCGCCGCGGAGGCCGCCGGCCCGAAGGCCGCTGCGGCGGAGCCGTCCGTCCCGGAGCCGTCCGTCCTGGGGCCGTCCGTCCCGGGGCCGTCGCCGCGGAAGACCTCCGTGCCTGGATCCGCGGTCCGGAAGCCGGTCCTCGCGAGGTCGGCCCCTCGGGTGGCCGGGGGCCCCGGCAATCCGGTCCGCAAGGCCTTCGGTAGCCCGCTGGCCTCGGTGTTCGTGATCGCGATGACGGTGCTCTGGACGATCCCGACGCTGGGCTTGCTGGTGACCTCGCTGCGTCCCAAGCAGGACGTGACCTCCAGCGGCTGGTGGAGCGCCCTGCTCCACCCGGACTTCGGCTTCGACAACTACCACTCGGTGCTGTTCGAGGGCGGCTCCGGCGCCTCGACCGGCCTGGTGCCGTTCCTGGTGAACTCGCTGGCGATCAGCGTCCCGGCGACCGTCTTCCCGCTGGTGCTCGCGGCGATGGCGGCGTACGCGCTGGCCTGGGTGCGGTTCCGGGGGAGCGACGCGGTGTTCTTCACGGTGTTCGCGCTGCAGGTGGTACCGCTGCAGATGGCGCTGATCCCGCTGCTGCGGCTGTTCTCCAGCGGCGCGCACCTGGGCTCGCTGACACTGATCCCGGCGGTGGACCTGAAGGGCAGCTACGCGCCGGTCTGGCTGGCGCACACCATGTTCGCGATGCCGCTCGCGGTGTTCCTGCTGCACAACTTCATCGCCCAGCTGCCGCGCGACCTGATGGAGGCGGCGGTGGTGGACGGCGCCTCGCACTTCAAGATCTTCCGTTCGATCGTGCTGCCGCTGAGCGCTCCGGCGCTGGCCTCGTTCGCGATCTTCCAGTTCCTCTGGGTCTGGAACGACCTGCTGGTCGCGCTCACCTTCGCGGGCGGAACGCCGGAGGTCGCGCCGATGACGGTGCGGCTGGCGCAGCTGTCCGGTTCCCTCGGCGGGCGCTGGGAGCTGCTGACGGCCGGGGCGTTCCTGTCGATCATCGTGCCGCTGATCGTCTTCTTCAGCCTGCAGCGGTACTTCGTCCGGGGGCTGCTCGCCGGGTCGGTGAAGGGGTAGGCGGAGGGGCGGGCGGAGGAGTGGGCGCCGGGACGGGTGATCTGAACGCGTTCAGAAGTAATTTTTGAACCTGTTCAGAATGGTCTACAGTCGGCAGCGACGGCGGCGCTGAGCGCGCCCGCCGGCGGACTGCCCCGAGGGCGGCTTCCGCATGCCCGTTGACCACTGAGGGGGACCCATGTCCGGTCTGTCCAACGCGCCCGCCTCGGCCGATCCGCCACCCGTCCCGGGGGCGCAGGACCCGGCCGACCCGCAGGGCCCGGCCGACCCGCAGGGCCCACCCGGCCCGGGCGGTGCGCCGGTACCGGACGACGGGGTGGTTCCGGACGGTGCGCGGGGGCCCGTCGGGCCGTACGCCTCGTGGGACCCCTACCGGCCGGCTGCATCGCACGATCCGGAAGCCCCGTACGGTCCGAGGGGCCCGTACGGCCCGGGGGTTCCCCACGGCGCGGCCGGTCCCCACGGCGCGGCCGGTCCGTACGGCGCCGCCGGGCCCCGCCGGGCACCCGGCGCGCCCGCCGCGCCGACCGCGAGCTGGCTGCGCCACAGCGACCCCGAGCGCCGGGCCGGGGCCACCCCCAGGGTCGTCCTGGCCGCCCTGCTCACCGGTCTGCTGACGGCCTGGCTGCTGTACGACGGCCTGGGCGTCAACCTGCTGATCTGCGGGGCCGCCACCGCGGTCGGGGCCGGCTTCGCCGCCCGGGTGGCGGGCCGCCGGATCCGGCCCTGGACGGCCGCGTGGAGCCTGCTCGCGCTCGCCCTGCTCGCCGTCCCGGCCTGGTGGGACGCCGGCTGGCCCGCGGTGCTGGCCGGCGCGGGCGCGCTCGGCCTGGCCTCGCTGGCCCTGCACGGCGGCCGCCGCTGGCCGGGCGTCCTGCTCGCCCTGCCCGGCCTCCTCTGGCAGCTCGTGCCGGCCGTCGGGTGGGCCTGGATCAGCATGGAGGGTCGCCCGCTTCCCGGCCGCGGCCGGGTCGTCCCGGTCCTCAAGGCGCTCGCGGTCGCCGCCGTCCTGCTGACCGTTTTCGGCCTGCTCTTCGCCAGCGCCGACGCCGCCATGGCGGACCTGCTGGGCAACCTCAGTCCGGACCTCGACCTCGGCCAACTCCCGGCGCGCGGGCTGCTGTTCCTGCTCGGGACGGTCACCGTGCTCGGCTTTGCCCGGATCGCGGCCGGCCCGCGCCGCTGGGACCGCACGGTGATCCGGCCGGGCCGTGAGCGGCGGCGGCTGGAGTGGGCGCTGCCGTTGATCGCGCTCGATCTGATGTTCGGCGTCTTCGCGGTCATCCAGGCCGTGGTGGTGCTCGGCGGGGCGGACGCGGTGCTCGGCAACACGGGGATGAGCCGCTCCGAGTACGCCCGGCAGGGGTTCTGGCAGCTGAGCGTGATCACCGTGCTGACGCTGGCCGTGGTGGCGGTCGCCAAGCGCTGGGCGCCGCGCAGCACCGACGCCGACCGCCGGTTGGCGCGGATCCTGCTCGGACTGCTCTGCGTGCTCGCGCTGGCCGTGGTCGCCTCGGCGCTCGGCCGGATGTGGTTCTACGTGGACGCCTCCGGGCTGACCCGGCTGCGGCTCTGGGTGCTCGTGGTCGAAGTCTGGCTGGGCGTCGTCTTCCTACTGCTGATCACCGCCGGGCTGACCCGCGGCACCGGCTGGCTGCCGCGCGTCGTCGTTCTCAGCGGGATGCTCACCGTCGCGGTGTACGGCCTGATGGGGCCGGACGCGATCGTCGCCGACCAGAACGTCAGCCGGTACGAGCAGGCCCTGCGGACCGACCCGCGCACCGCCACGATCGACCTGCGCAACGTCCGCCTGCTCTCGGCGGACGCGGTGCCCGCCCTGGACCGGCTCCCCGAACCGAAGCGGAGCTGTGCGCTGCAGCTGATCGGGCAGGACCTGGACCGGGAGTCGAAGCCCTGGTACGCGACCAACCTCGCGGCCGCCCGGGCCCGGCAGATCCTGGCGGACCGGCCACTGCGGGACTCGGCGTCGATCGGCCGCCGGGCCTGCGACCGGGCGGGGCTGGCGGACGGGGCCCGGTAGTCCGACGCGGTGGGGCCGCCGCGGGGCCCGGCGGCGGCCGGACGGTGGCCCGGTGGCGGCCCGGCGGCGGCCTCATGCGGGCCTCGGGGCGGGCTTGCTGCGGCCCTCGGAAAGGTCTCGGTACGGGCCTCGGTACGGGCCTCGGAACAGGCCGCGGTACGAACTCCGGTGCGGGGCCGGTGAGGTCGGCGGAGCTGCGGAAACGGCAGGGCCGGTGCGGTGTCGGCGCGCTGCCGAGCCGCGGTGGTGCTGCGCCGTGCGGGTGGTGCGCCGTGGCCTCAGTGCATGGCGACGGCGGACGAATCACCGCTCGGCAGGTCGCTCGCCTTGGCCTTGATCACGAAGACCGATACCACCAGGGCGACCGCCGCGAGCGCGGCGCCCACCACGAAGCCGTGCGAAATGCCCTGGGTGAGCACGGTGTTGGCGGCGTCCGTGCCCGCCGGGAACTCGTGGTGCTGCTGCAGGTAGGCCAGCTGGTCCGGAGTCGCGCTCTGCATGAACTTCGGCAGCTGCGTGGCGGCCTCGGCCGTGGCGTAGTGCGCGAAGACCGTGGTCAGGATCGACAGGCCGAGCGAACCGCCGATCTGCTGCATCGAGTTGAGCAGGCCGGAGGCGGCGCCGGTCTCCTCGCCCGGGACGCCCGCGACGGCGAGCAGCATCACCGGGACGAAGATCAGGCCCATGCCGAAGCCGAACACCACCGTGGGGCCGAGCACGCCGTCCACGTAGCCGCTGTCCTTGCCCATCTGGGTCAGCCAGCTGAGGCCGATGGTGACCAGCAGGGCACCGCCCGCCATGAACGGCTTCGGACCGTACTTGGCCTGCAGGTTGGACGCGAGCTGCGCCGCGATGATGATCGAGACACTGATCGGCAGGAAGGACACACCGGCCATCAGCGGGCTGTAGCCGAGCGGGCCCTGCACGAACAGCACCACGTAGAAGAAGATGCCGAACATGGCCGCGGCCAGGCAGAGCATCATCACCAGGCCACCGGTCCGGTTGCGGTCGGCGAACAGGTGCATCGGGGTGATCGGCTGGTCGGTGCGGTTCTCGACCACGAGGAAGGCCGCCAGCAGGATCGCGCCGGCCGCGAAGGAGCCGAGGGTCAGGCCGTCCGACCAGCCGTCCGAGGCGGCTCGGATGAACCCGTAGACCAGGCCGACCAAGCCCAGCGTCGAGGTCAGCGCACCGGGCAGGTCGAAGCGGCCGGGGTGGCGCTCCGACTCGGCGATGTGGCGCGGCGCGGCGATCGCGATCAGGATCGCGATCGGGACGTTGACGAAGAACACCCAGCGCCAGTTCAGGTACTCGGTGAGCAGTCCGCCGGCCAGCAGGCCGATCGCGGCGCCCGAACCCGCCACCGCCGAGAACACCCCGAACGCCTTGTTGCGTTCCGGTCCCTCCTCGAAGTTGGTGGCGATCAGCGCGAAGGCCGTCGGTGAACAGATCGCGCCACCGATGCCCTGGAGCGCGCGGGCGGCCAGCAACAGGCCGCTGTCCTGCGCGAAACCGCCGAGCAGCGAGGCCAGGCCGAACAGCAGGGTGCCGAAGATGAACACCCGACGGCGGCCGAGGATGTCACCCGCGCGACCGCCGAGCAGCAGCAGCCCGCCGAAGGTCAGCGTGTAGGCGTTGATGACCCACGACAGGTCGGTGGTCGAGAAGTTCAGGGCGTCCTTGATGTGCGGCAGCGCGATGTTCACGATGGTCGCGTCGAGCACCACCATGAGCTGGGTGGCCGCGATGACGGTCAGGGTGATCCCCTTGCCCCGCCCCTTCGTGGCCGGTGGTGGTGAGTTCTTGTCGAGCGTGTCGGAGATAGCCACGAATGTGCCCCCTGCTGGCCATGTGCCTCGGTGCCGTGGATCCGGCGGACCGCCGGTGTCCGGGTGTGGCGCTGCGCCCTTGCGCAGACCGAGAAGGAACGGGATCGTTCACTAATCCGGACGATATCCTGGCCGTGATTGTGAACGCAAGCGTTCCTTAAGGATGGTGGCGATGGAGCGGTTGGTGCGACGCCTGGTGGCGGACCGGTCCGGTCGGTCCTCGGGGCGGTCGACCGGCAGGTCAGCGGGCGGGTCGGCCCCTGCGGCGGGGCCGGCGGGAGCCTCGGCGGTCCCGGACGTTCCGGATGTGCCTGGTGTGCCTGGTGTGCCTGGCGTGTCTGATGTGCCCGGACCGGAGCAGGGCGCGGGGTCGGCCCACTGCCCGGTGCGGACCGCGCGTCAGGCCCTGACGCGGCCCGGGAGGCGCCGGGGAAAGGAGTTGGAGAACGCGATCTTCGAGGCCGCCCTCGACCAGCTCACCTCCGGCGGATACGCGCGACTGACCATGGAAGGGGTCGCCGGTGCGGCGCGGACCGGGAAGGCCGCGCTCTACCGGCGCTGGGCGTCCAAGGACGAACTCGTCATCGACGCCCTGGACGCCACTCTTCCACGCCCTTACGACACCCCCGACCTCGGGTCCGCCCGGGACGAACTCCTGCAGCTCATCGAGGCGTTCACGGCCGCGGTGGCCTCCCGGGTGGGCGCGGCCCTCCACGCGCTGATGGCCGAGATAGACCAGGAGCAGGCCGAGGTCTTCAAGAGCTTCATCGAGGACCGGGTCATCGGGCCGATCACGGCGACCATCCTGGAGATCCTCCGCCGCGGCGCCGCGCGCGGGGACGTGCGGCCCGGCGCGGCCACCCCGTTGGTGGCCGACGTGATCCCGGCGATGCTGCTCTACCAGGCCAAGATCCGTGGATTCCAGGACGTGGGGCCGGACTTCGCCACCAGGCTGGTGGACGAGGTGCTGCATCCGATGATCCGCGCCTGAGGGCCGGTCCGGGTCAGGGCGTGGCCCGGGGCCGGGGCCCGGGCCGGGGGTCGCGTCCGGGCTGGGGTGGGCTCGGGCCGGGAGCGACCTCGGCCCCGGGGGTGCGCTCCCGGCCAGGGGTGGCGTCGGGCCGGCGGACACCTCGGGTGCGGGCTCGGGAGCGGGCTAGGGCGGCGGATCCGGTGGGCGCGGGGCGGGCTTAGGCTGGAGGCTGCCCAGCTGAACGGAAATCGCCATGCCCATCGTCCCGCCGACCCACTCCGTCGAACGCTCGCTCCGCCGGGCCGGCGCCAGGATCGTCGTCGGCCTGGACGAGGTCGGGCGCGGCGCCTGGGCCGGACCGGTCACCGTGGGCGCGGCCGTCACCGGACTGCGCAAGGCGCCCGAGGGGCTGACCGACTCCAAGCTGCTCACCGAGCTGCGCCGCCGCGCGCTCGCGCCCGTCCTCGCCGACTGGGTCACCGCGTACGCCCTCGGGCAGGCCTCGGCTCAGGAGTGCGACGAACTCGGCATGACGGCGGCGCTGCGACTGGCCGCCGTGCGCGCGCTGGAGACGCTGCCGGTCGAGCCCGACGCGGTGATCCTGGACGGCAAGCACGACTACCTCGGTGGCCCCTGGCGGGTGCGCACGGTGATCAAGGGCGACCAGTCCTGTGTCTGCGTCGCCGCCGCCTCGGTGCTCGCCAAGGTCCACCGTGACGGCCTGATGGCCGAACTGGGCGACGGGTGCCCGGAGTACGGCTTCGCGGACAACGCCGGCTACCCGTCCCCGGTGCACCGCGCCGCGCTGGAGGAGTTCGGCCCCACCGAGCACCACCGGGTCTCCTGGGCATACATGGACGGACTGCCGAAGTGGCGTCACCTGAAGCGCGTTCGGGAGGGCGCGGGCGAAGCCTCGGGATCCGCGGACGAACAGTTGACGCTCGGTTTCTGATGGTCCGTCTGGAATTGCCCCGGGTGGGGGCAGTGGACGTCCGGTGCCCAAGGGGTGGGGTGCCCGTGCGCGTTCGACCGGCATTTGATAGATATCCGGGTATGCCTGTCTTCCCCGAGGAGCCGGAGATTCACGAGAGCCTCCCGGGCCCCGGCGTTCCCTTCCCCCGCGAGTCGGACGCACAAGCCCTCCGCGCGCCTGCCACCGGCGGCGCGCCCACCATCACACCCACCACCGTCGCCGCCCCGGTCACGGTGCCCGGCCCCCGCCCGGCGCCCCCGCGCCCGGCCGCGCCGCGCGCCGCCCGGCCCGGTCCGCCGCGGTCCGTTCCCAAGCCCGGTCCGGCGCCGCGCCGCCCGGCCGCGCCGCAGGTCGAGGTCCAGCGGATCGCCGCCACCCCGGATCTGGCCGTGGAACGCGCCGACGAGGCGGTCGACCGGCTCCTGGACTCCGGTCGCGACCCGGCCCAGATCCTGGTGCTGACGGTCGGCGAGGCGCACCCGTGGCAGCAGCACGAACTGTCCTTCGGTGAGGAGCGCTACTGGGCGCAGCTCGCCGAGGGCGGGGACGTGTTCTACGCGGACGCCGCGCTGACCCGTCCGGTCCGCCGCGAGGCGGTCGTCCTGGTGGTCAACGGTGGCACGCCCGCCGGGACCGCCGAGGCGTACGCCGAGGCGCTCGGCCGCGCGACCGCCCTGCTGGTGGTCTGCGGCGACGCCGGCCCGGCGACCACGGAGGCGGCCGCGCCCGGCCGCCCGGTCAAGGCCTGACCCCAGCCCATCCGTTCCGGGCCCGGTGCCGTACGACGGTGCCGGGCCCTAAGACCTTCCCGTGACGGGCCGTACCCGGACCGGAGCCGGGTCCGTACCGCGGTGGGTGGACCCGGGTGCGTCGACCCGGGTGCGTCGAGTCGTCGGCCCCTGCGCGCGGTGCCCGTGCCCGTGCCCGAAGGGCCCGGGGCTGTGTGTCCTCCGGGATTCGGGCCTTCCTGTCCCCGTCCCGTCCCGTACCCTCCGGTCCTGTCCGTCCTCGTCCCGTCCGTCCGGCGGGTTCAGCGGGTTCAGCGGGTGCCGGTGCGGCGCGTCGGCTCGGCCGCCGCGACCCGCGCCGGGACCCACGGGGGCTCGGACTTCGACGGGCGCTGTGCGTCGGCGCCGGGTTCGACCGCCTCCGCCGCCGGGAGGCGGGTGCGTTGCCCGCGCGGGGTATCGAGCACCGAGCGCGGTGGCAGCTCCGTCACGGTGTGCACCGGGCCGTCCGCCCACGAGCCCGCGTGCGGGTTGCGCCCGCCCCGCCCGTCCCCGAGGACCTGCCAGCCCGCCGGGGTGAGCCCGATGTACGAGCCGCAGCGCAGCCCGTGCAGCGCGGCCGCGTCCCGCAGCGCCCACATCCAGGCGCCGTCCTGTTCCGTCCAGCCGGGCGCGCCGTCGCGGCAGCGCAGCAGTATGGCCGTGCGGCTCGGCTCGGACAGCCGCAGGTCGTGCGGAACGATCCGCCGGACGTGCGCCAGCAGGGCGTTCCGGTGCTGCCAGCCGTCGGTGTCGTGCGGCCAAGGGGTGAAGGAGGCCGAGGCGACGAGGTGGTGGAGGGCGTCCAGGACGGCGACCACGACCGTGCCCGGCTGGGGCAGGTGGCGTTGGTGCAGCTCCAGGACGAACTCGCGCGGGTCGCGCAGCAACGGGATCCCCGAGGCGGCCCAGGTCTCCAGGTCCAGCACCCGTCTTGGCGCCGAACTCCCGGAGAGGGGATTCTGACCTCGGTCGATACCGTTGATCACGATCCTCCTTCCTGACCCGTGGGTAGGCGGGGTGCCTGGGTACGCCGAAGGGCGAGTCCGGCGGACCGAGTTTCGGGTACCTCCCAATTCTCGGGGCATGAGGGGCAGAGCGGCAACGATGAAATGACGAACGCCATCCGATAGCCCATGGTCTGCCGGATATGTTCCACTGTCGCCCATGCGTCGCCGAGGTGTCACCGAGCCTTGATCCACAACGCTCGAAGCGCGACGTGAACCGTCGGCGGCACGGTGACCACCCCCTTTTCGCTCCGGCCGGCGGGTGTGATCGAAATCGCTTGGCTTGATCCTTTCTGTTAGGCCATTCGAGTGATGACCGTTGTTCTCTCGACGGTCTGCGACCCTCCCGTCACCCCTGAACGGCCAGCACCAGCGGCAGCACCGCACTCGCCCCGGCCCTGCGCAGCAGCCGGGCACCCACGGTGACCGTCCAGCCCGAGTCGACGAGGTCGTCCACCAGCAGCACCGGCCCGCCGGCGGCCGCCACCGCCTGTTCCACCTCCGGCGACAGGACCAGCGCCCCGGCCAGCGAGTGCAGCCGTTGGGCGCTGTTGCTGCGGGCCCCGTGCGGCGGCAGCCCGCCGGCGTACTCGATCCGGCCGAGCAGCGGCAGCCGCCCGATCTCCGCGATCCGCGCGCCGAGGCTGCCGACCAGCTGGGGGCGGTTCGAGGAGGCCATGGTCACCACGCCGACCGGCCGCTCCAGCCGGGAGCCCTCCGCCGTCGCGGGCCCGGCCCAACCGCCCGGCCCGCGGGCCCAGTCGGCCAGCACCGCCACCAGCGCGTCCACCGCCTCGCCGGGTACCGGCACGTCCGGCGCCTGCTCGGTGAGCAGGGTGCGCAGCCGAGTGCCCCAGCCGATGTCGGACAGCCGGCCGAGCGCCCGGCCGGTCTCGGCCTGCTCGCCCGCCGGGATCCGGCCCTTGAGCGGCACCCCGAGCGCGTCCATCCCGGTCGGCCAGAGTCGGCGCGGCTCGAAGCTGACGCCCGGGCGGCCGAGCGCGGCCCGGGCGGCGGCCAGCGCCTCGGCGGAGACGTCCGGGGTGTGCAGCGGCCCCGCGCAGTTGTCGCACCGGCCGCACGGCACGGCCTGCTCGTCGTCCAGCTGGCGGCGCAGGAACTCCATCCGGCAGCCGGTGCCCGCCGCATACTCGCGCATCGCCCGCTGTTCCGCCTCCCGGGAGGCCGCGACCTTGGCGTAGCGGGCGGTGTCGTACGCCCAGCTCTGCCCGGTGGCCGTCCAGCCGCCCTTGACCCGGCGGACGGCGCCGTCCACGTCGAGCACCTTGAGCATGGTCTCCAGCCGGGCCCGGCGCAGGTCCACCCGGGGCTCCAGGGCGGCGGTGGAGAGCGGGCGGCCGGCCTCGGCCAGCGCGTCGATGGTGCGCCGGACCTGCTCCTCCGGGGGGAAGGCCAGCGAGGCGAAGTAGCGCCAGATCGCCTCGTCCTCGCGCCCGGGCAGCAGCAGCACCTCGGCCCGGTCCACGCCGCGCCCGGCCCGGCCGACCTGCTGGTAGTAGGCGATCGGCGAACTGGGCGAGCCGAGGTGCACGACGAAGCCGAGGTCGGGCTTGTCGAAGCCCATGCCGAGTGCGGACGTGGCGACCAGGGCCTTGACCCGGTTGGCCAGCAGGTCGGCCTCGGCGGTGCGGCGCTCGGCGTCCTCGGTGCGGCCGGAGTAGGAGGCCACCGGGAAGCCGCGTTCGCGCAGGAAGGCCGTCACCTCCTCGGCCGCGGCCACCGTCAGGGTGTAGACGATGCCCGATCCGGGGAGCCGGTCGAGGTGGTCGGCCAGCCAGGCGAGCCGGTGCGCCGGGTCGGGCAGGGTCAGCACGCCCAGGGTGAGGCTCTCCCGGTCGAGCGGTCCGCGCAGCACCAGGGCGTGCTCGTCGGCGGTGCCGGTGCCGAGCTGCTCGGCGACGTCCGCGGTGACCCGGGCGTTGGCCGTGGCGGTGGTGGCCAGCACCGGGACGCCGGGCGACAGCTCCGCGAGCATGGTGCGCAGCCGGCGGTAGTCGGGCCGGAAGTCGTGCCCCCAGTCCGAGATGCAGTGTGCCTCGTCGACCACCAGCAGGCCGGTGGAGGCGGCGAGCTTGGGCAGCACCTGGTCGCGGAAGTCCGGGTTGTTCAGCCGTTCGGGGCTGACCAGCAGGATGTCCACCTTCCCGGCGGCGACCTCGGCCTGGACCTCGTCCCACTCGTCGGTGTTGGCCGAGTTGATGGTGCGGGCGTGGATGCCGGCCCGGGCCGCCGACTCGACCTGGTTGCGCATCAGGGCGAGCAGCGGCGAGACGATCACCGTCGGCCCGGCGCCGCGGGCCCGGAGCAGGGCGGTGGCGATGAAGTAGACCGCGGACTTCCCCCAGCCGGTGCGCTGGACGACCAGGGCGCGGCGGTGGTCGACCACGAGGGCCTCGATGGCCGTCCACTGGTCCTCGCGCAGGGTGGCGCCGGGGCCGGCGAGCTCGCGCAGGACGGCTTCGGCCCGCGCCCGGACCTCGGCGCGGTCGGCGGTGGCGGTGGTGTGGGTGTCGGGCTGCTGCATGGCGTCCATGTAACCCCGTACCGCCGACAAGGGGCGAATGCCGGGGTGGGGAGCGAGGCGAAGGCGAGGTGCATTTCATCCGCTGGTCCGCTGAACGGCAGTCAAAATCCACTCTTCGGAGGGAGTGTCGCTTGCTCCGAATGGGCGAAGGGGAATTCGGAGGCGGAGTTATCCACAGAAAAAATTCGGGTCCGGTGCCGTTCGCGGATCGCGTCCACTCTTGCGGTCATGAACGCGATGAACAACGAGAACGTCATTCTGTCCCTCGGTCCGGCCTCCGATCACCGGCCGGTCGTCATGCGGGGCCCGGCCGACATGGCCGAGCTGCTGCCCTACTTCCTGGGGTTCCACCCCGACGACAGCATCGTCGCGGTCGGTCTCCAGGGCCCCGACCTGCACCAGGGCGGGGTGGTCCGGGCCGACCTGCCGGAATCGCCCGCGCAGTGGCCGGCCGCCGCGGAGGAGACGGCCGCCCTGCTGGTCGCCCTCTCGGAGCGGAACGGCGCCCGGCCGCTCCAAGTGCTCCTCTACCTCTGCCAGGATCCCGGCGCCCCGCACGCCCCGCCGGTCGTGGACGGCCTGCAGCCGCTGGCGGACGACCTCCGGGCGGCCTTCGGGCGGCGGGGCGTCGCGGTGAAGGAGTCGCTGTGCGTCTCGGACGGCCGCTGGTGGTCCTTCCTCTGCCGGGGCACCGGGTGCTGTGACCCGGCGGGCAACCCGGTGCGGCGCGGCCCGGGCCCGGCGGCCGCCGCCGCGACGGTCGCCGGACTGGTGCCGCGCGGTAGCCGGAAGGCGATCCTCGGCGGGTTGGCTCCGGTCGGCCCGCCCGGGGACGCGGCCCAACGCGAGGCGCTCGTCCGGGCCGGGGAGAGCGCGGGTTCCCGGGAGCAGGGCATCGCCCTGCTCGACCAGGCCGTCGCCGAGTTCGGGGCCGGAGCCCGGGAGCTCGACCCGGAGCGGACGGCCCGGTTGCTGTTCGCCCTGCGGGACCGGACCGTCCGGGACCGCGGCGTCGAGTACGCCCGACCCGACGAGCTGGCTCCCGCCGAACGGCTCTGGCGCTTCCTCGCCCGGCGGGCCGTGCCGCCGTACGAGGGCTGCGCGGTGGCCCCGCTCACCCTGCTGGCCTGGGCGTCCTGGGTCGCCGGTGACACGGCGACGACGCGGGTCGTGCTCGGCCACGTCCTGCGGCTCGCCCCGGACTACCTGCTGGCCGAGTTGCTCCACGAGTCGGTCAACGACGGCATGACGCCCGGGGCGCTGCTGGCTGCCGTCGAGGCCCAGCGACGGCGGCGCGAGGGGCAGGCGCCCGCGTCGGCCCGGACCGGCGACCCGTCGCCGCCTGCCGACGGGCCGGGCCCGGTGCCCGGGGCCCCGGCGGACGGCCTCCCCCCGGAGGGGCCCGGTCGGGCCTCCGGCGGCCGCCGACGTCGCCGGGGAGCCCGTCGGAAGGGTTCGTCCACGGTGTCGGGTCCGGCCTCGGCCGACCACGGCCCGGGCGGCCCCGCCGGTCAGGCCGGCGCCGGCGGCCCGGCCCCGGGCGGGAGCGCCGCCGGCTCGCTTGCCCTGCTGCCCACGCCGGGCCGGGCCTCGGCGCCCGGGCGCGTCCGGTCGGCCGGGGAACGGACCGCCCGGGGTCTGAGGCTCGGCCGCAGGGCGGTGTGCGCGCCCGCCGTCGCCCGCGCCGGGAGCGGACGACACCGGTGCCCCGGGGTCCGGCGGGCGGCCAGGGGGAGCCGCCGTGCCCACTGACCAGCTCGCCGCCGCACCGGCCTCTCGGCGGCTACGCCTCGCCGCGCGCCATCGCGATCAGGCGGTCCAGCACCGTGCCGCCGCTGACCCGCAGGCCGTCGTGCTCCCACTCGTTGGTGATCCAGGTCCGCAGACCGCGCACCGCGCGGGCGGTCTCCAGCGAGGCGGCGGTGTCCACGTACATGTCGTCGTGGTACACCGCCGCCACGACCGGTACGCGGTTGGCGGCCAGGCGCTCCCGGTCGTACAGGTCGGGCCAGTCGGTGCGGGCGGCGAGCAGCTCCGCGGTCTCCTTCAGCGGGCGCAGTGCCGGGTCGGAGTCGAACATCCAGGGGTAGATCATCTCCCCGGTGAACAGCACGGGTGCGCCGGACTCCAGCGCGGCCCGGGCGTCGAACTGCGGGAACTCCTTGCGGAGCCGCTCGGCCGACCAGCCGGTGCCGCCCTGGTCCACCGACCGCTGGCCGTAGATCGACTCGTGCAGCACCGCGTACAGCGGGCCGCCGGCGAAGGAGAGCTGGGCCTGGGCGGAGGCCAGGAAGGTGTCCGAGAGCTCGGGTCCGGCCGCGCCCTCCACCCAGGCCTCCTCCAGCAGGTAGTGCAGGGCGCCGGAGCCGTTGCCGCCGCCGAGCAGCATCCCGAGGGCCTGGAACGCCTCGACGGTGAGCACTCCGCCGTCCGGCAGGGCCGCGGGGGAGTCCGCGAGGTGGGCGGCGATCCGCCGCGCCGCTTCGACATCCTGCGGGAACCGGGCGTAGTGGTCCTCGTTCTTGCGGACCACGCGCGGGTAGGCAGCGCGGTAGACGTCGTCGGCCGAGTCGGCGAGGCCGGCCAGACCGCCGGTGATGAAGGCCTCGGTCAGGCCCTCGGGTGCGACGGAGAGGTAGGTGAGGGTGCAGAAGCCGCCGAAGCTCTGGCCGAGCACGCTCCAGGGCCGGTCGGCGCCGAGCAACCGGGTGCGGATCAGCTCGGAGTCCCGGACGATCGAGTCCGCCCGGAAGTGGGCGAGGTAGTCCGCCTGCTCGCGTGGGCCGCCGCGCCGGGCGAGGGTCTGCCGGGTCGCGGGCGTGGACCGCCCGGTGCCGCGCTGGTCGAGCAGGAGCACCCGGTAGTCGTCCAAGGCGCGCTTCAGCCAGGTGTCCCGGGTGAGCGGCCGGGCGGCCTTGCCACCGGGCCCGCCCTGGAGGAAGAGCAGCCAGGGCAGGTCGTCCCGCTCACGGCCGGCGGCCACCACCTCGCGGGCGTACACCTCGATCTGCTCGCCCTGCGGGGCCGCGTGGTCGAGGGGGACCTGGAACACGTGGTCGGTCGTGACGATCCCGGGCAGCCGGCTGACGGTGGACATGGGACTCCTCGGTCTCTGCTGGTCACAGTGGTGGCGTCGCGGTTCACGGGGTCACCGGATGCGGGGCCGCGACCCCCGCACCGTATCCTGGCGGCGGTCGAGCGCCGGTTCGACCGTCCCTGCCCGTCCGATCGGGCGGCCGACCCCGGTCGACACCCGCTCCGAGCAGCGCCGACGGCAGCACGGGAAGCCCGGGACGGGGCCTCGGCGCAGGCCGCGACGGGCTCGTGGCGGGACCCGGCGCCGCTCCGACGGAAGCGGCACGACCGCCCGGTGGGGCGGGCACCGACCGGTGCCGGTCGGGGTGGGGCGTGACCTGGCGGCGGTGTGCGGCGTTCACCCCGGGGGCCCTGTGCCCGAACGGAGACCGGCCGGGTGCACATCCGGCCGGGTCGTCCGCCCGGCGACGCGGGACCGGGGACCCCGGCCACCGGCGGCGGTCGGCGGCGTAAGTGCGGCAGCGGGGCCGGTCGCCGTGCAGGAACCGGCCGGCCCGGCGGGCGCGGGCCACGCGGCAGGTGGCCCCGGCGTGCCGGGGCGCCCGTCCCGAGGGCGTGCGGGCGCGGTGGCGGGCCCGTCGCGACGGCGCGGCGCGCCGGTACCGGCCCGGTACCGAGCACCGCTTGGCACGACCCGCCGCCGGGTACGGCCAGACACGGCACACCGCCGATGGGAAACCCCGTCGGCCCGGCACCATCAGCACGCGATCGAGCATGCTCGCGGCCCACCGGCCTGACCCGGCCACGGACCGCCGAGGGGAGGAGAGTCCGGTGACCGCCATGAGGCCACCACAGGCCATGCCGGCCGAGAGCGTGGTCGGAGCGCCGAGACCGGTCGGGCGTCCCGACCTGGTCCCGCCGACCGGGCCAGGGGGAGCACCCGCCGGCCCGGGCCGCCCCGCCGCCCCGCCGCGCCCGCAGCCCCCCGCGGTCCACCACGCGGTGATCTGCGTCAACGCCCCGGCGATGGCCGCCTCCGGCCCCGACGGCCAGCTGCGAGGCCACGGCCTGCACGGCTTCTACCGCAACGGCGTCCGGGCACTCGCCCGGATGGAGGTACGGCTGGGCGGCATGGAGCCGCTGCCGCTCCAGGGCGCCCTGACCAGCACCGCCCAGGCCCGCTTCCTCGGCGCCGTCCGGGTCCCCGGCGACCTCGACCCGGACCCGGCGCTCACCGTCGAGCGGCTGCGCCACGCGGACGGCGTGGAGACCGTCGTCGTGCGCAACACCGGCCCGCGGCCCGCCCGGCTGCCGCTGGAGATCGCCGTCGGCACGGACCTCGGCCCGGTCGCCGAGATCGCCGCCGGGCACCGCCCGCCCGACCTGCCGGGCCAGGTGCAGTCCGCCGGGCTCCGCTGGACGGGCCCCGGACACAGTGCCGTGGTCAGTGCCAAGCCCTCGCCGCACGCCGTCCTGGCCGGCGCGGGGGTGCTCCGCTGGGACCTGGAGGTCCAGCCCGGCGCCCGCTGGTCGGTCGAGCTGCGCACCGAGCTGGAGAGCGCCGCCACCGGCCCGCGGCCGCCCGGTGGGCGTGGCACCGGTGTCCCACTGCCCTGGTCCGAGCCGGAGGTCCGCAGCGACGACTCCCGGGCCGCCCCGCTGGTCTCCCGCTCCCTGGACGCCCTCGGCGGGCTGCTGTTCGCCGATCCGGACCGCCCGACCGACCTCTACCCGGCCTCCGGCGCGCCCTGGCGCTTCGGCCTCGCCCCGGCCGACGCGCTCTGGGCCGCCCGGCTCACCCTGCCGCTCGGCACCCGGTTGGCCGTCGGCACCCTGCGGGCACTGGCCCGCCGTCAGCAGCTGGCCCCCGCCCCGGGCCGCACCGAGGGCCTGCTGCCCGGGAGCCTGCGGCACGGCGGCCCGGAGCTGCCGCCCACCTGCACCGCCACCGAGGCCACCCTGCTGTTCGTCACGGTGCTGGCCGAGGCCTGGCGCTGGGGTCTGCCCGGGTCGGAGGTCGCAGAACTGCTCCCGGCCGCGGAGCGGGCCCTGGCCGCGCTGCGCGACGGGCTGGTCGACGGTTTCGTCACCGATCTGAGCCGCCCTGCCGAGGAGCGCTCGGCCCACCCGGTCGCCGCCCGCGCCGAGGTCCAGGCGCAGGCCCACCGCGCCGCCCTGCACGGCGCCGAACTGCTGGAGGCCTTCGGTCGCCCGGGCGCCGGGGGCTGGCGGACCTGGGCCGCGGAGCTGCGCGGGCGCTTCCGCGAGCGGTTCTGGGTCGACGACCTCTCGGGCGGCCGCCCCGCCGCCGGGCTGGCCCCGGGCGGTCAGCCGCTGCCCGCCGTCGCCTCCTGCCTGGTGCACCTGCTGGACACCGGGCTCGCCGCCGACGGCGGCCGCCACGAGAGCCTGCTGGACCGCGAGCAGATCCGGTTGCTCGCCCAGCGCCTGGTCGCCCCGGAGCTGGACAGCGGCTGGGGCCTGCGCACGCTCAGCGCCAAGTCCCCCCGGTTCAACCCGCTGGGCCACCGCGGCGGCGCGGTACGAGTCCACGAAACCGCGCTGGCGATCGCCGGACTGGCCGAGGCCGGCCACGAGAACGAGGCCGGCACCCTGCTGGAGGGCCTACTTGCCGCGGCCGCCCACTTCGAGGGGCGACTGCCGGAGATGTACGCGGGGGAGCAGCGCACCCCCGGCTGCCCGCCGGTGCCGCACCCGGCCGCCTGCCGTCCGGCGGCGGTGTCGGCGGCCGGTGCCGTGCACGCGGTGTTCGCCCTCGCCGGGGTGCGGCCCGACGTTCCGGGCGGCCGGGTCCTGGTCCGCCCGGCCAGCACCGCGCCGCTCGGCGAGCTGGAGCTGACCGGGCTGCGGGTGGCGGGCGAACCCTTCTCGGTCCGGGTGAGCCGGATCGGCGTGGCGATGGTCGAGGAGGCTTCCGCGGACCTGCAGCTCGTCGCCCGCTGACCGCGCACCCCGGCCCGGCGTGGCCGCGCTCGGCCCGTGCCACCGCACCCGGCGCCGCGCAGCGCCGGCGCCGGACCCACCGACCGCCCTTCGGCGCCTCCGGCCCGGGAGCCCCCGCCCGCCCGTGCGCGAACCGTACCGGGCGGGTGGACGACCGGCCCCGAGCAGGCCTTGTGCGGGCCGCGCGCAAGGCCTGTGCTTATCGTCAGAGAGACGACTATGATCGGCGCCATGTCGCGTTACGATCCGTCGGCCTTCCCCCCGTTCGCTGTCACGGTTGACCTGGTGGTGCTGACGGTGCGCGACCACGCGCTCTGCGCCCTGCTGGTCAGACGCGGCGAGCCGCCGTTCCAGGGGTACTGGGCGCTGCCCGGAGGCTTCGTCCGGCCGGACGAGGGCCTGGCCGAGGCCGCTTCCCGGGAGCTGGCCGAGGAGACCGGCCTGCGCGCGCACTCGGCCCCGGGTCACGACGCGGCTGGCCCCGGTGCGGCCGGAGCCCACCTGGAGCAGCTCGCCACCTACGGCCACCCGCAGCGCGACCCCCGGATGCGCGTGGTCAGCGTGGCCTACCTGGTGCTCGCCCCCGACCTGCCGACGCCCCGGGCCGGCGGCGACGCCAGCAGCGCCCGGTGGGCCCCGGTGGCAGAACTCCTCGGAGGGAACCCGGCCGACGGCGTCCCGCTCGCCTTCGACCACGGCCTGATCCTCGCCGACGGCGTGGAACGCGCCCGCTCCAAGATCGAGTACTCCTCGCTCGCAACCGCGTTCTGTCCGACCGAGTTCACCGTCGGCGAGCTGCGCCGGGTCTACGAGGCGGTCTGGGGCGTGGTGCTGGACCCGCGGAACTTCCACCGCAAGGTCACCGGCACCCCCGGCTTCCTGCTGCCCTCCGGCGGCACGACGACCCGTCAGGGCGGCCGCCCCGCCCAGCTGTTCACCGCCGGCGGCGCGACCGTCCTCAACCCGCCCATGCTCCGCCCGGAGTCCTGAGGCCACCTCGCGGGGCCGGGCCGCGCCCCACCCGGCGCGTCCGGGCCGCGCCCGGGGCCCGTCCCGCGCCCTGTCCCGGCACCCCCGGCCTCCTCCCCAGCGGTGCGTCCTGGGCAACCGAATGGCCCGGCCTGGCTGCGGCCGCGGGTGCACCGGCGCAGAGTGTCGGTGGACGCTCCGGCCGCCGGGCCGGAGGCCTTCCGGCACCCAGGAGCCCCGTCATGGCCCTCAAGGACTGCGCGCACCAGCGATTCCTCATCGAGGGGCTGGCGGCCGACTACAAGAGCCTCGACGCGACCACCACCGCCACGGAGAAGGAGCTGGCAGAGCTGGAGGCCGAGCGGGCCGCACCCGAGACGATCGCGGCCGTGCAGGAGCGGCTGGCCGCCGAGCGCGAGCAACTGGGCGAGACCACCGTCGAGGGCCAGGCCGCCGTCGACGAGTTCCGGGTGGTCTGCGGCGGCGAGCAGCTCCCGCCGCTGCCCTGGCCGTCCCGGTAGGACCGGCGACCGGGGGACGGCGCGGCTCCGGCCCGGGCCCCGCAGTGGGTGGTCCCGTGAATCGCAGGATCGGATTTTCCCCTGATCGGGTGAGGTGGGCAGTCGGCGGGCCCGTGCCGTTCCCGCAATGTCCGGAATAGCCGCCGTGGCCCCCTAATGTGCTGGCGCGGAGCCGTGCGGCGGGCGCAACGCCGGCCCATCAGGGGGTGCTCCGCGTCGAAGCAGGTCGGCCGAGGGCACGGGAGCCAGCGATGATTCAGATCACCGGACTGACCAGGGTCTACCGCAAGGGTGCCCCGCCCGCCGTACTGGACCTGACCTTCGACGCCCGGCCCGGCGCCGTGACCGTGCTGCTCGGCGCCGAGGGTGCGGGCAAGTCCACCGCGCTGCGGCTGATGCTGGAACTCGAACGCGGCCAGGGCGTCACGCTCTTCGACGGGCGCCCCTACCGCCGGATCCGCCGGCCCGAGCGGGAGGTCGGCGTGCTGCTGGCCGGTCCGGGCGAGGGCGTGACCGCGGTGGCCGGGCACCCGGGCCGCAGGGCGCACGGCCACCTGCGGATGCTCGCGGCGGCCGTCGGCGCGCCGGCCCGACGCGTTGACGAGCTGCTGGCGCAGACCCGGCTGGCCGCCGTCGCCGGGCAGCGGCTGCGCACCTTCTCGCCCGGTATGCACCGTCGGCTGGCCCTGGCCGCCGCCCTGCTGGGTGACCCCGGCACGCTGCTGCTGGACGCGCCGACCGAGGGCCTGTCGCCGCGCAACGTCGAGTGGTTCCACTCCTTCCTGCGCTCGTTCGGTGTCGCCGGCGGGACGGTCCTGGTGACCGCCCGGAACCCGCAGGAGGCCGCGCAGCTCGCCGACCGGGTCGTCACCCTGGACCGCGGCCGACTGGTGGCCGACCAGCCGGTCGAGGAGTTCCGGCGGACCCGGCTCAGGCCCGAAGTGGCCGTCCGGGGGCCGCAGATGGCGCGACTGGCCGACCTGCTGGTCGAGCAGGGAGCCGAGGTCCGCCAGGACGGCAGCGTGGGTCTCGCGGTGGCCGGCGTCGACCGCACCGAGATCGGTGAACTCGCCTACCGGCACGGGATCCTGCTGCACGAGCTGGCCGACCGGGTGGTCGAGCAGCCCGTGCCCCGGGTCGTCCTGCCGGCCGCCTCGGGCCGCTCCGGTCACCTCCTCGTCCGAGCTGCCCAGGACGCCGCACCGAACTCCGGACCGAGCCCCGAGCCGAGCTCCGGAAGCAACCCCGAACCGCGCACCGGACCGAGCCCCGAGTCGCCCTCCGAGTCGGCCCGGCGGTTCGCGGCCGAAGCGGTCACCGAGGCCCCTGTCGAGGCGGCGGCGGGCGTGCCCGCCACCGCTGCCTTCGCGCCCGTCACAGGGTCGGCCGTCGATCCCGACTCCGAAGCCACCACCCCGCGGCGCCGGACGCCGCGCCCCCAGGACGACGCTTCGCTGCCCACCCGCGCCCTGCCCGTCGCCGTGGTCGCCGCCGCGCTCCCCGCCCTCGGTACGCCCACCGCCGGTACGCCCGCCCCCCGGGCCGCGTCCGCCAACCCCGGCCGGTCCACCGAGCGCACCGGGGGCGACGAGCCGGTCCCGACCGTCGCCGTCGACCGGCTCTTCCGCGACGACCGGGCCCCGGCCGGGGAAGCCGCCCGGGCCAAGCCCCCGGGCCGGCGCGAGAACGCCGACCTGCTCACCGACGACACCGTCCGGCTCCGCCGCCTCACCTCGGGCGCGACCGCCGCCTCGGCCCCCGCCACCACCGACGACCACCGGAGCGAGTGAACCGTGCGTGTCCTGGCCTACGAGCTGCGCCGTCTGCGCGGCCTGCGTTCCACCTGGCTGCTGCTCGCCGCCGTGCTGCTCGGCGACGCCGTGGTGGCCGCCGTCCTGGCGAGCCAGACTCCGGCCGGCCCGCTGGCCGCGCCCGCCGGGGTGCGCCTGCTGACCGCCACCGTCCCGCTCGTCCCGCTGCCGTTCGCGGCCCTCGCCGCCGGCGTGCTGGGCGCGCTCTCGTACGGGCACGAGGTGAACCACCCGGGGCTGCCCGCCTCGATGGTGTCGTACCCGCGCCGGGTGCGGCTGCTGCTGGTCAAGCTGCTGGTCGTCGGTCCGGTGGCGGCGCTGCTGGCGCTGGCCAGCCTGTTGCTCGACACGGTGGCCGTGCACCTCGCGCTGCCGGACGGGGTGACGGTGGAGGCCTGGGCGGAGCCCACCGCGTTGTCGGCGCGGGTGTCCGAGGCGGTGGGCGGTGCCGGACTGTCCGGGCTGTCCGACCTGCCGGGTGCCTTCGCTCCGCTGGCGCTGGTGGTCGGCCACGGGGTGCCGGCGGCGCTGCTGGCGTTCGTCCTGCTGGCCGTCGTGGCCGCCTGGACCGGGGTGCTGACCGCGTCGCTGACCCGCAGTGCCGCCGCCGGGGTGCTGCTGCTGTGCGCGCTGCCGCCGCTGCTGGAGTCCGGTGTCGCCCTGCTGCTGCGCCGGACCGGCCGGCCGTGGCCGGCGCGGGCGGCGGAACTGCTGCCCTTCCAGTCCGGCATCGAGTGGGCCTACGGCTGGGTGTACGGCGGCGCGCGCGGAGGGGCGGCCGGGAGTGCGGCGCTGACGGACCCTGCGCTGATCGTGGCGGTCGCGGCTCCCGGGGCGGTACTGCTGCTCGCGGCGCTGCTCGTCCAGGCGCGCCGGCGCGCGCTGTAGGGCCCGCTGCGGCGAGCGCCGAGGGGTCGGCCGTCCCGAAGAACCAAGATCGACCAGCAGTGGCCGAAATGAGCGGTTCTTCCTGATAAGAAGTCAATTATCCAGTCACGGTCGATCACCCTTTCGTGTGCTTTTCACGAGAATTCTCAAGCCGCGCCTGCCGATCGCCGACAAAGGAGGCGTGAGTACCCTTGCGCACCCCACCATGACCCCCGCCCGTTCCGCCGACGGGCCGATCCACGGCTCCGGCGATCCGGACCGCTTCTCGTACGCCGACCGGCCGACCCCGCCGGCGCCCCGCTGGGAGGGCGCCGAGTCCGACATCGCCCGGGTCGGCCGCAAGACCACCAGCAGCCGCGGCCGCGGTCTGCACGGCCAGCTGGTCCAGCAGCTCGGCCAGATGATCGTCTCCGGCGACCTCGGCGCCGACCGCCCGCTGGTGCCGGAGGAGATCGGCCAGCGCTTCGAGGTCTCCCGGACCGTCGTCCGCGAGTCGCTGCGCGTGCTGGAGGCCAAGGGCCTGGTCAGCGCCCGGCCGAACGTCGGCACCCGGGTCCGCCCGGTCGGCGACTGGAACCTGCTGGACCCCGACATCATCGAGTGGCGGGCCTTCGGCCCGCAGCGGGACGAGCAGCGCCGCGAGCTGTTCGAGCTCCGCTGGGCGATCGATCCGCTGGCCGCCCGGCTGGCCGCCGGCCACGGCCGGGAGGACGTCCAGCAGCGTCTGGTCGAGCTGGTCGAGATCATGGGCCACGCCGCCTCCCAGGCCGACCTGTCCACCTACACCCGGGCCGACGCCGAGCTGCACGGCCTGGTCCTGCAGATGGCCGGCAATCGGATGCTGGAGCACCTGTCCGGGATCGTCGCCTGTGCGCTGCAGGTCTCGGGCGGCCCGGCGATCTCCTGCGAGCGGCCCTCCGAGTCCTCGGTCGGCCTGCACGCCCGGCTGGTGGACGCCCTGGGGGCCGGCGACGGCGCCGCGGCCGAGGTCGCGATGCGGGCGCTGCTCACCGTCCACCCCGAGATCGAGCCGTCCGTCCCCGCGCCCCGGGAGCACTGAGCGGGCTGTTCCGACGAGCGGGGGCGCCGGGTCCGGCGGTCCGCTCCGCCAGGGCCCTCCGGCCGCACCGCGCGGCGCAGCCGGAGGGCCTCTGCATGCGGACGGTCCTCCGGGGCCCGGGGCGGTCGGCCCCGACAGTCATCCCGGCCATGACAAAACACTTCGGCGAGAGTGCGCAATGATGGAACCCGGCCCGGTGGCCGCGGGCGCCGTGTGGTGTGACCCGCGACACGAAGGCCATGCGTAACACTTGACGAGTAGCAGCGATGTCTCCTGAGCGGGAGCAGCTGCGGAATACTCCAACATGTCAGAATGCTGTGTTGGTCCGCGGCGCTGCTGCCGTCCTGCAAACCCAGTCCTCAAGCCCGAGTCGGTCGGAATCGACACCGCGCGTCAGGCGCGCGATCTCCTTCCCCGCCCGCTCGGGCGGCCGGTACGGGTTCGAGTCCACTCATCGTCCGAGAGGTTGTTCGTGTCGGCCAGCACATCCCGTTCACTTCCCCCCGAGATCGCCGAGTCCGCGGCTCTGCTGGCGCTCATCGAGCGGGGCAAGGCCCAGGGGCAGATCGCCGGTGACGACGTGCGCCAGGCGTTCGAGGCGGACCAGATCCCGGTCACCAAGTGGAAGAACGTCATGCGCAGCCTCAACCAGGTGTTGATTGAGGAGGGGGTGGACCTCATGGTCAGCGCGGCCGAACCGGCCGGCGCCAAGCGCAAGAGCGTTGCTGCCAAGAGCCCCACCAAGCGCACCGCCACCAAGGCTGTCACCACCCGGACCCCGTCGGCCCCGACCAAGCCGCCCGTGCGGATCGCCCCCGGCGCTCCCGTCGCGGCTCCGGCCGTCGCCGCCGCCGCGGCCCCGGCCCCCACCGTCTCCGCCGACATCACCGCCGAGACGACCTCCGTCGTCACCGGGGTGAAGGCTGTCGCGGCGAAGAAGGCCGCCCCGGCGAAGAAGGCCGCGGCGAAGAAGGCCGCCGCGCCGGCCAAGAAGACCGCTGCCAAGAAGACCGCCGCCACGAAGTCCGGCAAGGGCGACGAGGAGCTGCTCGGCGAGGAGGAGATCCTCGAGGAGACCGCGCTGCCGGGCGACAAGGCCGAGGCCGAGGGGCCGGAGGAGGAGTCGGAGGGCTTCGTCCTCTCCGACGACGACGAGGACGACGCGCCGGCCCAGCAGGTCGCCGTCGCCGGTGCCACCGCCGACCCGGTCAAGGACTACCTGAAGCAGATCGGCAAGGTCCCGCTGCTCAACGCCGAGCAGGAGGTCGAGCTCGCCAAGCGCATCGAGGCCGGCCTGTTCGCCGAGGACAAGCTCTCGGCCGCCGACAAGCTGGCCCCGAAGCTCAAGCGCGAGCTGGAGATCATCGCCGAGGACGGCCGCCGGGCCAAGAACCACCTGCTGGAGGCCAACCTCCGCCTGGTGGTCTCGCTGGCCAAGCGCTACACCGGCCGCGGCATGCTCTTCCTGGACCTGATCCAGGAGGGCAACCTGGGTCTGATCCGTGCGGTCGAGAAGTTCGACTACACCAAGGGCTACAAGTTCTCGACCTACGCCACCTGGTGGATCCGCCAGGCGATCACCCGCGCCATGGCCGACCAGGCCCGCACCATCCGCATCCCGGTGCACATGGTCGAGGTCATCAACAAGCTGGCCCGCGTCCAGCGCCAGATGCTCCAGGACCTGGGCCGCGAGCCCACCCCGGAGGAGCTGGCCAAGGAACTCGACATGACCCCCGAGAAGGTCATCGAGGTCCAGAAGTACGGCCGTGAGCCGATCTCGCTGCACACCCCGCTGGGCGAGGACGGCGACAGCGAGTTCGGTGACCTGATCGAGGACTCCGAGGCGGTCGTCCCGGCCGACGCGGTCTCCTTCACCCTGCTCCAGGAGCAGCTGCACTCGGTGCTGGACACCCTCTCCGAGCGTGAGGCCGGCGTGGTCTCGATGCGCTTCGGTCTCACCGACGGCCAGCCGAAGACGCTCGACGAGATCGGCAAGGTGTACGGGGTCACCCGTGAGCGCATCCGCCAGATCGAGTCGAAGACCATGTCGAAGCTGCGCCACCCGTCGCGTTCCCAGGTGCTGCGCGACTACCTGGACTGATCGGCGGCGATCGTCGAAGCGGATGGCCCGGGGCCGGAGGGCGCCCGGCCCAGGCGCGGGGGCGGGCCCGGGGGGGGAGCCGG
>NZ_JBHWBZ010000014.1:45571-47000 GCF_042735475.1 Kitasatospora sp. NPDC059577 | reverse complement strand
CACACTCGCCCCCCGGTGCTGGCCCCCGGGCCGCGGCCAGACCCGGGTGGGGCGGGCGGGCCCCCCCGCCCCCGCGCGCCCCCGCCCCCGCCCCCCCCCCCCCCCCCCGCGGCTGTCCGGGCCCGTGTGCGTCAGCGTCCGGGTGGTGGTTGTCGCTCGTCCGGGTGGCGGCACGACGGTTGCCGGTCGCCCAACGTAGTCGATCACCTACGCTGTGCCGGTTGCCTGCTGCCGAGCCTTCTGGAGTCACGGTGCCGACCGAGCCGGACCGCACTGACCTGCCGACCCCCGTCCAGTCCGTGGTGGACCCGGCCGCCGCCCGGGTGGGCCGCCGTCGCCGGGCGGCCGCGCTGGCGCTGCTCGCCGCCGCGCCGGTCCCGCTGGTCTCCCTCGGATCGGCCGCGCCGGCCGAGGCGCAGCGCCGGGTGGTCGGCGGCAACGCCGCGAGCACCGCCGACCACCCGTGGATCGTGGCACTGGCCAGCCGCCAGCAGTTCGGCAGCGGGCGCTCGGGCCAGTTCTGCGGGGGCGCGCTGGTCAGCCCGACCAAGGTGGTGACGGCCGCGCACTGCTTCTTCGACGAGGCCAAGGGCCGGGTGGACCGGCCGGGCCTCAAGGTGATCGTCGGTCGGGACGACATGCGCGGCACGTCCGGCCGGGAGGTGGCGGTGCGGTCGGTCTGGATCCACCCCGACTACTCCTTCGCCGCCAACATGAACGATGTCGCGGTGCTCACCCTCGGCGAGTCCCAGGGCTCCCGGCCGGTGGTCGAGCTGGTCGGCCGGGGTGAGGCGGCGCCCTACGAGGCCGGGACCACGGCGCAGGTGTACGGCTGGGGAGACACCACCGGGCGGGGCGACTACTCGCCGGTGCTGCGTGGGGTGGACGTGGCGATGGTCCCGGACGAGACCTGCGCCCACGCCTACCCGGGCGGGCCGGATGGCAAGTTCGACGCCCGCGGCATGGTCTGCGCGGGCGAGGAGAAGGGTGGCAAGGACGCCTGTCAGGGCGACAGCGGTGGCCCGCTCGTCGTGGGCGGGCGGCTGGTCGGCCTGGTGTCCTGGGGGACGGGCTGTGCGGAGGCGGCCCACCCGGGGGTCTATACGCGGCTGTCCACGGTCGTGGACGCGGTGCACTCGGTGCTGTGAGCGGTCAGGAGCGGCCGGCAGCGGGCACGTTCCTCGCGGTGAGTGATGTGGTAGTCACGTTCTGACGTCGCGTCGGACCGTCCGGGCCGGGGCGGGCGAACGAGGGGCAACCGTCCGGAGAACAGCCCGGAGAGCAGTTCCGAGAACGACCGGAGGTCGGCCGGAGAACGGCAGAGCCGGGCGATCGCCCCCGGGGGGGCGGGCGCCCGGCGCATCGGGCGCGGGGGGTGGGGGCCCCCACCCACCGCCCCGGGGGGTGTAGGGGGGGCCCCGGAACAGCG
>NZ_JBHWBZ010000014.1:23581-45561 GCF_042735475.1 Kitasatospora sp. NPDC059577 | reverse complement strand
GCGCGCGGGGCCCCGCTCCCCCCCCTCCGCGCGCTCGACCCCGCGCGGGGGCGCGCCCCCGCGCAAAAGCGGTCGCGCGTAGTGCGCGACCGAACACAGCTCGACGTCGGTTGTCGGTGGCGCCAGGAATCAGCGCTCGTCGTCGTCGGCCGTGGCCGTGGCCGTGGTGCTGGTGAGACGGCCGCTCTCGTCCTGTATCTCCACGGCGATCTTCTTGAGCTCGGGCTCGAACTTCCGGCCGTGGTGGGCGCAGAAGAGCAGCTCTCCGCCGCTGGCGAGTACGACGCGCAGGTAGGCCTGGGCGCCGCAGCGGTCGCAGCGGTCAGCCGCGGTGAGCGGGCTCGCAGGTGTCAGAACAGTAGTCACGTCGCCTCTTCTCTAGCTCGACGAGCTGTCGTACCAGGGTCAACATCCAACCAGGCCGAAAACGTTCCCGCTCGTGGCTTTTCTTCTCTGAGGATTCTGCTGTCGTTGATGAGGACGTGCCCCGGGTGCCGGTGGTTCATGCGTGCCGAAATCCCGGGATCCGCCCGTCGCTCGAACGTCCGATCGGGATCGGGTTCGAGGTCCGCGTAGCATAATCCTCTGCCGGGTTGGAGCATAAGCCCCGTCCCGGGCCCCGGTAGCCTGCATAACGGCAGTTCCGGAGCCTGTACCGGGCCCCACGGACCGCCAGGACCGGTGGTACCGGGAGGAGATGGCGCCCCCGGTGCCCACGCCCGGACGCGGTCCTTGTTCGCGCAGCGCGTACAAGCTGCGCGGGGCCGGGCCGGCGTGCTGCGTACCCGGCGGAGGGGTGTGGGCACGCAGAGCGACGAATGTCGGTGCGGCGTGCTGCACTGGCGTTTGGTCCGGATCCGTCCGGATGTGACCGATGAGACAGAACTTCACCGAGGAGAGTGCCGCGTGAGTGCCGAAACGACCGTGCCGTCCGCGCTGCTGGCCGGCGACGACGGTTCCAACTACACCGCGCGGCACCTGCTCGTCCTGGAGGGGCTGGAGGCCGTCCGCAAGCGCCCCGGCATGTACATCGGCTCGACCGACAGCCGCGGCCTGATGCACTGCCTCTGGGAGATCATCGACAACTCCGTCGACGAGGCGCTCGGCGGCTACTGCGACCGCATCGACGTCGTGCTGCACCCCGACTCCTCGGTCGAGGTCCGCGACAACGGCCGCGGCATCCCGGTCGACGTCGAGCCCAAGACCGGGCTCTCCGGCGTCGAGGTCGTGATGACCAAGCTGCACGCCGGCGGCAAGTTCGGCGGCGGCTCCTACGCGGCCTCCGGTGGTCTGCACGGCGTCGGCGCCTCCGTCGTCAACGCGCTCTCCGCCCGGCTGGACGTCGAGGTCGACCGCGGCGGCCACACCCACGCGATCAGCTTCCGCCGCGGCACCCCCGGCATGTTCACCGAGACCAGTCCGGACGCGCCCTTCGAGCCGGCCAACGGTCTGACCAAGGCCCGCAAGGTGCCCAAGACCCGCACCGGCACCCGGATCCGCTACTGGGCCGACCGGCAGATCTTCCTCAAGGACGCCAAGCTCTCCCTGGAGACGCTGCACAGCCGCGCCCGGCAGACGGCCTTCCTCGTGCCCGGCCTGACCATCGTCGTGCGTGACGAGCGGCTCACCGAGAGCGAGCAGGTCGACGAGTCGGTCTTCCGCTACGACGGCGGCATCGCCGAGTTCTGCGAGTTCCTGGCCCCCGACAAGCCGGTCTGCGACGTGCTGCGGCTGCGCGGCGAGGGCACCTTCAAGGAGACCGTGCCGGTCCTGGACGAGCTCGGCCACATGACCCCCACGGAGGTCACCCGCACCCTCGGCGTGGACATCGCGCTGCGCTGGGGCGCCGGTTATGACACCACCCTGCGCTCCTTCGTCAACATCATCGCCACCCCCAAGGGCGGCACCCACGTCACCGGCTTCGAGCGCTCGCTGGCCAAGACCGTCAACGAGGCGCTGCGGGCGGGCAAGCTGCTGCGCGTCGCCGAGGACGACGTCACCAAGGACGACGCCACCGAGGGCCTCACCGCGGTGGTCACCGTCCGGCTCGCCGAGCCGCAGTTCGAGGGCCAGACCAAGGAGGTGCTCGGCACCTCGGCGGCCAACCGGATCGTCGCCGCCGTCGTCGCCAAGGAGCTCAAGGCCTTCCTCACCTCGGCCAAGAAGGACGAGAAGCTCCAGGCCCGGGCCGTGCTGGAGAAGGTCGTCGCGGCCGCCCGCACCCGGGTCGCCGCCCGCCAGCACAAGGAGGCCCAGCGCCGCAAGACCGCGCTGGAGACCAGCTCGCTGCCCGCCAAGCTGGCCGACTGCCGTAGCGACGACGTCGAGCGCAGCGAACTGTTCATCGTCGAGGGCGACTCCGCGCTCGGCACCGCCAAGCTGGCCCGCAACTCCGAGTTCCAGGCGCTGCTGCCGATCCGCGGCAAGATCCTCAACGTGCAGAAGGCCTCGGTGAGCGACATGCTCAAGAACGCCGAGTGCGCCGCGATCATCCAGGTGATAGGGGCCGGTTCGGGCCGCACCTTCGACATCGACCAGGCCCGCTACGGCCGCGTCATCTTCATGGCCGACGCCGACGTCGACGGCTCGCACATCCGCACCCTGCTGCTGACCCTCTTCCACCGCTACATGCGGCCGATGGTCGCGCAGGGCCGGGTCTTCGCCGCCGTGCCGCCGCTGCACCGGATCGAGCTCACCAACCCCAAGCGCGGCCAGGAGAAGTACCACTACACCTACTCCGACGCCGAACTGCGCTCCACCCTGCTGGAGTTCCAGCGCAAGGGGCTGCGCTGGAAGGACCCGGTGCAGCGTTACAAGGGTCTCGGCGAGATGGACGCCGACCAGCTGGCCGAGACCACCATGGACCCGCGTCACCGCACGCTGCGCCGGATCAACCTGGGCGACCTGGAGCAGGCCGAGCGGATCTTCGACCTGCTGATGGGCAACGACGTCGCCCCGCGCAAGGAGTTCATCGTGGACTCGGCGGCGACCCTGGACCGCTCGCGCATCGACGCCTGACGCACCCCGTCCGGCCGGGCCCTCCACCCACGGGTGGAGGGCTCGGCCGGTTCCGTTCCACCCGAGGTCCACCCCGGCTCCGATCAGCGGGAACGGCCCGGTCCGTAGCGTCGGAGGGGTCAGCAGAAACCCTTCCGTCGGGACGGAGAAGCTCCCATGAACGAGCGCAACGAGCGGGTCGTCGAGAGGCGCGTGCGGGCGGGCGCCCCTGCCGAGTGCGGCGAGGTGACGGCATGAACGCCTTCACCGACGTCCTCGTGGTCGCCGCGGTGGTGGTCCTGGTGGTCCAGCGCCAGATGCGCGTCCAACGCCTGGACTCCGAGCGCCGGTTCTGGCTGCTGCCGCTGATCCTGGGCGTGCTCGCGCTGCGGGACCCGCAGATCATCGACCACCACCACACCGGGCTCTCGGCGGCCCTGCTGGCCGCCGGGCTGCTGACGGTACTCGCGATGGGATCGGTCTGGGGCTGGACCGTCCGGCTCTGGCGGGACGCCGACGGCTCCGTCCTGGCCAAGGGCACCAAGGCCACCATGGCCGCCTGGGGTGGGATGATCGCCGTCCGGATCGGCCTGTACGGGATCGGATCGGCGCTGCACGTCCACCAGTCCGGCAGCGCGCTGATGCTCGGCATGGCGGTCATGCTGCTGGTCCGCTCGCTCGTGGTGAACTGGAGGGCCCGGATGCTGGAGCCCGCGGAGCGGACCGCCGTAGCGCGGTGACCCGTCGGCGCGTCGACCGTGACCGCCGGTACACCGCAGTGATCCCGCAGGTGGGCCCCGAGCCGCCGTGAGCACCGAGGAGGCACCCGTGGCCGGGTGGTACTGGACCCGCTGGCCGTCCCGCGAGGGGCTGGAACGCGAGGCGGAGAGCCGACCGCGGCGGACCCTGACGGTGCTCGGCCGGGTCGTGATGCTGACCGCCGTGTGCTGGGGGACGTTCTCCGGGGGCAGGTACGCCGGCTGGTCGCTGGTGGCCGCGGTGGTCGGGCTGGCCGCCTCCGTCGTCATCGGCGCCGGCTTCCTGCGCGCCTCCCGGGAGCAGCGCCCGGCGCCCGCGTTCGCCTTCGCCGCCGCCCTGTTCGCGGCCGGCTGGCTGGCCCACCGGGGGCAGGCCCCCACGCTCGGCGACGTCCTGTGGTGCGGGCTGGCCGTGCTCTCGCTGGTCCGGCTGCCGCTCGCCCCCGCCGTGGTCGTCGCGGGGGCCGCGATGGGTTCGTACGCGGCGGTCAACCCGGCGGACTGGTTGGGCGTCGGCGCCACCGTGGTCGGGATCGGTCTGCTCGGCTACCTGCTGCGGCTGGACGTCGAGGCGCGCGGCACCGCGCGCCGGCTGCTCGAACAGGAGCGGGCCGCCCGGGCCGCCGAGGCGGAGAGCGCGGCGCTCGCCGAACGGGCCCGGATCGCCCGGGAGATCCACGACGTGCTCGCCCACAGCCTGTCCGCGCAGCTCGTCCACCTGGAGGCGGCCCGGCTGATGCTGGAGCGCGACACCGACCGCGAGCAGATCCGTGAACGGGTCGTCGCCGCACGGCGGATGGCGCAGGACGGCCTGGCCGAGACCCGGCAGGCGCTGTCCGCGCTGCGCGGCGAGTTCACCCCGGTCGGGGACTTCCTGGTCGAGCTGACCGGCCGGGAGCGGGCCGCCCTCGCCGTCGTCGGCACCCCGCGCCCGCTCGCCGCCGAGTGCGCCCTCGCGGTGCGGCGCACCGCGCAGGAGGCGCTGACCAACGTGCGCAAGCACGCGCCCGGTACCCGCTGCTCCGTCGAACTGCGCTACCTGGAGGGGGCGGTGGAGCTGGAGGTGCGCAACACCCGCCCACCGCGCGGCCAGTCGGCGGACGGGCCGTCGCCGGCGGAGCTGGCCGGCAGCGGCAGCGGGTACGGTCTGCTGGGGATGCGCGAACGCGCGGAACTGCTCGACGGCACGCTGACGGCGGGCCCGGAGGACGGAGGGTGGCGCGTGCTGCTGCGGGTGCCGGCATGACGGCGGCGGTCACCAGGGTGCTGGTGGCGGACGACCAGACGGTGGTGCGCGAGGGCATCGTGATGCTGCTGGGGCTGCTGCCCGGCATCGAGGTGGTCGGTGCGGCGGGCGACGGGGAGGAGGCCGTCGCCCTGGTGGAGCGGCATCACCCGGACGTGGTGCTGATGGACCTGCGGATGCCGCGCTGCGACGGCGTCGAGGCGACCCGGCGGATCCGGGCGGCCCACCCGGAGACCGAGGTCGTGGTCCTCACCACCTACGCCGACGACGACTCGCTGTTCCCGGCGTTGCAGGCGGGGGCCCGCGGGTACCTCACCAAGGACGCCGGTGGCGAGGAGATCGCCCGGGCCATCGCGGACGTCCGCGCGGGCGCGGCCGGACTCTCCCCGCAGGTCCAACTCCGTTTGCTGGAAAGGCTTTCGGAGCGGCCGGACCGGGTCGTGCCGTCGGTCGAACGACGTGCCGCCCGGCCGGGGGAGCTGCCCGACGGGCTGACCGCCCGGGAGGCGGAGGTGCTGGCACTGATCGCGGAGGGCCTCTCCAACGCCGAGATCGCCCAGCGGCTGTTCGTCAGCCAGGCCACGGTGAAGACGCACATCAACAACCTGTTCGCCAAGACCGCGGTGCGGGACCGGGCGCAGGCGGTCGCATACGCGTTCCGGCACGGAATCACCGGTACGCAGCAGTAGTCGGATGAGCGCCTGTCTGATGATCGATCACCTCATCGAGTGAACGTATCTGCGATGGTCCGAGAGGCTGTCCGGCGGCCCCCATGATGGTTCGGGTCAGGACGTCCGGCCGTTCAGGAGCAGCAGTGCCACAACAGCAGACGAGCAGTCCCGGGCAGGGACAGCGATTCGACTGGTGGGCCGCTCCGGCCGCCACCACCTCCTCCGGCGCCGCGGTCGGTGAGCCCCCGGACGCCCCGCCGGGCGTCCGCTCGGACCTCCCGTCCGAACCCGCTGCGCCGCACGGCCGAACGGCCGTACCGGCGCAGCCCTCCCCGGCCCGTACGGCCTCCACCGTCGCGGAGCAGCCGGCCCCGGCCGAGCCCGCGGCCGTCGCCGCGGCCGTCCCGGAGGCCACCGACAGCACCGAGGTCTACCGGGCCGTCCAGGCCGGAGCGGCCTTCCAGGACATCCGCCGCAGCTACCGGTCGTTCGTCTTCCCGGTCACCGGCGCCTTCCTCGGCTGGTACCTGATGTACGTCGCCGCCCAGGCCGCCGCCCCGGACCTGATGCGCACCCGGGTGGCCGGTCCGCTCAACGTCGCCTGGCTGCTCGGCCTGCTGCAGTTCGCCTCCACCTTCCTGCTCACCTGGCTCTACGCCCGCAACGCCCGGACCAAGCGCGACCGCGCCGCCCTGGGCCTGCGCTGGGACACCCAGGACCAACTGCGATGACGAGCGTGATGACCACCCTGATGACCGGCGCGGTGAAGAACACGGTGACGACCGTGCTGACGACCGCCACCCCGCCCCCCGTCGCCCCCACCGGTGACCACCACTCGCTCGCGATCGCGCTGTTCGCCGTCGTCGTCCTGGTCACCCTGGGCATCACCCTGTGGGTCGGCCGCCAGGGCAACGCGGCCGAGGACTTCTACGCCGGCGGCCGCGACTTCACCCCGCTGCAGAACGGCTTCGCGCTCTCCGGCGACTACCTCTCCGCCGCCTCCTTCCTCGGCGTCGCCGGGCTGATCGCCCTGTACGGCTACGACGGGGTGATGTACAGCATCGGCTTCCTGGTCGCCTGGCTGGTCGTGCTGATGCTGGTTGCCGAACTCGTCCGCAACGCCGGCCGGTACACCCTCGCCGACGTGCTCGCGCTGCGACTGCGCCGCCGCAAGGTGCGGGCCGCGGCCGGCGGCGCCAGCGTCGTCGTCACCCTGCTCTACCTGGTCGCCCAGATGGTGGGTGCCGGCTCGCTGGTCGCCCTGCTGCTCGGCACCGGCAGTCCGCACGCCCGGACCTGGACGATCATCGCGGTCGGCACCCTGATGATCGTCTACGTCACGATCGGCGGGATGCGGGCCACCACCTGGATCCAGATCGTCAAGGCCTTCCTGCTCACCGCAGGTTCGGTGCTGCTCACCGTGCTGCTGGTGGTCCGCTTCCACGGCGACCTCGGCGAGCTGATGCGCCAGGCGGCGCAGCACAGCGGCGCCGGGCACCGCTACCTGGAACCGGGCCTGAAGTACGGCCACGGCTTCACCAGCCGGCTGGACTTCTTCAGCCTCGGCCTCGCCCTGGTGCTCGGCACCGCCGGCCTGCCGCACATCCTGTCCCGCTTCTACACCGTGCCCACCGCGCGGGCCGCGCGCCGTTCCACGATGTGGGCGATCGGCCTGGTCGGCGGCTTCTACCTGATGGCCATCGTGCTCGGCCTCGGCGCCACCGCGCTGGTCGGCTCGGCCGAGGTGCGGCACGCCAACTCGGCGGGGAACACCGCCGTGCCGCTGCTCGCCCTGGTCCTCGGCGGCGGAAACGGCAGCACCGGAGGGGTGGTGCTGTTCGCGCTGATCTCGGCGATCGCCTTCGCCACCATCCTCGCCGTGGTCGCCGGGCTGACCCTGGCCTCCTCGGCGGCCTTCGCCCACGACATCTGGGCCGGGGCCTGGCGCAACCGGCCGCGGCGGGGACGCGGACGGGCACTGCGCGACCGGGCAGCGGGCGGCCGGGGACGCCGCCGTCGGACCGAAGCCGTCCCGGCGTCCCGGTCGGAGGAGGGCGTCACGGCCTCCCGGGCGGCCGAGGACCCCGGGCCCGGGGCCGGCGAGCAGCAGGAGGTGGTCGTGGCCCGGTTCGCGGCGGGCGGGATCGGCGCGGCGGCGATCGTGATCAGCCTCTACGCCCAGCAGCTGAACGTGGCCTTCCTGGTCGGCCTGGCCTTCGCCGTCGCCGCCTCATCCAACCTGCCCGTCCTGCTGTACAGCCTGTTCTGGTCGCGGTTCACCGCCCGCGGCGCGGTCTGGTCGGTGTACGGCGGGCTGGTCCCGGCGATCGTGCTGGTGTTCTTCTCCCCGGTGGTCTCCGGCACCAAGGTGGCGCTGTTCCCCGGCGTCGACTTCCACTGGTTCCCGTTGGAGAACCCCGGCATCGTCTCCATCCCGCTCGGCTTCCTGGCGGGCTGGATCGGGACGGTCACCTCGTCCGAGCCGGCCGACGCCGACCGCTTCGCCGAGCTGGAGGTCCGTGCCCTCACCGGTGCGGGCGCGGCCTGAGCCGTCGAGCCCGGGGAACCCCGGCGGGCCTGGGGCCGCCGGGGTTCGCCGTGTCCGCGCCGTCCTCGGCCAGGGCCCGTCCCCGAGCCCGCGTCCACAGGGCCGGCGGTTCGAAGACGGGCCTTACGCCCGGGCCGCGAGCCCGTAGCGGTGTTCCGGCCGGCCGGTGTCGCCGTAGCGCAGGGTCAGCCGCAGCCGGCTGTCCCGCTCCAGCTGCTTGAGGTAGCGCTGCGCCGTGGAGCGGCTCAGCCCGGTGGCGTCCGCGACCTCCTGGGCGGACAGCGGCCGGCCCGCCCGGCGCAGCACGCCCATCACCAGGTCGGTGGTCGGCGCCGAGTGGCCCTTGGGCAGCGTTCCGGCCGGGGCGGCGGCGCTGCGCAGGGTGGCGAACAGCCGGTCCACCTCGTCCTGGCCGGCTTCCCGGGCCGGTGCGGCCAGCGCGTGCCGCAGCTGCGCGTACGCCGTCAGCTTGTCCCGCAGCCCGGCGAAGGTGAACGGTTTGACCAGGTACTGCAGCGCGCCGTGCTGCATCGCGGCGTGCACCGTCGACACGTCCCGGGCGGCGGTCACCATCATCACGTCGCAGGCCACCTGGCGTTCCCGCAGCCGGCGCACCAGGGCCAGCCCGGTCTCGTCGGGCAGGTGGTGGTCGAGCAGCAGCAGGTCCACCGGTCGACGCTCCAGCGCGGCCAGCGCCTCCCCGGCCGAGTGCGCGGTGCCGGTGACCCGGAAGCCCGGCACCCTGGCCACGTACGCGGCGTGCACGTCGGCGACCCGGAAGTCGTCGTCCACCACGAGTACGTCGATCATCACGCCTCCACGAGCCGGTCGGTGAGCAGGGCCTCGGGCAGTTCGACCGTGAACCGGGCGCCGCCCACCGGCCCGGTGTCGAGCACGATCCGGCCGCCGGTCCGCTCGACCAGCCGCCGCACCATCGCCAGCCCCAGCCCGCGCGGACGGTGCGCGGGTGCGTCCTTGCTGGTCCACCCCTCCTCGAAGACCTGCTCGCGCAGCTCCTCCGGCACGCCGGGGCCGCTGTCCGCGACCTGCAGCAGCAGGGTGGAGCCGGCCGCCGCCAGGCTCACCTCCACCCGGCCGCCCCCGTCCGGCGCCACCGCGTCCACTGCGTTGTCGACCAGGTTTCCGAGCACCGTCACGAGCGCCCGCGCGTCCACCACCACGTCCGGCAGGTGCGCCGCCGGAGCCAGCACCAGCCGGACCCCGCGCTCGCCGGCCACCGCCGTCTTGCCCGCCAGCAGCGCCGCGACGTGCGGGTCCTGCACCTGCTCGGCGATCCGGGCGGCGACCACGGCGTGCGAGCCGGACTGCTCCGAGATGAACGCCACCGCCTGTTCGTGGCGGCCCAGCTCCAGCAGGCCCAGCAGGGTGTGCATCCGGTTGGCGTGTTCGTGGTCCTGGGCGCGCAGGGCCTCGGTCAGGCTGCGGGTGGTGTCCAGCTCGCGGACCAGCGACTCCAGCTCGGTGCGGTCGCGCAGCGTGACCACCGCCCCGCCGGCGGGCCCGCCCGGGGCGGTCGCCATCCGGTTCACCACGAGCACCCGGTCGTCCCGGACGGCCGGCAGGTCGGCGCCGGTGATCCGCCCGGTCAGCACGTCGGCCAGCCGACCCGGCGGCAGCACGTCGGCGATCGGGCGGCCGGTGCAGTCCTCGGGCAGGCCGAGCAGCCGGACCGCCTCGTCGTTGGCCAGCCGGATCCGGTCGTGCTCGTCCAGCGCGACCATGCCCTCGCGGATGCCGTGCAGCATCGCCTCCCGCTCCACCAGCAGCGCGGAGATGTCGGCCAGTGCGATGTTGTGGGTGCGGCGCTTGAGCCGGCGGGCCAGGGCCAGCGTGGCGACCGTACCGGCGGTCAGGCCGGCGCCCGCGCACAGCAGGATCCCGGTGAGCATCGACAGCAGCCGGCGGCGGATCGAGTCGTCGCTGATGCCCACCGACACCTCGCCGACGATCCGGCCGTCCGACATCCGCAGCGGCACCTTGCCGCGTGCGGTGCGGCCCAGCGTGCCCTGCTGGATCGCGGTGACGCTGCGGCCGCCCAGCGCCGGCTCCGGGTCGGTGCTGACCCGCTGGCCGATCCGGCCCGGGTCGGTGTGCGAGAGCCGGATCCCGTCCAGGTCGGTGACCACCACGAAGCTGGCGCCGGTGGCCAGGCGGATCTGCTCGGCGTTGCGCTGCGCGGTCACCACGTCGCGGGTGTCGGCGGCCCGGGCGATCGCCTCGTCGGTGGCGGTGGCCTGGGCGATCGACAGCGCGCGCTGCATCGCGTCGTGGTCCAGCTCGCTGCTGACGGGGGCCAGGAACAGTCCGGCGGTCACGGCGGTGACACCGACGGTGACGACGGTCTGGCTCAGCAGCAGCTGTGCGAAGACCCGGCGGGGCCAGTGGGGGAGCTTCATCCGGGCCTCCTCTCGGCGGCTTCGGGCGGTTCTGCGGGGGTGGGGGCATTCCGCGAGGGGCGGAGCGTTCCGAGCGGGGTGGTTCCGAGGGGGATGGTTCCGAGGGGGATGGTTCCGAGCGGGGGTAGGGCGTTCCGCGGGGGTGGGGGTCGGGACACCCTACGTTTCCGGCGTGTTTCTGTCAGCCGCGCCCCCGCAGTTGTAGCGGAAGCAAAACGAGCAGAACACCCCTCAACGCGGAGAACCCGCAGTACGCGGAGAAGGCTCCCGCCGGGGCCGGGGCCGCTCCTACCTTTCCGGGGCAAGCACTGACCCGGGAGGAACGAATGAGCAAGACCCCGGCGATCGAGCTGACCGGCGCCACCAAACGGTTCCGCACCCCGTCCGGGGCGCTGCACACCGCCGTCCGTGATCTCGATCTGACCGTCGCCCAGGGCGAGTTCGTCGCCGTTGTCGGGCCCACCGGCTGCGGCAAGTCGACCACGCTGACACTGGTCAGCGGCCTGGAGGAGCCCACCGAGGGCGAGGTCCGGGTGGACGGCGAGCCCGTCACCGGGATCGACCCGAAGGTCGGGTTCGTCTTCCAGCAGGACGCCGTCTTCCCCTGGCGCACCGTCCTGTCCAACGTGATGGCCGGCCCGCGCTTTCGCGGCGTGCCCGCCGCCGAGGCCAGGGAGCGGGCCCGGGACTGGCTGGGCCGGGTCGGCCTCGCCGCCTTCGAGGACCGCTACCCGCACCAGCTGTCCGGCGGCATGCGCAAGCGCGTCGCGCTCGCCCAGACCTTCGTCAACGACCCGACGATCCTGCTGATGGACGAGCCGTTCTCGGCACTGGACGTGCAGACCCGCGCCCTCATGTCGGACCAGCTGCTGGAGCTGTGGGCCGGGACGGGCTCGTCGGTCGTCTTCGTCACCCACGACCTGGACGAGGCCATCGCGCTCGCCGACCGGGTCGTCGTCATGACCGCCGGACCGGCCACCGTCAAGGAGGTCTTCACCGTCGACCTGCCACGACCGCGCACCGTGGAGGCCGTCCGGCTGGAACCCAGGTTCGTCGAGCTGTACCGCGAGATCTGGGCTTCGCTCGGCGAAGAGGTGCGCATCACCCGGGAGAGAGGAGCGGGTCGTGCCGCTTGAGTCCGTATCCGCCGTCGCCGGGAAGCCCCCGGTCGTCACCACGAGGACCGAGGCCCGTGAACGGGCCGCCCGCAACCGGAAGTTGGGCGTCTACGGCGCCCGGGTCGCGGTCCTGGTCGCCTTCCTCGGGCTGTGGGAGGTCTGCGCCCGGACGAACGTCGTCGACCCGTTCAACTTCTCGCAGCCGTCGAAGATCTGGGACCAGATCTGGCAGTGGATCACCCACGGCACCGCCCAGGGTTCGCTCGGCGAGCAGATCGGCTACACCCTCTACGAGGCCCTCACCGGCTGGGTGATCGGTGTCATCGGTGGTGTGCTGCTGGGCATCGCGCTCGGCCGGATCCGCTTCCTGGCCGACGTGTTCGGGCCGTACATCAAGGTGCTCAACGCCATCCCGCGCATCGTGCTCGCGCCGATCTTCCTGATCTGGTTCGGCCTCGGCCCGGCCTCCAAGGTCGCCTCCGCCGTGGTGCTGGTGTTCTTCCCGGTGTTCTTCAACGCCTTCCAGGGCGCCCGCGAGGTGGACCGCAACCTCGTCGCCAACGCCCGCATCCTGGGCGCCGACAACCGCAGGGTCACCCTCCAGGTGGTCATTCCCGCCGCCACCACCTGGATCTTCACCAGCCTGCACGTCAGCTTCGGCTTCGCGCTGATCGGCGCCATCGTCGGCGAGTACATCGGCGCCACCAAGGGCCTCGGCCTGCTGGTCGCGGCCGCCCAGGGCACCTTCAACGCGGCCGGCGTGTACGCCGCCATGACCATCCTCGCCGTCGTCGCGCTGCTCACCGAGGGCCTGCTGACCTTCGCCGAGAAGAAGCTGTTCCGCTGGAAGCCCGCCGACGCGGGCGACGGCCGCTGACACCCCTGCCTGAGAAGAAGAGAGAGGCACCCCCACCCATGCGCCCGAACTCCACCGGCAGAGCCGCTGCCGCCGCCCTCGCCGCCGCCCTGCTCGTCCCGCTCTCCGCCTGCGCCAACGACGCCGCCACCGCCGGGCACGGGGCGGTCGCCGCCCCGGCCGGGCAGCAGGTCGACGGACCCAAGGTCAAGATCATGGTCGGCGGCCTGGACAAGGTCATCTACCTGCCCGCGATGCTCGCCCAGCGGCTCGGCGCCTTCGCCGAGGCCGGCGTCAACGTCGAGCTGATGACCGAGCCTGCCGGCGTCAACGCCACCACCGCCCTGCTCGCCGGGGACGTCCAGGGCGCCGTCGGCTTCTACGACCACACCATCGACCTGCAGGCCAAGGGCAAGAACGTCGAGTCCGTGGTGCAGTTCGCCCAGGCGCCCGGGGAGGTCGAGGTGGTCTCCACCAAGCAGGCCGACGCCGTCAGGTCCGGCGCCGACTTCAAGGGCAAGAAGCTCGGCGTCACCAGCCTCGGCTCCTCCACCGACTTCCTCACCAAGTACCTCGCGGTCAAGAACGGCACCGCCGTCAGCGAGTTCAGCCCGATCGCGGTCGGCGCCGGCCAGACCTTCATCGCCGCGCTCCAGCAGGGCAGCATCGACGCCGGGATGACCACGGACCCCACCGTCGCCACCATCCTGGACAAGGGCCTCGGCAAGGTCCTCTACGACATGCGCACCCCCGAGGGCTCGCGCCAGGCGCTCGGCGGGCTGTACCCGTCGTCCTCGCTGTACATGAACGCCGACTGGGTGGAGAAGAACAAGGACACCACCCAGAAGCTCGCCAACGCCTTCGTGAAGACCCTCAAGTGGATGTCCACCCACACCCCCGAGGAGATCGCCGCGAAGATGCCCGCCGACTACGCGCAGGGCGGCGCCGAGCAGTACGCGGCGGCGATCAAGGCGACGCTGCCCATGTTCACCACGGACGGCGTGATGCCGGCCGACGGGCCGAAGACGGTGCTCGCGGTGCTCGCGGCGTTCCACCCGGACGTCAAGGGCAAGGAGGGGTCGATCGACCTGTTCAGGACGTACACCACCGAGTTCGTCGGCAAGGCCACCGGCTGAGCCCGCCCCCGTGCCGCCGCGGTCCCGCGCTCACCCCCACGGGCGCGGGGCCGCCGCCGTCCGGACCCCCGCTCAGATCCCGCGCACCGACAGCACGTCCATGCGCGACGGCGTCCCCGCCGCCTTGCCGCAGCTCTCCGGGCGCGGCGGCTCGCTCGCCGACTCGATCACGTCCACCTCCCAGGCCCGGCCGTCCCGGTGCAGCACCGTCACCAGCCAGCGGCCCCCGCCGTCCGGCCGCTGGGTGAGCGTCAGCGCGTCCACCCCGGTCTCGCCGGTCGCCAGCCGCACCGCGTGCTCCGCCGCCTGACCCGGACGCTCCCAGCCCGAGCAGCCCCGCGACCACTCCGGCACCACGTGCCCGGCCGCCGTCGCCGCCAGCACCTCCTTGGCGCTCTCCGCCGTCAGCCGCCCGTACGCGTAGCCGTGCGGCAGCACCAGCATCGTGGGGGAGAAGCGGTGCCCGCCCAGGTGGGTCACCTCCCACACCTCGCTGTGCCCGGCCGCCGCGAGCTCTGCCGCGAGCGGCCGGCCCAGCAGTGCGCAGCAGCGGTCCCGCCGCCCGTTGGTGCACACCAGCGCCACCGGGCCGCCGACGTGCTCCGCACCGAAGCCCGTGTGGTCGCCGGCACCCAGCGCCGCGAAGTCCAGGCCCAGCAGCTCCGCCGGGTCCGCCACCTGCGTCCGGCGCACCCAGCCGCGGCCCGGCACCGTGTGCGCCACGACCACCTCGTGCCGCGCCGTCGGCAGGCAGTCCGCGTGCCGACCCGGCCGCCGGACCAGCGCCACCCGCACACCCGTCCCGGCCGCGGCCTCCTCCAGGGCCCGCCCGACCGCCGTGTCCAGGTGGCTCTCGCGCAGCGCCTTCGCACCCCACGGCCCGTTCTGCTCCACCAGCAGCCAGGTGCTCGCCACCGCCGCCGTCGCGGCCAGCGGTTCCGAAAGTTCACGCGACAGCGTCGCACAGGTGCTCACCCGGGCAAGGCTACCCTCACCTGCCGGCGCGGTCGCCGAACCGGGGACGGCCGGGACCGGTGCGGGGAGGCCCGGGGCCGGGGCGGGGGAGGCCCCGTCGTGGCGGAGCCCGTGACGGCGCGGGTCCGGGAACGGCGGAGGGAGGGACGCCCGGGAACGCCCCTCCCTCCGCCGCGGCCGGCCGTTACGCCGGGCCGGCGACCACGTCGACCCGGGCGGTGACCGGCGTGCCGGACCCGTCGCGGCGCGGGTCACGGTCGGGCAGGTCGACCGGGACGCCCTTGGCGGTGGCGGCGCGGGCCGGCGCGGCACCCGCCCAGGCGAAGGCCAGGGCGTCCTCGCCGCGCAGGAAGCGCTGGCAGCGGACGCCGCCGGTGGCGCGGCCCTTGCGCGGGTACTGCTCGAACGGGGTGACCTTCCAGGTCGTCTGCTCGCCGTCGGACAGCGTGCCGGAGGCCGTCGCGACCGAGACCACCACGGCGTCGGCGGCCGGGTCCACCGCCGTGAACGACAGCACCCGCGCCCCGTCGGAGAGCTTGATGCCGGCCATGCCACCGGCCGGACGGCCCTGCGGGCGGACCTGGCCCGCCGGGTAGCGCAGCAGCTGCGCGTCGGAGGCGATGAAGACCAGGTCCTCCTCACCGGTGCGCAGTTCGACCGCGCCGACCAGCTCGTCACCCTCCTTGAGGGCGATCACCTCGAACTCGTCCTTGTTCGCCGGCCACTCCGGCACCACCCGCTTCACCACGCCCTGCAGCGTGCCCAGCGCCAGCCCCGGCGAGGACTCGTCCAGCGTGGTCAGGGCCAGCGCCCGCTCCCCGGTCTCCAGGCGCAGGAACTCGCCCACCGCGGCCCCGCCCGCCAGGTTCGGAGACGGGGTCGGCGGCATCGCGGGCAGGTCGATCACCGGCAGCCGCAGCACCCGGCCCGCGGACGTCACGACGCCCACGTCGGCGCGCGCCGTCGCGTGCACCGCCGACACGATCACGTCGTGCTTCGACCGCTTCTCGGACAGCTCGAACGGCTCGCCGTCCGCCGTCCGCGCCAGCAGGCCGGTCGAGGACAGCAGCACCCGGCACGGGTCGTCCGCGACCTCCAGCGGCACCGCCAGCGCCGCCGACGGCGCCGCCCCCGCCTCCAGCAGGACCGTCCGCCGCTCCGTGCCGAACTGCTTCGCCACCGCGCCCAGTTCGGTCGACACCACGCTGCGCAGCTTGGTGTCCGACTCCAGGATCTCGGTCAGGTCCGCGATCTCCGAGTTGAGCTTCGCCTTCTCCTGCTCCAGCTCCACCCGGTCGAAGCGGGTGAGCCGGCGCAGCGGGGTGTCCAGGATGTACGCGGTCTGCGTGTCCGACAGCGAGAAGCGCTCCATCAGGCGCTCCTTCGCCTGCTGCGCGTTGTCGCTCGACCGGATGATCGCGATGACCTCGTCGATGTCGAGCAGCGCCACCAGCAGGCCCTCGACCAGGTGCAACCGCTCCTGGCGCTTGCGGCGGCGGAAGTCGCTGCGCCGGCGCACCACGGTGAAGCGGTGGTCGACGTAGACCTCCAGCAGCTCCTTCAGGCCCAGCGTCAGCGGCTGCCCGTCCACCAGCGCCACGTTGTTGATGCCGAAGGTCTCCTCCATCGGCGTCAGCTTGTAGAGCTGTTCGAGCAGAGCCTCCGGCACGAAGCCGTTCTTGACCTCGATCACCAGCCGCAGCCCGTGCTCGCGGTCGGTCAGGTCCTTGACGTCCGCGATGCCCTGCAGCTTCTTCGCGTTGACCAGGTCCTTGATCTTCGAGATGACCTTCTCCGGGCCGACGTTGTACGGCAGCTCGGTGACCACGATGCCCTTGCGACGGGCCGTCACCGCCTCCACCGTGCACGTCGCCCGGATCTTGAACGTGCCGCGGCCGGACTCGTAGGCGTCCCGGATCCCGGACAGGCCCACGATCCGCCCGCCGGTCGGCAGGTCCGGACCGGGGACGAACCGCATCAGCGTGTCCAGGTCCGCGGTCGGGTGCTTGATCAGGTGCCGGGCCGCCGCCACCACCTCGGACAGGTTGTGCGGCGGCATGTTGGTCGCCATGCCCACCGCGATGCCCGTCGCGCCGTTCACCAGCAGGTTCGGGAACGCGGCCGGCAGCGCCAGCGGCTCCTGCTCGCTGCCGTCGTAGTTCGGGCCGAAGTCGACGGTGTCCTCGTGGATCGACTCCACCATCGCCATCGACGCCGCGGTGAGCCGCGACTCGGTGTAGCGCATCGCGGCCGGCGGGTCGTCGTTGCCCAGCGAACCGAAGTTGCCGTGCCCGTCGATCAGCGGCAGCCGCATCGAGAACGGCTGGGCCATGCGCACCACGGAGTCGTAGATCGACGCGTCACCGTGCGGGTGCAGCCGGCCCATCACCTCGCCCACCAGGCGTGCGCACTTGACGTGCCCGCGCTCCGGGCGCAGGCCCATCTCGTTGGCCTGGTACAGGATCCGGCGGTGCACCGGCTTCAGACCGTCCCGCGCGTCGGGCAGCGCACGCGAGTAGATCACCGAGTAGGCGTACTCCAGGAAGGAGCCCTGCATCTCGTCCACGACGTCGACGTCGAGGATCCGCTCCTCGAAGTCTCCGGGCGGCGGGGTCTGCGAACTGCGGCGGGCCATCGCGGCGGGGCTCCCTTACGTGTCGCTGGCTGTGTCTCGGTGGGGCGGCGGTCGGTGCCGCCCCGCGCCGGACCCGTCAACCCGGCGTGGTCGACAGGGCGCGGCGCCCCCATTGTGGACCCTCGCGCGGACACTCCCGGTCAGCGGCCCTCTTCCGCCCCTGGCGAACGACCCCGTCCGCGCGGACACGAACACGGCTCCCGCACGTTGCACCACAATGGGGGACGCCACACGAACCCCCGACATCGACGACGGGAAGGACCCGAGCGCATGGCCAACCCGGCCCCCGCCTCCAGCCGAGGCATCGCCATCACCGAGCACCGCCTGGCCAACGGGCTGCGCGTCGTCCTCTCCGAGGACCACCTCACCCCGGTCGCCGCCGTCTGCCTCTGGTACGACGTGGGCTCCCGCCACGAGGTCAAGGGCCGCACCGGCCTCGCCCACCTCTTCGAGCACCTGATGTTCCAGGGCTCCGCCAACGTCTCCAACAACGGGCACTTCGAACTGGTCCAGGGTGCCGGCGGCTCGCTCAACGGCACCACCAGCTTCGAGCGCACCAACTACTTCGAGACCATGCCCGCCCACCAGCTGGAACTCGCCCTCTGGCTGGAGGCCGACCGGATGGGCTCGCTGCTCGCCGCGCTCGACGAGACGTCCATGGAGAACCAGCGCGACGTCGTCAAGAACGAGCGCCGCCAGCGCTACGACAACGTCCCGTACGGCACCGCCTTCGAGAAGCTCACCGCGCTCTCCTACCCCGACGGCCACCCGTACCACCACACGCCCATCGGCTCCATGGCCGACCTCGACGCGGCCACGCTGGAGGACGCCCGGACGTTCTTCCGCACCTACTACGCGCCCAACAACGCCGTCCTGTCCGTCGTCGGCGACATCGACCCCGAGCAGACCGTCGCCTGGGTCGAGAAGTACTTCGGCTCGATCCCCGCCCACGACGGCAAGCAGCCCCCGCGCTCCGGCGAGCTCCCGGACACCATCGGCCGCGAGATCCGCGAGGAGGTCCACGAGGACGTCCCCTCCCGCGCCCTGATGGCCGCCTACCGCCTCCCGCACGACGGCACCCGCGAGGCCGACGCGGCCGACCTCGCCCTCACCGTCCTCGGCAGCGGCGAGTCCAGCCGCCTCTACAACCGGCTCGTCCGCCGCGACCGCACCGCCGTCGCCGCCGGCTTCGGCCTGCTGCGCCTGGCCGGCGCCCCCAGCCTCGGCTGGCTCGACGTCAAGACCTCCGGCGACGCCACCCTCGCGCAGATCGACGCGGCCGTCGACGAGGAACTCGCCCGCTTCGCCGCCGAGGGCCCCACGCCCGAGGAACTGGAGCGCGCCCAGGCGCAGATCGAGCGCGAGTGGCTGGACCGGCTCACCACCGTCGCCGGCCGCGCCGACGAACTCTGCCGCTACGCCGTCCTGTTCGGCGACCCCAAGCTGCTCAACGACGCCCTCCCCAAGGTCCTCGACGTCACCGCCGAGGAGGTCCGGGCCGTCGCCGCGGCCCGGCTCCACCCCGACAACCGGGCCGTCCTCGCCTACGAGCCGACCGCCGCCGACACCGACGACGACTCCGACGCCGCTTCCGAAGAGGAGGGTGCCGCCGTATGAGCACCGACTACGTCCCCGCCATGACCTTCCACCCGCAGCCCCAGCCCGGCACCCCCGGCCCGTGGGCCTTCCCCGCCCCGGAGCGGGCCGCCCTCGGCAACGGCATCACCGTCCTGCACTGCCACCGGCCCGGCCAGCAGCTGGTCGCCGTCGAGGTCCTCCTCGACGTTCCGCTCGCCGCCGAGCCGGACGGCCTCGACGGCATCGCCGCGATCCTCGCCCGCGCCCTCAACGAGGGCACCGACACCCTCAGCGCTGAGGAGTTCGCCGGCGAGCTGGAGCGGGCCGGTGCCACTCTGGACGCGCACGCCGACCACCCGTGCATCCGGGTCTCCCTGGAGGTGCCCGCCTCCCGCCTGCAGCGCGGCCTGTCCCTGCTCGCCGACGCCCTGCGCGCGCCCGCGCTGCCCGAGGCCGAGATCGAGCGCCTGGTCGCCAACCGCCTGGACGAGATCGTCCACGAGCAGGCCAACCCCGCCCGGCGCGCCGCCAAGGCCCTCTACGCCCAGCTCTTCGACGCCGCCGACCGGCTCTCCCGGCCCCGCGCCGGTACCTCCGACACCGTCAAGTCGATCGACCGTGCCGCCGTCAAGGCCTTCTACGACGCCCACGTGCGCCCGGCGACCAGCACCGTCGTCGTGGTCGGCGACCTCACCGGCGTCGACCTGCCCGCCCTCCTGGAGGGCACCCTCGGCACCTGGACCGGCCCGGCTGCCGAAGCCTCCGTCCACGCCCCGGTCGCCGGTGACGACCACGGCCGCGTCGTCATCGTGGACCGCCCCGGGTCCGTCCAGACCCAGCTGCTGATCGGCCGGATCGGCCCCGACCGCCACGACCCGGTCTGGGCCGCGCAGACCCTCGGCACCTACTGCCTGGGCGGCACCCTCACCTCCCGACTGGACCGCGTCCTGCGCGAGGAGAAGGGCTACACCTACGGCGTCCGGGCCTTCGCCCAGCCGCTGCGCTCCGCCGCCGACGGCAGCGGGCGCTCGCTGATCGCCATCAGCGGCTCGGTGGACACCGCCTCCACCGCCCCGGCGCTCGCCGACACCTGGACCATCCTGCGCACCCTCGCCGCCGAGGGCCTCACCGACGCCGAGCGCGACGAGGCCGTGCAGTTCCTGGTCGGCGTGGCGCCCCTCAAGTACGAGACCGCGGGCTCGGTGGCCGGCACCCTGGCCGACCAGGTCGAGCAGTACCTGGCGGACGACTACCAGGCCGAGATCTACCGGCAGCTCGCCGAACTGTCCACCGCCGCCGCCACCGAGGCGGTCGTCGCGGCCTTCCCGCCGGACCGTCTGGTCACCGTCCTGGTCGGCGACGCGGCCGTGATCGCCGAGGACGTGCGGGCGCTCGGCATCGGCGAGGTCACCGTCGTCGGCTGACGGCCCCGGACCCTGTCGCACCGGCCCGGTGGAGCACCCGCTCCGCCGGGCCGGACGCGTTCCTAAATCCGTTGCGGGCCCGACCCGTTCCATGGATAGATGTTCCCCGACGCACAGCACGTGCGAACGCGGATCGGGACGAACGAAGGGAGGCGGTCACCATGCGGGTCGAGCAAGCCATACGACGACGCTCCCCGAGGCCGTACTCCCCCCGTGCCGCCGCCCCGGGCGCCTGAGCCCCCCTGAACTTCCCCGGGCCGCGCCGGGATCCTTTCGCGCGGCACCCCGTTTCCCGTGAACCACCCGACCCGTGGAGGTCGTTCGATCATGACGTACACCGAGGTACCCGGCGTCCGGGTCCCGATCCGGATGTGGACCGACCCGGCGACGGTCGAGGGCCAGGCCCTGCAGCAGCTGCGCAACATCAGCTCGCTGCCCTGGCTGCGCGGCCTCGCCGTGATGCCCGACGTGCACCTGGGCAAGGGCGCGACGGTGGGCTCCGTCATCGCGATGAAGGACGCGGTCTGCCCGGCGGCGGTCGGCGTCGACATCGGCTGCGGGATGAGCGCGGTGAAGACCTCGCTCACCGCCGACGACCTCCCGGACGACCTGTCGGGCCTGCGCTCCGAGATCGAGCGGACCATCCCGGTCGGCCGCGGCCTGCACGCCGACCCGGTCGACCCGGCGAAGCTGCAGGGCGTGAGCGCCGTCGGCTGGGACGACTTCTGGCGGCGCTTCGACGGCATCGCGGAGGAGGTCAAGTGGCGCCGCGAGCGGGCGATGCAGCAGATGGCGACGCTCGGCGGAGGTAATCACTTCATCGAACTGTGCGTCGATACGACCGGCGCGGTCTGGCTGATGCTGCACTCCGGTTCCCGCAACATCGGCAAGGAGCTGGCGGAGCACCACATGGGCGTCGCCCGCTCGCTGTCGCACAACCAGGGCCTGATCGACCAGGACCTCGCGGTCTTCCTCGCGAAGACCTCCGAGATGGCGGCCTACCGCCAGGACCTGTTCTGGGCGCAGGAGTACGCGAAGCACAACCGCGCCGTGATGATGGCGCTCTTCCAGGACGTCGTCCGGCGCGAGTTCGCCAAGGCGGAGGTCACCTTCGACGAGGTCATCAGCTGCCACCACAACTACGTGGCGGAGGAGCGGTACGACGGCGTCGACCTGCTGGTGACCCGCAAGGGTGCGATCCGGGCCGGCTCCGGGGACCTCGGGATCATCCCGGGTTCGATGGGGACGGGTTCCTACATCGTCCGCGGCCTGGGCAACGCGTCGTCCTTCAACTCCGCCTCGCACGGCGCGGGCCGCAAGATGAGCCGCAACGCGGCGAAGAAGCGGTTCACCACGCGGGACCTGGCCGAGCAGACCGCGGGCGTGGAGTGCCGCAAGGACAGCGGCGTGGTGGACGAGATCCCGGGCGCCTACAAGAACATCGAGAAGGTCATCGAGCAGCAGAAGGACCTCGTCGAGGTGGTCGCGCACCTCAAGCAGGTCGTCTGCGTCAAGGGCTGACCACAACGGATCGGGGTGCCGCCGGGGTGCGGCGGCCACCCCCTCCGGGGTTTGCGGGGCCGCAGGCCCCGGCGGGGGAGACGGGCGGGGCCAACAGGGA
>NZ_JBHWBZ010000014.1:15566-23571 GCF_042735475.1 Kitasatospora sp. NPDC059577 | reverse complement strand
GCGCCGGTGCTCCCCCAACCCTCAGCGGTCTCCCCCGTCACCCCCCCCCCCCCCGGGGGGGGGCCCCCCCCGGCCCCCCCCCCCCCCCCCCGATCGGGCGTTCGCGGGGCCTCAGGCCGCGGCGGGGAGCTCGTCGAGGCCCTCCTGGACGAGCTTGGCGAGACGGTCGAGCGCGTCGTCGGCGTTCTCGGCGTCGGAGGCCAGGACGACCTCGTCGCCGCCCTGGGCGCCCAGGGCGAGGAGGCCGAGCATGGAGGCGGCGTTGACCGGGTTGCCGCCGGGCTTGGCGATGGTGATCGGCACGCCGGTGGCCGTGACGGCCCGGACGAAGACGGAGGCGGGACGGGCGTGCAGGCCCTCGGCCCAACCGATGGTGACGCGGCGCTCAGCCATGAGACGTGCCTTTCCGGTGAAGCTGGTCACGGCCGTGCTCGGGGAGCGGGGGAAGCGGCCATGTTGTCTAGACCAGTGTTGCACGCAGGGGGCCCTGCGAACCGCGGTGTTCAGGACTTGTGATTGTTTCTTTTCGGGGCATAAACCCCGGCGCCCGGTCCCGTCCACCCTGCCGTGGGCTCGCGCCCGGCGCCATCCGGCCCACCGCCGGATAACCTGACGAATGTGGACGACCCCGCGGCAACGAACCCCGAGCGGCATCCGGACTACCCGCAGCACTGGGAAGCCGACATCCTGCTGCGCGACGGCGGCACGGCCCGGATCCGGCCGATCACTCCCTCCGACGCCGGCCGCCTCGTCGAGTTCTACGAGCAGGTCTCCGACCAGTCCAAGTACTTCCGATTCTTCGCCCCTTATCCCCGGCTCTCCGACAAGGACGTCCGCCGCTTCACCCACCACGACTTCGTGAACCGGGTCGGCCTCGCGGTGGTCGTCCGGGACCACTTCATCGCCACCGTCCGGTACGACCGGATCGACGCCGAGGGCCGCCCCTCCGTCACCGGGACCGATGCCGAGGTGGCCTTCCTGGTGCAGGACGCCCACCAGGGCCGCGGCGTGGCCTCGGCGCTGCTGGAGCACATCGCCGCCGTCGCCCAGGAGCGCGGCATCCGCCGCTTCCAGGCCGAGGTGCTGCCGGAGAACCGGAAGATGGTGAAGGTCTTCACCGACGCCGGCTACACCCAGCACCGCAGCTTCGCCGACGGCGTGGTGCACCTGGAGTTCGACCTCGAACAGACCGACCGCTCGCTCGCCGTGATGCGTGCCCGCGAGCACCGTGCCGAGGCGCGCTCGGTGCAGCGCCTGCTCACGCCGCGCTCGGTCGCGGTGATCGGGGTCTCCCGCACCCCGCAGACGGTCGGCCGGGCGGTCCTGCGCGACGTGCTGGCCGGCGCCCCGGCCGGGTGCCCGGTCTACGCGGTGAACCGCAACGCCCCGCCCGGCACCGAACTGGACGGCGTCCCGGTGCACCGTTCGATTCTGGACATTCCCGGGCCGGTGGACCTCGCCGTGATCGCCGTCCCCGAGGGAGCCGTCCCGGCCGCCGTGGCGGAGTGCGGCGCGCACGGCGTGCAGGGCCTGGTGGTGCTCACGGCCGGCTACGCGGAGACCGGTCCGGAGGGCCGGGACCGGCAGCGCGCCCTGGTCCGCCAGGCCCGCGCGGCGGGGATGCGGGTGATCGGCCCGAACGCCTTCGGCCTGATCAACACCGACCCGGCGAACCCGCTGAACGCCTCGCTCGCGCCGCGCCTGCCCGGCCGCGGCGGCTTCGGGATCTTCTGCCAGTCCGGCGCGATCGGCGTGGCCCTGCTGGAGGCCGCCCACCGCCGCGGCCTCGGCGTCTCCTCCTTCGCCTCGGTCGGCAACCGCGCCGACGTCTCCGGCAACGACTTCCTGCAGTACTGGGCGGAGGACGAGGCCACCCGGGTCGTCCTGCTGTACCTGGAGTCCTTCGGCAACCCGCGCAAGTTCACCCGGATCGCCCGGCGCCTGGCCGCCGCCAAGCCGGTCGTGGTGGTCAAGGGCGCCCGGCACACCGGCAGCCTGCCGCCGGGCCACGCCGTCCCGGCCACCGCCACCGGCCTGCGGGACGCGACCGTCGACGCGCTGTTCGAACAGGCGGGCGTCACCAGGGTCTCCACCATCACCGAGCTGTACGACACCGGCGAGCTGCTGGCCCTGCAGCCGCTGCCGCCGGGGGACCGGGTCGCGGTGGTCGGCAACTCGGACTCGCTGGGCCTGCTCACCTACGACGCCCTGCTGAGCGCCGGTCTGCGCCCGCACACCCCGGTCGACCTGACCACCGCCGCGACCGGCGAGAACTTCCGGATCGCGCTGGACGTCGCCCTCGCCGACCCCGCCGTCGACGCGGTGATCGCCGTCGCGATCCCGCCGATCGGCACCTCCGCGCACGCCTTCATGGGCGGCCGGCTGACCGGCGACGACGACCCGGAGATGGGCTCGGACGACCCGGAGATCGCCGCCGGCCTGCTCGAAGCCGGTCAGCGGGCCGAGGAACTGGGCAAGCCGCTGCTGCTCGCGCACCTGGCCCTGACCGACCTGCCGGCCCGGCTGCGTCCGGGTGGCATCCCCGCGTACCCGGCGCCCGAGCGGGCAGTCCTCGCCCTCACTCACGCCGTCCACTACGCGCAGTGGCGGCGCCGGACGGCCGAGGCCGAGGAGACCGCGCGCGTGCCGGACCTGGACCGGATCGACGAGCCCGGCGCCCGCACCCTGGTGGCGGCGGCGCTGAGCACCCGGACCGCCGTCGCCGCCCGCACCCAGCCGGGCGGCGCTCGGATCACCCTGTCCGACGCCGAGGCCCGTGAGCTGCTGGCCCGCTACGGCATCGACGTCTCGCCGACGCTGCCGGCCCCGCACGAGGCGGCGGCGGTCGCGGCGGCGGCCTCGCTCGGCTACCCGGTGGCCCTCAAGGCGACCGCCCCCCACCTGCGCCACCGCCCCGACCTGGGCAGCGTCCGGCTGGACCTGACCGGCGAGCCGGGCCTGCGCCGCGCCCACCGCGAGCTGGACGTGCTGCTCGGCGGCGCCGCGCAGGCCGAACTGGTGGTGCAGCGACTGGCACCGCGCGGCGTGGACACGGTGATCGGTGCCACGGTGGACCCGGCGGTCGGCGCGATCCTGTCCTTCGGCCTGGCCGGTGCGCCGGCCGAACTGTTGGGCGACACGGCGCACCGGCTGGTTCCGGCCACCGACCAGGACGTCGCCGGGCTGATCCGGGAGGTGCGGGCGGCGCCGCTGCTGTTCGGCTGGCGCGGCGCCGAGGCGGTGGACACCGGTGCGCTGGAGGAACTGCTGCTCAGGGTGTCGCAGCTGGTGGACGACGTCCCGGAGATCGCGTCGGTGGACCTCGAACCCGTGGTCGTGGCCCCGCACGGGTTGGCGATCCTGGGGGCGCGGGTACGGGTCGCGCCCCTGCCGGTCCGCAGCGATCTGGGCCCGCGCGCGATGAGCACGCTGTAACCTTCCTTGGTTGCGCCCTGCCCGGGCGCTGTTGTCCGAAGCTCGGCGCCGTGCCGCCCGCTTCGTCGGCGGACCATGCCAGGATGGAGATATGGCGAAGACCGGTACCACCACCACTCAGGACCTGCGCTCGGCGATCGAGCGCAGCGGCTACTACCCGGCCCTGGTGTCCGAGGCGGTGGAGTCCGCGGTGGGCCCGGAGCCGATCAGCTCCTACCTGGTGCACCAGGAGACGACCTTCGACGCCAACGAGGTCCGCCGGCACGTGACGGTGCTGGTGCTGACCCCGACCCGTTTCGTGGTGAGCCACACCGACGAGCAGTCGGGGGCCGAGGGCAGCCCCTCGGTGCCGTTCGCGACGACCTCGACGGAGAGCGTGCGGCTGGACCGGATCGGTTCGGTCGTGGTGAGCCGGATGGTGGCGAACCCGGAGACGTACACGCCGGGGACGCTGCCGCGCGAGGTGGTCCTGACGATCGGCTGGGGCGCGGTGCAGCGCCTGGACCTGGAGCCGGCCGGCTGCTCGGACCCGAACTGCGAGGCGGATCACGGCTACACGGGTTCGGCGACGGCCGACGACCTCTCGCTTCGGGTGAGCGAGGCCGGTGACGGCCCGGAGACGGTGTCCCAGGCGCTCCTGTTCGCCCGGGCCCTGTCCGACGCGACGATCGACAACGGCCCGCGGGTCTGATCGCCGCCGCCTCCGACCGCTACGAATCCGGTTCCATGTCCTTCGTTCCTGCCGACGGCTACGACGCCTTCGAGATCCTTGACCCGGCCGCTGCCCCCGCGCCCCCCTACGGCAGCGGTTCGCTGTGCGACCTGCTGCCCTCGGTGGCGGCGGGGCTCGGTGTCCCCGGGTTCACCGCGACGCTGCCGATCGCCCCGGCGGACCGGGTGGTGGTGTTCCTGGTGGACGGCCTGGGGTGGGAGCTGCTGCTGCGCCACCCCGAGTACGCGCCGTTCCTCTCCTCGCTGGCCGGGAGTTCGCTGGGCGGCAGCGGCCGTCCGCTGACCGCGGGCTTCCCGTCCACCACGGCGACCTCGCTGGCCTCGGTCGGCACCGGCACGCCGCCGGGCCTGCACGGCCTGGCCGGGTACACGGTGGCGGTGCCGGGCGCCGGCTACCTGATGAACCAGCTGCGCTGGCAGCCGCCGACCGAGCCGCACGCCTGGCAGCCGTACCCGACGGTCTTCGAGCGGACGCACGAGGCCGGGGTGGCGACCGCGCAGGTCTCCTCCCCGTTGTTCGCGCAGACCCCGCTGACCCGGGTGGCGCTGTCCGGCGGCACCTTCCTGGGCCGCACCACCGGCGAGGAGCGGATGGACCTGGCGGCCTCCTGGCTGGCCGAGCACGACCGGGCGCTGGTGTACACCTACGTCAGCGAGCTGGACGGCGCGGGCCACCGCTTCGGGGTGGACTCCGACGAGTGGCGGATGACGCTGGACGCCGTGGACCGGCTGGCCCGCCGCCTGGCCGAGCGGTTGCCGCCGCGTTCGGCGATGTACGTCACGGCCGACCACGGCATGATCGACATCGCGCCGGAGGACCGGATCGACTTCGACGAGGACTGGGAACTGGGCGCGGGCGTGGCCCTGCTCGGCGGCGAGGGCCGGGCCCGGCACGTGTACGCGGTGCCCGGTGCCGCGGCCGACGTGTACACGGTGTGGAGCGAGGTGCTGGGCGACCGGATGTGGGTCGCCACCCGGGACCAGGCGATCGAGGCGGGCTGGTTCGGGCCGGTCGTGGACGAGCGGGTGTACGGCCGGATCGGTGACGTGGTCGCCGCGGCGCGCGACGACATCGCGATCGTCGCCTCCCGCAACGAGCCCGGCGAGTCCGCGATGATCGGCCTGCACGGTTCGATGACCCCGGTCGAGCAGTTCGTGCCGCTGCTCGAAGTTCGGGGCTGAGTCGCTCCCTTGATCCTTCTGTGCCCGAACTTCCCTGATTTGAAAGGCCCTTGCTCCACCCATGGCTGAACTGGTGTTCTTCTCGGGCACGATGGACTGCGGCAAGTCGACGCTGGCGCTGCAGATGGACCACAACCATGCCGCGCGCGGCCGGCGGGGCGTCATCCTCACCCGCAACGACCGGGCGGGCGCCGCGACGATCTCCAGCCGGCTGGGCCTGCAGGCGGAGGCGGTCGAGGTGACGGACGACTTCGACTTCCACGCGCACGTGGTGCAGCGGCTCTCGGCGGGCGGCCGGGTGGACTACCTGATCTGCGACGAGGCCCAGTTCTTCGCCGCCGAGCAGGTCGACCAGCTGGCCCGGGTGGTGGACGAACTGGACATCGACGTCTACACCTTCGGCATCACCACCGACTTCCGCACCCGGCTGTTCCCGGGCTCGCAGCGGCTGATCGAGCTGGCCGACCGGGTGGAGGTGCTGCAGGTCGAGGCGCTGTGCTGGTGCGGTGCGCGGGCGACCCACAACGCCCGTACGGTCGGCGGGGTGATGGTGGTCGAGGGCGCCCAGGTGGTGATCGGGGACATCTCGGTGCGAGACGACGAGGTCGGCTACGAGGTGCTGTGCCGCCGCCACCACCGCCGCCGCCTGACCGCGGCGACGGCCCGCGCCTCGGTGCTCTCGCCGGACGTGCTGCCCTTCGAGGAGCAGCAGGCCTGAGCGGTCCCCGGGGGAGCGGGCCGCCGGGCTCCCCCCCGGGCGTGTCCGGAAGACCCGTCCTAGGCCGCGGTCTCCAGCACCGAGAAGTGGCCGCCCTGCGGGTCGGCCAGCCGGGCGGCCCGGCCGCGGGCGGTGTCGTGCGGTTCGACCAGGATCCGGCCGCCGAGTTCCACGGCGTGACGGGCGGTCAGGGCCGCGTCCCGGACGGCGAAGTGGGTGCGCCAGCGCGGCGGGTGGCCGCGCAGGTCGGCGCGGTGCCGGATGCCGGCGACCGGCCGGCCGTGCACGAGCAGCGCGCTCTCGTCCGCGCCGGGCCGGACCTGGCGGTCGAGCACGGTGGCGTAGAAGGCCGCGGCGCCCTCGGTGTCGGGGGTGAGCAGTTCTGCCCAGGCCGGTTCGCCGGGGTCGGTGCCGGTCTCCCGGCCGAGGTGTTCCTCGCCCTGCCAGAGGCCGAAGACGGCGCCGGAGACGTCGGAGGCGATCGCCATCCGCCCGGCGCGTTCGGCCTGCAGGGGCCCGACGGCGACGGTGCCGCCGCACTCGCGGACCAGCTGGGCGGTGCGGTCGGCGTCGTCCACGGCGAAGTAGGTGGTCCACTGCACCGGGAAGCCGGTGGCGGTGGAGAGGCCGAGGCCGGCGACCGGCGCCCCGTCGAGTTCGGCCCGGACGTAGTCGCCGAGCTGGCCGGGCCCTGGGGTGTACGTCCAGCCGAGCAGCGCGCCGTAGAAGGCTCGGGCTCCGGCCGGGTCGTCGGTCAGCAGGCTGACCCAGCAGGGCGTGCCCTGGGCCAGTCGGAGTTCCACCGCGGGCAATGCGGGCCTCCTCGTGGGTGGTTGGCGCACGGAAATCCTCGGGCGCGAGGGTGATGCTTCCACCCTGACGGGCGCCCAACCCTCGGGCCGCGCGGAAATCCCGGCAAAGTCCGCACAAAGAGCGGCGGGTCGGCGTTGCTGCGCGACAATGGCCGCCATGACCACCTACAACGACGGTTCCCCGCTGATCTCCGCGGCCGAGCTGCGGGAGGCGCTCGCCTCCGCCCGTCCGCCGGTGCTGCTGGACGTGCGCTACCAGCTGGTCGGCGCCGCGCCGGGCGGCCCGACCGCGGCCGAGGAGTACCGGGCCGGGCACCTGCCCGGCGCCCACTTCGTCGAGCTGGACCGGGACCTGGCGGCTCCGCCCGGCGCGCCCGGCCGGGGCGGGCGCCACCCGCTGCCGGACCCGGAGGACTTCGGTGCGGCGATGCGCGGCTTCGGGGTGAGCGGCGGGCGCCCGGTCGTGGTGTACGACGGCGCGGCCTCGATGGCGGCCGCCCGGGCCTGGTGGCTGCTGCGGTGGGCCGGGCACCGGGACGTCCGGGTGCTGGACGGCGGATTCGCGGCCTGGCGGGAGGCCGGGCTGCCGGTGACGGCCGAGCTGCCGGAGCCCGCGGCCGGCGACTTCAAGCCGGTGCCGGGGCAGCTGCCGACGGTGGACGCGGACGGCGCGGCCGCGTGGGCGCGCGGCAACCTGCTGCTGGACGCCCGCTCGGGCGAGCGCTACCGGGGCGAGACGGAGCCGGTGGACCCGCGGGCCGGGCACGTCCCGGGCGCGGTGTCGGCGCCGACGACCGAGAACGTGGGCCCGGACGGGCGGTTCCGTCCGGCCGCTGAGCTGGCGGCCCGTTTCCGGGCGCTGGGCGCGGGGGAGCGGGAGACCGCGGTGTACTGCGGTTCGGGTGTGACGGCGGCGCACCAGATCCTGGCGCTGGAGGTGGCGGGCCTGCCGGCCACGCTGTACCCGGGGTCGTGGAGCGAGTGGTCGAGCGACGCGGGCCGCCCGGTGGCGGTCACCGGCCGGCCGGGCTGAGCCGGGGAAACGCCGCGGGGGGGGTGGTCCCGGCACCCGCCCCCCGGGGCCCCGTTAAAACCTCGTATTTGGCGCGGGGGCCGACAAGGACTA
>NZ_JBHWBZ010000014.1:0-15556 GCF_042735475.1 Kitasatospora sp. NPDC059577 | reverse complement strand
CGCGGGGGGGGCGCGGGGGGGGGGGGCCGGGGGCGGGGGGGGGGGGGGGGGGGCCCGGGGGGGGGGGGGGCGCCCCGCCCCCCCCCCCCCCGGGCCGCTGTTACTCCTGCTTCTTGCGCCGGCTGCCGAAGACGATCTCGTCCCAGCTGGGCACGGTGGCCCGGCGCCCGGGCCGGACGCCGTCCGCCTCGGCCTGCCGGTCGGTGGTGCCGACGAGGCGCTCGCGGTGCGGTGCGACGGCGCGCGGCATCAGGATGTCGGCGTAGGCCGAGCCCGCGCCGACCGCCGGGGCGGCGGCCGCAGCCGGCTCCTCGGTCTCCTCGGCGACCTCGGCGGGCACCGGCTCGATCGGGGTGGGGCTGCCGACGGCGAGGTCGCCGCGGAAGGCGGGGACCACGTCGAGCAGGCTGGTCAGCGAGTCCCTGGACTCGGCGGTGGCCTCCCGCGACTCGCGGACCTCGCGGGCCGACATGATGCGGTCGGCCGAGGGCCGGTCGATCATCGGGCGGGGCGGCCGGTCCTGGGGGAGCCGGGCGATCCGCGGGATGAACGGGAAGACCGACTCCTCCTCGCGCTCGACGTTCTCGCCGATCAGCGCGCGGGCCTCGTCGTCGTTGGGCTGGACCAGGCGCCGGGGCGGGTCGTACGTCCACGAGGCACTGCGGCCCTCGCCGTCGGCCCGGTAGGAGAGGATGACCTCCCAGGTGCCGTCGTCGCGGCGCCAGGAGTCCCAGCGCTCGGTGTCCTTCTCGGCGCCGCGCAGCGCGAGGCGCTCGGAGACGGCCTCGCCGAGCTGCGGGCCGGTGGACTCGCCGTTGCGGCGGATGGCGGTCTTGCGGGCGCGCTCGGCCATGAAGGCGCGCTCGGCGAGGACCGGGCCCTCGAAGCGGCGGACGCGGTCGACGGAGATCCCGGCGGCCTGGGCGACCTCCTCGGCGGAGGCACCGGCTCGTATCCGGGCCTGGATGTCCCGGGGCCGCAGATGGCTCTCGACCTCGATCTCGATCTGGCCGAGGCGCGGCCGGTCGCCGCGGATGGCGGCGCGCAGCCGCTCGTCGATGGGGAGGGTGTACTCCGTGCTGTCGGCAGCCTTGAGCACCAGCCGTGTGCCGTCGTTGCTGACGGCCACAACCCGCAGTTCGGGCACGGTTACCTCCCGGGTGGTGCCTGCCGACGTCACCTGCGTCGCTGCTCCCGTACTGAGTGTGGCCTGCCCACTCGCGACTGGCCACAACCTTGCTGAGTTCCCCGGCGTGTCGGGCTTAGGCCCGGGCACGCCGCTGTGGCACGGTTGCCTTTTTGCCACGCCATCCGTCGACGTCGCGCCTGGGTGTCCCGGCCGTCCTCGCACGCGCAGTGATCGCGACGATCCGGGACGGGCGTCGCCGTGCGTGCCTGTTCCGTGGCTCTTCGTCAAGCTACCGGTGTGGGCGCAGTCGACAAGTCGACCCAAGGCTCAGGCTTTACGAACAGTACTCCATTCGTGGCATCCGAAGGGGCGGCTCGCCGCTCAAGTCTCCCGCGATTCACGGGAATCTCAAGAGCGCGCCCCCGCAATGGCGGACCACGGGCGGATGGACGGTGATCATCTTCACACAATCCGGGCGTGCAGAACCGCATTTTCGTCCCTTGTGTCCTTCTTTGGGCAAGATGGAGTGGCTTGTTCGAGAAACAGTCGTACGGACCGAGGGATGTCGATGCCGGAGCGGAGCCCCGTCGAGGAGGGCGGGAAGGAGGAGCGCAAGCGGATCGATCTGAGTGTGGCTCAGGTCGTCGCGAGCGCCCTGGCCGCCGTGGTCGGCGCGCTGCTGGCCTCCGAACTGGGCGTGTACGGAACCATCATGGGCGCCGCGGTGGTCAGCATCGGGGCCACCACCGGCGGCGCGGTGCTCCAGCACGCCTTCAAGCGGACCGGCGAACAGTTGCGCGGGGCGGTGGACCGCGGGCCGAACCGGACCGCGAACGCGCTGCGCCAGGTGCCGGTGGAGTCCGGGCGGCCCGGAGGGGGCGGCCGGCCCGACGGGCCCGAGCGGGCGGCGGGTGCACCGGTGATCACCGCGGAGTGGAACGAGCCGCAGGTGGCGCGGGCGCGACGGCGGTGGACGTGGAAGACCTACGCGGTGGTGTCCGGGCTGGTGTTCGTCCTGGCGATGACGCCGATCGTGGCCTTCGAACTGGCCACCGGGCAGCCGGTGTCGGCGACGGTCAAGGGCGAGTCCGGCAACGGCACGTCCTTCGGCGGCTCGGTGGCGCCCAGGTCCTCGCAACCGCAGGACGCGCCCGCGGAGCGCCGAGAGCCGGGCGGCACGCACGGTTCCGGGGCCACGCCCTCCGGCGCGGCCTCGTCCCCGGCGACCGCGCGGCCGAGCCGGGAGCCGAGCGGCACCCCGGGCAGCGGCGCGGGCACGGCTTCGCCCTCGGCGGGCGCGAGCGCGGCCCCGTCGGCCGGCGCTTCCCCGTCGGCGGGCGGGGGGAAGCCCACCGGCGAGACCCCCTCGCAGCCGCCCGCGACCGGCGACGGGTCGGCGCGGCCGACGGTGGCCCCGCCGTCGGCCGCCGGGACCCGGGCCCCGGTGGACCAGGCCCCGTAGGCGGCGGCGCGGGGGCACCCTAGGCGCCCAGCACCCGGCGCAGGTAGTCGTTGCCGAAGACCCGCTGCGGGTCGACCTCGTCGCGCAGGGCGGTGAAGTCGCCGAAGTGCGGGTAGACGCCGGCCAGGTACTCGGCGTCGCGGGTGTGCAGCTTGCCCCAGTGCGGGCGGCCCTGATGGGCGGTCATCAGCTTCTCGACGCCGGTGAAGTAGCCCTGGTCGGCGGTGCCGCGGTAGAGGTGGACGGCGATGTAGGCGCTGTCCCGGCCGGAGGCCGTGGAGAGCCAGAGGTCGTCGGCGGGGGCGAAGCGGACCTCGACGGGGAAGCTGACCTTCCAGTCGGAGCGTTCGACGAGGGCCTTCAACTCGCGCAGCACCTCGCCGACGGCCGCGCGCGGCACCGCGTACTCCATCTCCACGAAGCGGACCTTGCGCGGGCTGGTGAACACCCGGTGCGCGGTGTCGGTGTAACTGCGGTCGGACCAGGCGCGGCTGGCCAGCGCGGCGATCGAGGGGATCGAGCCGGGGAAGCGCCGGCCGACCCGGCAGGCGCCCTCCCAGACGGTGTTGGAGAGGAAGTCGTCCTCCAGCCACTCCTTGAACCGGGGCAGCGGGGCGGCCGGGCCCTGGCTGCGGTTGTTGCGCTTGGTGGCGCAGCGGTCGGTGTGCGGGAACCAGTAGAACTCGAAGTGCTCGTTGACGGCGGTGAGGTCGTCGAGGCGCTCCAGCACCTCGTCGAAGGCCATCGGCTGCTCGTGCGCGGTGAGCAGGAAGGCCGGTTCGACGCCGAAGGTGAGGGTGGTGATCACGCCGAGGGCGCCGAGGCCGAGCCGGGCGCCCTGGAAGAGCCGGGGGTTCTCGGTGGGGGAGCAGCGCTCGACCGTGCCGTCGGCGAGGACGATCTCCAGGGCGCGGATCTGGGCGGCGAGTGAGCCGGAGTCGCGGCCGGTGCCGTGGGTGCCGGTGCTGGTGGCGCCGGCGACGGTCTGCACCTCGATGTCGCCCATGTTGGTGAGGGAGAGTCCCTCGGCGGCCAGGACCCGGTTGAGGCGGCGCAGCGGGAGGCCGGACTCGACGGTGACGGTGCCTGCCTCGCGGTCGATCTCGCGGACGGCGGTGAGCGCGTGCGGGCGGATCTGGACGCCGTCGCCGGCGGAGGCGATCGAGGTGAAGGAGTGGCCGGAGCCGACGGCCTTGACGGTGCGGCCCCGGTCGGCGGCGCGCAGGATCTCCTTGGCCAGTTCCTCCGCGGTGCCGGGGGTGGCGGTCCGGGTGGGCCGGGAGCTCTGGTTCCCGGCCCAGTTGGTCCACCGGGTGCGGGTCGCGGTACTGGCCTGGGGCATCGTGCTGCCTCCTGCTCCGTGGCACCGGGGTCGGCGCGGTCCGGGGCGGCGCGGCCGCCCTACCCATGGGTAGGGCCACGGGTAGGGCGAGAGATTAGTCAGTTCACCGTTCGGCGTCTACGGGTCGTCCGACCGGTTCGGCGGGGGCCTCCGGGTCCTGGTCGGCGGTGAGTCCGGCCCGCAGCCGGCCGAGGCCGGCGAGGGCGGCGGCCACGCCGAGGACGCCGGCGGCCAGCGGGACCCAGTAGCCCGCGGCGGCGCCGCGGGCGTCCACCAGCCAGCCGCCGGCGGAGGAGCCGGCCGCGACGCCGATGGCGAGGCCGGTCGTCGTCCAGGTCATGCCCTCGGTCAGCTGGGAGGCCGGGACGAGCCGCTCGACCAGCGCCATCGCGGTGATCAGGGTCGGGGAGATGGCGATGCCCGCGATCAGCAGCGCGCTGCCGACCGCGGCCAGCCCGCCGATGCCGTGCACCGCGTGGGCGACCAGCAGCAGCGGCACCATGCTGAGCGCCATGAACAGGACGCCGAGGAAGAACCGCGCGGCCATCGACCCGGAGAGCTTGAGGGTGCCGTACACCACGCCGGCCAGGCAGGAGCCGAGCGCCCACAGGGCGAGGATCACGCTGGAGACCGACTTGTGGCCCTGGGCCTGGGAGTAGGCGACGGTGACGACCTCGACCGAGCCGAAGATCGCGCCGGTGGCGACGAAGGTCAGGATCAGCACCTGCAGGCCGCGGTTGAGGATGACCGAGCGGCCCTCGTGCCGGGCGACCGGGTGGACCGGCGGCTCGGTGGAGCGCTGCCCGGCGAACAGCAGCACGCCGACGGCGAGGAAGACGCCGGCGAGCAGTACGCCGGCCTCGGGGAAGACGGAGGTGGCCAGTCCGATGGAGAGGATCGGGCCGACGATGAAGCAGATCTCGTCGACGACGGCCTCGAAGGAGTACGCGGTGTGCAGCTTGGGGGCGTCGTCGCGGTAGAGGTGGGCCCAGCGGGCGCGGACCATCGCGCCGGTGCTCGGCATCACGCCCATGCCGGCCGCGAAGACGAACAGCGTCCAGTCCGGCGCCTCGAACCGGGCGCAGAGGAGCAGGCCGACGACGGCGACGACGGTGATCGCCATCGCCGGGACGACGATCCGGCGCTGCCCGTGCCGGTCCACCAGCCGGGAGACCTGCGGGCCCAGGACGGCGGCGGAGATCGCGAGGGCGGCCGAGACCAGGCCGGCGACACCGTACGAGCCCCTCAGCTGGGAGAGCATGGTCACGATGCCGATGCCGGTCATGGAGATCGGCAGTCGGGAGACGAAACCGGTGGTGGAGAAGGCCAGAGTGCCGGGGGAGGCGAATATCCGGCGGTAGCTGGACAGCACGGGAGCTCCGGGTCGGGGGTGGGGTAAGGAACGAGGCTGGCGTACACAGCTTACGTACGTTGGCAAACGGTATTTTCCGGACACCAGCGCGGCCCCGGCGGCGGCGCCCGGCCCCTCAGTGGCAGGATCGGTTCCATGTCCGACGCGCGCAAACCCTCCCCCTCCGGCGCCGCTCCGTACGACGCCCTGCTGCTCCTCTCCTTCGGCGGCCCCGAGGCCCCCGAGGAGGTCGTCCCGTTCCTGGAGAACGTCACCCGGAGCCGCGGCATCCCCACGGAGCGGCTGAAGGAGGTGGGCAAGCACTACTTCATGTTCGGCGGGGTCAGTCCGATCAACGAGCAGAACCGTGAGCTGCTCGCCGCGCTGCGCAAGGACTTCGCCGAGCACGGTCTGGACCTGCCGGTCTACTGGGGCAACCGGAACTGGGCGCCCTACCTGGTGGACGCCCTGCGGGAGCTGGCCGGCGACGGCCACCGGCGGATCGCCGTGCTCGCCACCAGCGCCTACGCCGGGTACTCGGGCTGCCGCCAGTACCGGGAGAACCTCGCCGACGCGCTCGCCGCCCTGGCCGAGGAGGGCGTCCCCGCGCTGCGGGTCGACAAGCTGCGGCACTTCCACAACCACCCCGGCTTCGTCGAGCCGATGATCGACGCCACCCTGGCCGCGCTGGCGGAGCTGCCCGAGGCCGTCCGGAACGGCGCCCGGCTGGCGTTCACCACCCACTCCGTCCCGGACACCATGGCCGAGACCTCCGGAGCCCCGGACGACCCGGCCCGCGGCACGCCGGGCGGCGCCTACGTCGCCCAGCACCTGGACGTGGCCCGGCTGGTCGTCGCGGCCGTCGCCGAACGCACCGGCGTCGCCGACCGGCCCTGGGAGCTGGTGTTCCAGAGCCGCAGCGGGGCCCCGCACACGCCGTGGCTGGAGCCGGACATCTGCGACCACCTGGAGGCCCAGCACGCCGAGGGCGCGCCCGCCGTGGTGATGGTCCCGATCGGCTTCGTCTCCGACCACATGGAGGTCAAGTACGACCTCGACACCGAGGCCGTCGCCAAGGCCGCCGAACTCGGCCTGCCGGTGGCCCGCGCCGCGACCGTCGGTGCCGACCCCCGGTTCACCGCCGCCGTCCGCGAGCTGGTCCTGGAGCGGGCCGCCACCGAGCGCGGCGAGGACGTGACCCGCTGCGCACTCGGCGCGCTCGGCCCCGGCCACGACGTCTGCCCGGTCGCCTGCTGCCCCAACCCGCGCGCCCCCCGCCCGGCCGTCGCCGAGCGCTGACCGCCCGTCCCGCCGCTCCGGAGGAGAATCCCGTGACCGCCCCCGCCCAGCCCGACGACCGGCTCCTCGACGACCTGCTGGACGTCGCCCTGGACGCGGCCCGGCAGGCCGGCGCCCTGCTGCGCGACGGCCGCCCCGCCGACCTCGGCGTGGCCGGCACCAAGAGCAGCCCGGTCGACGTGGTCACCGAGATGGACCTCGCCTCCGAGAAGCTCGTGCTGGAGCTGATCACCGGGCGCCGCCCGGCCGACGGCTACCTCGGCGAGGAGGGCGCCGAGCGGCCCGGCACCAGTGGGGTCCGCTGGGTCGTGGACCCGCTCGACGGCACGGTCAACTACCTGTACGGACTGCCCTCCTGGGCGGTCAGCGTGGCCGCCGAGGTGGACGGCCGGGCGGTCGTCGGAGTGGTGTACGCCCCGGCGCGCGACGAGCTGTTCCACGCCGTCCTGGGTCGCGGCGCCCGGCTGAACGGCCGGCCGCTCTCGACCCGCCCGGCCCCGCCGTGGGGCCAGGCGCTGATCGCCACCGGCTTCAACTACGTCCAGCCGGTGCGGGTGCGCCAGGCCGAGGTGCTGCTGGCACTGATGCCCGAGGTGCGGGACATCCGCCGGGGCGGGGCGGCCGCGGTCGACCTCTGCGATGTCGCCGCCGGGCGGCTGGACGGCTACTACGAGCGCGGCCTCGCCCCGTGGGACCGCGCGGCCGGCTGCCTGATCGCCGCCGAGGCCGGCGCCCTGACCGGCGGCCGCCCCGGGCACGGCCCGGAGGGCGAGCTGACCGTCGCCGCGGCCCCGGGCGTGTACGAGCCGCTGCAGGAGCGCCTGGCCGCGCTGCGCGCCTGGGCGGACTGACCGGTTCCGGCCGGGCCCGCCGGACCCGGCCGGCCGACCGGAAGCACTCCCACCGGCACCCGCGAGGAGCCCGCACCCGCGAAGAGCCCGGACATGCGAAGAGCCCTGGCATACGGGGGATGCCAGGGCCTGGGTTTCGCACGGCCCCCTCAGGGCCGCAGGTGCCGGAGTACCGGCGACGGGTCGGTGGTGCCGAACGGGTCAGGCAGCGGTGCGGTGGCGCTCCAGCACCGTGTCCACGCCGTGTTCGGCGGCGAGTCGGCGGAGGTCGTCCAGCTCGGACTGCTCCACCTCGGCGAGGAACTCGTCCCCGGCCTCGATCGCGCGGTGCAGATCCTGCTCGGCGTTGGCTATGCGCTGCAGGATTCCGGCCTTGAAGGCGTCCATACGGGCCCCCTTACTGTGTCGGACGTGCACGGTCGTGCGCTCTCCGCCCCGAGGAAGGTCCAGCCGGTGAAAGCGTCCCGGCCGGCGGTGGTGGATCTCCGGTAGGACGCGGAGACGGCTTTCGGCCGCTCCCGGTGATGTCCCAGCCCCAGGGCCGGCGCGGATGAACGCACGGCGGGTGGGTGCGACCGGCCAACAGCCAGATCGCGGGTGTGCAGCTGTCCTCCCCCGGGGGGCGGCCGGGAAACCTCCCGGCGGAAGAAAGTTGCCCGTGTCACAGTCCAACCGGACTGGTGCCGACACGAACGGTCACCGCCGGGGAGCCGCACCCCTTGCCCGAGGGGCAGCTTATCGCTGCTTTACCGCAGGACCAGGCAGGATGGAGCCACCGTCGGAGCCGTGCGTCCGCTTTCCGGGGCCGGCCTGGAGAAGGGACAACGACCGTGCGGGTTCTCGTCGTCGAGGACGAGCAGCTGCTTGCCGAGGCCGTCGCGACCGGCCTGCGCCGCGAGGCGATGGCCGTCGACGTGGTGTACGACGGGGAGGCCGCGCTCCAGCGCATCGCGGTCAACGACTACGACGTGGTGGTCCTGGACCGTGACCTCCCGCTGGTCCACGGCGACGACGTCTGTCGCAAGGTGGTCGAGCAGGGCCTGGCGACCCGGGTGATCATGCTGACCGCCTCCGGCGACATCAGCGATCGGGTCGAGGGCCTGGAGATCGGCGCGGACGACTACCTTCCGAAGCCGTTCGCCTTCAGCGAACTCGTCGCCCGGGTGCGGGCGCTGGGACGCCGCGCGACCGTCCCGCTGCCCCCGGTGCTGGAGCGGGCCGGCATCTCGCTCGACCCCGGCCGGCGCGAGGTGATCCGCGACGGGCGCACCGTCCAGCTCGCCCCCAAGGAGTTCGCCGTCCTGGAGGTGCTGATGCGGGCCGGCGGAGCCGTCGTCTCCGCCGAGCAGCTGCTGGAGAAGGCCTGGGACGAGCACACCGACCCGTTCACCAACGTCGTCCGCGTCACCGTGATGACGCTGCGCCGCAAGCTCGGCGACCCGCCGGTCATCGTCACCGTGCCGGGCTCCGGCTACCGGATCTGACCCCCGGATCCCCGCCGCGGGGCCCGGCCCCGGATCCCACCACCCCGCGCCCGCACCGGCGGACGCCCCGAGAGGACGATCATGACCACCCCGCCCCCGGCCGGCGGGCCCTCCGGCGCGCCCGCCGGCGGCCCGCGCGCCGTGCCGCCCAAGCCCGTGCACCCGCCGCGCTCGGCCCGGTCGAACCAGACCTACGTCCCCGGTGACGGCATGCTCGCCTGGCTGCCCTTCCGCCCCACCATCCGCATGCGGCTCACCCTGCTCTACGGCGGGATGTTCCTGATGGCCGGCGTGGTGCTGCTGCTGGTGATGTACTTCTTCGTCCAGCAGGCCCTGCAGAACGTCGGCCAGCCGCACCTGTTGCTGAACGGGCCGGGCATCTCCGTGCGGACCCCCGACGGCCTCACCCTCACCAACCAGACCGCGCTCGACCAGTGGCTGAACGACACCAAGGCCTACCAGGCCAGCCAGGCGCTCAACACCCTGCTGCGCAAGCTGCTCACCGCCCTCGTCTGCCTGTCCGTGATCGCGTTCGCGGCCGGCTACGCGATGGCCGGCCGGGTGCTGCGCCCGCTCGGCCGGATCACCCGCACCGCCCGCGACGTGGCCTCCTCCGACCTGCACCGCCGGATCGAGCTGGACGGGCCGGACGACGAGCTCAAGGAGCTCGCCGACACCTTCGACGACATGCTGGACCGGCTGGACCGGTCCTTCGACTCCCAACGCCGTTTCGTCGCCAACGCCTCGCACGAGCTGCGCACCCCGCTGGCGATCAACCGCACCCTGCTGGAGGTCCAGCTCTCCGACCCGGCCACCTCGGCCGATCTGCAGCAGCTGGGCAGGACCCTGCTGGCCACCAACGAGCGCAGCGAGCAACTGGTCGAGGGCCTGCTGCTGCTCGCCCGCAGCGAGAACGAGCTGACCGACCGCCGCCCGGTGGAGCTGTCCGAGGTGGCCACCCGGGCGCTGGAGCAGACCAGGGCCGAGGCGGACAAGCGCGAGGTCGAGCTGCGCTCGAAGCTCGATCCGGCCGTGGTCGGGGGCAACGGCGTGCTGCTGGAGCGACTCGCGCTCAACCTGCTGCAGAACGCCGTCCGGTACAACACCCCGGGCGGCTGGGTCGAACTGTCCACGGCCGAGGTGCCGGGCGGCGGCGAGCTGGTGGTCTCCAACACCGGCCCGGTGGTGCCCGGGTACGAGCTGGAACACATCTTCGAGCCGTTCCGCCGGGTCAAGGGTGCCGACCGCACCCGCAGCGACAAGGGGGTCGGGCTCGGCCTGTCCATCGTCCGTTCGGTGGTGCGCGCCCACGGCGGCAGCGTGGAGGCCACCCCGCGCGCCGGGGGAGGCCTCACCATGCGGGTCCGCGTCCCCTCGCGGTAGCCCCAGCCGCAGGGGTTCGCAGCACAAGCCGCCCCCGTCAGGCCCGTCAAGACGACATAAGGCCTGGCGGGGGCGGCTTGTCTTTTCCGGCCCGAGCAACTTACGGTGTCGTAACCTACGCAACCGTAAGTGGGTCTCGTCGACGCCCGCCGACGACCCGCCCGACGCGTGCCCGCCCAACGCGCCCGTCCCAGCGCGTGCCCGTCCCCCAGGAGCAAGACCGTGACCATCGCCCCTGTGCAGAGCAGTGCCGTGCAGAGCAGCACCTCGCTCGGATCGAGCGGCTGGACCGACGCGCGGCTCATCCTGGCGCTCGAAGAGGTCGTGGAGAAGGAGCTGAACCGCCACCTGGCCATCGCCAAGGAGTGGATGCCGCACGAGTTCGTCCCGTGGAGCCGGGGCCGCGACTTCGACGGCGTCCTGGGCGGCGAGGCCTGGGCGCTCGACCAGTCGCAGGTGACCGCGCTGGGCCGGGTGTCGCTGGTGGTGAACCTGCTGACCGAGGACAACCTCCCCAGCTACCACCACGAGATCGCGAGCATGTTCGGCCGCGAGGGCGCGTGGGGCACCTGGGTGCACCGCTGGACGGCCGAGGAGGGCCGCCACGGCATAGCCATCCGTGACTACCTGCTCGCGACCCGCGCCGTCGACCCGGTGGAGCTGGAGCGGGCCCGGATGAGCCACATGTCCGAGGGCTTCGAGTCCGACAACGCGCACAGCATGCTGCAGTCGGTCGCCTACGTGGCCTTCCAGGAACTCGCCACCCGCATCGCGCACCGCAACACCGGCAAGTACGCCGGCGACCCGCTCTGCGAGCAGCTCCTGGCGAAGATCGCCAACGACGAGAACCTGCACATGGTCTTCTACCGGAACCTGCTGAAGGCCGCCCTGGAGATCGCCCCCGACCAGGCCATGCGGGCCATCGCCGACGTGGTCACCGACTTCCGCATGCCCGGCCACGGCATCCCCGGCTTCGAGCGCGCCGCCGCGCAGATCGCCATCGGCGGGGTGTACAACCTGCGCATCCACCACGACGACGTGCTGCAGCCGGTGCTGCGCCACCTCAAGGTGATGGAGATCGACGGCCTGGGCCCGGAGGGGATGATGGCGCAGAACGAGCTGGGTGTCTTCCTGGACGGGCTGGACTCGCAGGCGCGGAAGTTCGAGGAGCGCCAGGCGGCGATGCTGGCCCGCCGGGCGGCCCGGCGGAGCGCCGAGTAGGGCGTTCCCGCGAGCGGTCGGAGTGGGTGGATTTTCCGTGGTTTGCCCCGGAAGATTCTTAACGTGACCAAGCTCACACCGTGTCGCTCCACGGTTTCGGTCAACCCCGGAGAGTGATCACCCGGTCGGGGGTGTCGATCGCCGTCCGTGACCGGATTTCGCCCTCAGCCGGATCCGCCGGATCGGTCGGCATCCCTGATGGGCAAGGGATTCGACGGGTGTCCGCGCCGCCCTTGCTCACTGTGCGTGGTCGCTCCGCCGGGTCCGGAGAGGGGTTGCGATGGCCCAGCGTGAGGCCTTCGGCAGCCCCGAGGATCACCCCGATGGACGCCGCGCTGAGTGTCGATTGAGTAACAGGGCTTGAAGTAAGGCAAAATCTCCGCCTCGGGTCGGGCACAAGACCGACCCCCCATGCGTTACGTGCGCTGGAGATACCGCACACACCGCACAAACCCGGAGGGGGAGAGCGAAAAATGGCAACCGACTACGACACCCCACGCAAGACCGACGACGAGCTCAACGAAGACAGCATCGAGGAGCTCAAGGCTCGGCGGAACGACAAGGGCGGCGGCTCCGTCGACGTCGACGAGTTCGACGCCGCCGAGGGCATGGAACTCCCCGGCGCCGACCTCTCGAACGAGGAGCTGGCCGTTCGGGTGCTGCCCAAGCAGGCCGATGAGTTCACCTGCATGAGCTGCTTCCTGGTCCACCACCGCAGCCAGCTGTACAGCGAGAAGAACGGCAACCCGATCTGCCGGGACTGCGGCGCCTGAGCACCGCGGCGGACACGGCCCGGTGCCCGCGGCTCCCGCGGGACCGGCACACCGCTCCTTCCGGCCCCGGGCAGCGGGGCCGGACGGCAGTTCCGGGAACCGTCCGGTCGGACGGACCCGGCAGGACGGAGTCGGCCGACGCGTCGGCACGCACGAAGTCGTAGGGACGGTCCCGCAGCAGCGGAACCGTCCCTCTCCGTTTCCAGGTCCTCGTCGGGCCCTTCCGGGCCCCGCCCGCCCGCTCAGGTGCGGGCGCCGCGCCGGGCCTCCTCCAGCGCCTCCGCCAGCTTCATCGGCGAGCGGGTCGACAGGTAGAGGTACGGCGTCGGGTCGGCCGGATCGCTCACCTCGACCCGCAGCGCCGTCGGGACGTAGCTGCGCAGCAGCATGAAGGCGCGCGGATCGGCCTTCGGACCGCGCCAGGCCACCGCCTCGGCGGGGCTCAGCGCCCGGGCGGTGCCGAGCGCGTCCACCGGGATCCGGGCCGGTCCGGCCACCAGCGAACCCTGGACCACGCGGATCCGGGCCGAGCCGTAGCTGCTGATCGCGACCGCGCCGGCGGCCACGCCGACCACCAGCCCGACCAGCGCGGCCGGGCCGCTGACCCGGATCAGGATCAGCGCGAGCGTGAGGCCCACCGCGGCCGGGAGCAGCCACCAGGAGCGCGGCACCGTGAGGCGTTCGTCGTACATGCCCCCATTGTGGGCGCCCTGACGCCCGGCGCGGGACGCCACCCCCACCGGGGGCCCACCTACCCCTGGGTAGGGTTGGGGCCCGTGACCGGTACGACAGCCCCCAGCACCCCCGCCGACCGGCCGGCGCCCGCGATGCCGCCGTCCCCGACCACCCCGCCGCCGGACGCCGTCCTGCCGCCGCGCGCCCCCGAGGCCCCGGCCCCCGGCACCCGGCTCGGCTCCCACTACGAACACTGCTTCGGCTGCGGCCCGCAGCACCCCGGCGGCCTGCGGATCGACGCCGTCGCCGGCGAAGGACTCGACGTCACGGCCGAGTTCGCCGTCCGGGACGTCCACCAGGGCGGTCCCGGCCTGGCCCACGGCGGCCTGCTGACCACCGCCATGGACGAGATCCTCGGCACGCTCAACTGGCTGTTGCACGCCCCGGCCGTGACCGGCCGGCTGGAGACGGACTTCCTCTCCCCGGTGCCCGTCGACTCGGTGCTGCACGTGCGCGCCCGGATCACCGGCGTCCACGGCCGCAAGATCTACAGCGCCGCCGAGGCACGGATCGGCGGCCCGGACGGACCGGTCGCCGTGCGCGCGCAGGCGCTCTTCGTCCAGGTGAAGCTGGAACACTTCACCACGCACGGTCGTGCCGAGGACATCGACAAGGTCCTCGACGACCCGGATCTGATGAAGCGCGCACGAGCCTTTGAGGTGAACCCTTGAGCGACACCCCCCGCCCGCAGCTGGACGTCCTGATCAAGCGCATCGACCCCGAGCTGCCGCTGCCCGCCTACGCGCAGCCCGGGGACGCCGGCGCCGACCTGCGGACCACCGTCGACGCCGAGCTGGCCCCCGGCGAGCGGGCCGTCCTGCCCACCGGCATCGCCATCGCGCTCCCGGACGGCTACGCGGCCTTCGTCCACCCCCGCTCCGGGCTGGCAGCTCGTTGCGGAGTTGCTCTCGTGAACGCCCCGGGGACGGTCGATGCCGGGTACCGTGGAGAGATCAAGGTGATCGTCGTCAATCTGGACCCGCGCGAGGGGGTCAGCTTCCGCCGAGGGGACCGGATCGCCCAGCTGGTCATCCAGCAGGTCGAGAAGGCCCGCTTCCACGAGGTGGAGGAGCTGCCTGGGTCGGCACGTGCCGAGGGTGGGTTCGGGTCGACCGGCGGCCACGCCGCGGTCTAGCATGCCCGCGGCCTCGCAGGAAGCCGAGCAGGTATTCGCATCGGTCTTGGACCGGGAAGGACAGTGACCGTGTTCCGTCGTCGCCAGAAGAGCGAGGACGCTGTCGAGCAGCTCGCCGACGACGCCATCAGCGCCGACGAGACGGCCGATGACGTCGAAGGTTCCGCCGAGAGCGAGAACGTGACCGAGCTGGACCCGGCCGACAGGGTCGGCCTGCCGCCGGCCCCCCGGCCGGACGGTCCGTGGGACCACTCGGAGCTGGAGAACCCCGAGGAGGGGCGAGTCGACCTCGGGGGTCTGCTGGTCCCCGGTGTCGAGGGCATGGAGCTGCGCGTCGAGGTCGCCGGTGACGCGATCGTGGCCGCCACCCTCGTGCTCGGCAACAGCGCCATCCAGCTCCAGGCCTTCGCGGCCCCGAAGTCCGAGGGCATCTGGGGAGAGGTCCGCGAGGAGATCGCCAACGGCATCACCTCGCAGGGCGGCATCATCGACGAGGAGGAGGGCCCGCTCGGCTGGCACCTCCGCGCCCAGGTCCCGGTACAGCTGCCGGACGGCACCCAGGGTGTCCAGCTGGTGCGGTTCGTCGGCTGTGACGGTCCGCGCTGGTTCCTGCGCGGTGTGATCTCGGGCCAGGCCGCCGTGCAGCCGGAGATGGCCGGGATCCTGGAGCAGGTCTTCCGCCAGACCGTCGTCGTGCGCGGCGAGGCCCCGATGGCTCCCCGCGACCCGATCGTGCTGAAGCTTCCCGAGGACGCCCAGATGGTCGCCGACGGTGGTGGGGCGGCCGCCACCGCCGGCGAGGGCGACAACCGTTTCGGCGGCACCTCGCTCGATCCGTTCGCGCGCGGTCCGGAGATCACCGAGGTCCGCTGATCGGTCGTGACCGGCCCTGATCGCCCCTGCCCGGGAGCCCGGGCAGGGGCGATTTGCATGTGGCGGGTCCGTCCCCGTACAGTTCCGGAGTCGCCGCGGGAGACCGGGGCGCAAAGCGGAAAGCAAATCCGATGAATGAAACTCCGGAAAACGGAGCGGAAAACATCTGATAAGCTGGAAACACGAAAGAACGAAGCCCGGAGGGCCTGCTGGAAGGCAGTCCGAAGGAAGCGTCCGTTCCTTGAGAACTCAACAGCGTGCCAAAAGTCAACGCCAGATATGTTGACATCCCCGGCCTCAGGATTTCCTGGGGTTGGAGATTCCTTTTGAAACAAACACTAGCGAGGACGCAGTGCGCGGGACCGCCCTATTCCGGTGGTTGCCGTGCCGCTCAACGCGGGTGTCGACCCGATCACGGGTAAACATTCACGGAGAGTTTGATCCTGGCTCAGGACGAACGCTGGCGGCGTGCTTAACACATGCAAGTCGAACGGTGAAGCCCTTCGGGGTGGATCAGT
>NZ_JBHWBZ010000013.1:134334-153050 GCF_042735475.1 Kitasatospora sp. NPDC059577 | reverse complement strand
TGACGGGCGCCACCCCGCGCCCCCCCGGGGCCCCCCCGGGGTTCAATCCCGGTGTGTTGGGCCGCCCCCCGCCCGGGGCCGGGCCCCCCCCGGCGCCGCCGCCCCCCCCCCGGGGCGGCCCTGGCCGACTCGATCCGGACGTCGGTGATCTGCGCGATCCGGGCCGCGCCGGGCACCAGCAGGTCCGCCAGCGGGGTCGGCAACCAGACCGTCAGCGCGCACGGCGCGGGCATCGCCAGCGCACTCAGCAGCCGGTAGGCGTCCCCCGGCGCGCTGAGCGTGGGGATGATGTCCAGCAGCGCGTCCGACACCACCTCGGACACGTCGCTGCGGTGTCCCTGGGCGAGCCGGCGGAGCAGCATGCGCTCGGCGGCGGTGATTCGGACGGTCAGCATGACCTCGTCGCACTCCATTGCGCGATTTCCTCCTCAGTTCCCTCTCGCACCGGCCGGCGGCCGGCGCGCACTACCCCTGTCACACCTCGGCCCGGCTACCTGTGGGAGAGAGCCGGGCCGGTGGGTGACGGTGTGCCCCGGTCAGATCCCCGCGTAGGAGTGCTTGCCGGTGACGAAGATGTTGACGCCGTAGTAGTTGAAGAGCCAGCAGGCGAAGGCCGCCAGCGCCAGGTAGGCGGCCTTGCGGCCCTTCCAGCCGGCCGTGGCCCGGGCGTGCAGGTAGCAGGCGTAGGCGACCCAGGTGATGAACGACCAGGTCTCCTTCGGGTCCCACTCCCAGTACTTGCCCCAGGCCGCCTCGGCCCAGATCGCGCCCGCGATGATGGTGAAGGTCCACAGCGGGAAGACCAGGGCGTTGATCCGGTAGGACAGCTTGTCGAAGGTCGACGCGGCGGGCAGCCGGCGCCAGATCGACGCCGAGGTGCCGAACGGCCCGGTGGTCAGACCCGCCTCGACGCGCTTCTCGAAGGAGTCCTTGCCGAGGTAGAGCAGGGTGGCGATGAACGCCGCGTAGAAGGCACCGCCGCAGAAGATCGCGGTGGAGACGTGGATCGCCAGCCACGGCGAGTGCAGCGCCGGGACGAGCTGCTCGGAGTCGGTGTACAGCGTGGTCGTGGCGATGCCGAGGGTCAGCAGCACCGCGACGACGACCGGCAGGCCGAGCCAGCGGACCTTCTTCCGCGAGGCCAGCAGCACCAGGTAGGCGGCCGTCATCGCGAAGGCGAAGGCGCAGGAGAACTCGTACATGTTGCCCCACGGCCAGCGGGACACCGACAGGCCGCGGGCGACGATGCCGCCGCCGTGCAGCAGCAGCGCCAGCACGGTCAGCGAGACCGCGATCCGGCCGGCCAGGTCGGCCTTGTCGTTGGTGCCGGCCGCGCCCGGGCCGTCCTCCTCCTCGGCGCCGCGCCCGCTGGTGACCACCGTCGCGCCCTCGCCCGCGACCGCGGTGCGGGTGAGCGTGGTGGTGCCGCCGCCGGCCCCCGCCACCGTCACGGTGACCTTCTTCGCGGCCTTCCGGCCCGCCGCGGCGACGGTCTCGGACAGGCTGCCCGCCTGTTCCTTCGAGCGGACGGCGACGGCACCCCTGCTGCCGAAGGTCCACTCGATCATGTGGGCGAACATGGCGAGCGTGTAGACCACCATCGCCGAATAGATCAGCTTGTTGGAGAGGTCGGCCATCTGGGGGTCGACCGCCGAGGCGAGTTGCACCGTCTACTCCTTGGAGTTCTGGTCGGCAGGGACTGCGGGGGCTGAGGCCTCGGCCTCGGGGTCGTCGGGTGCTGCGGTTTCCCCGTGCTCGGGAGCGGTTTCCCCGTCATCGGGAGCGGTTTCCCCGTGCTCGGGAGCGGTTTCCCCGTCCTCCTCCTCGGAGGCCGGGGCGTCGTCCTGGAGGTCCACCGCGAGCTCGGCCAGCTCCTCGGCGATCTTCGCCGACTCGCTGCGGGCCAGGCCCGCCAGCTCCACCTGGGTGCCGCCGCCCGGCAGGGCGACCGCCCGCACCCAGATCCGGCGCCGCTGGATGAACAGCGAGCCGATCAGGCCGAGGATCGCGAGCACGGCGCCGGTCAGGGCGATCGCGTTGCCGGGGCGGTGCGAGACGTTGAAGCTGGCCCACTGCTTGTAGCCCTCGAAGGTGACGGAGCCGTAGCCGTCGGGGAGGGTCCAGCCCTGGCCGGGCTTGAGCCGGGCCTTGGCCGGCTGGCCGTCCTGGGTCAGCTGGGTCAGCTTGCGGGTGTTGAGCTGGTAGACGTTCTGCGGCAGGCCGGAGTCGGTGCCGAGGTCGCCCGCGAAGGCGTTCAGGACCAGCTCGGGCTCGGCGTCACCGGGGAAGAGCGAGACCGGGCCGGTGCCCTCGAAGCTCAGCGGGGCGGTCGGCAGGAAGAAGCCGGAGAAGCCCATCTGGGTCCTGGTGCCGTCGGGGCCGGTGCCGTAGTCGGAGACCTTCACGACACCGGTCGAGGTCAGGTTCGCGTCCTGCGGCAGGAAGGGGACGGCGCCCTGGTAGACGACGTCGCCCTTGCCGTTGCGGACGGTGACCACCGGGGCGTAGCCGTGGCCGATCAGGTAGACCTTGCTGCCGCCGATCTCCAGCGGGTGGTTGACCTCGATCGTGGACTTCTTCAGCTTCGACTCGTCGCTGCCCGCGTAGTACTCGACGTTCGCGGTGAACTGCCGGGCCGCGCCGATCTGGTCGCCCTTGGTCTGGAACGCCGACGTGAAGCCGTCCAGCTTCAGGTAGAACGGGTCGAGGTCCTGGTTGCCGTAGAACCGGGTGCCGTTGAAGTCGTCGAGCTGGGTGATGGTGTTCGAGTAGCCCTCGCCCGCGACCATCAGCTTGCCGCCGGTGCCGGAGGCCAGGCTGGCCCAGGCGAAGCCGCCGAGCAGCGCGAACAGCGACAGGTGGAAGAGCAGGTTGCCGACCTCGCGCAGGTAGCCCTTCTCGGCGGCGACCGAGCCGCCGGACAGGTTGGCGCGGAAGCCGCGCTTGCGCAGCAGCCGGTGCGCGGCGGCGTTCACCGTGTCGGGGTCGGCCCCGGTGCGCCAGACCGCGTGCACCGGCATCCGGGTCAGGTTGCGCGGCGCGACCGGCGGCTGGGAGCGCAGCACGCCGACGAACTGCCAGGTGCGCGGGACGATGCAGCCGGCCAGCGAGACGAACAGCAGGATGTAGATCGCGGAGAACCAGACCGAGCTGTAGACGTCGAAGAGCTGGAGCTTCTCGTAGATCGGCGCGACGGTGCCGTGCTGGGCCTTCCACGCCTCGACCTTCAGCTGCCCCTGGCCGTTCTGGTACTGCGGGATCAGCGAGCCCGGGATGGCGGCCAGCGAGAGCAGGAAGAGCAGGATCAGGGCGACCCGCATCGACGTCAGCTGGCGCCACATCCAGCGCGCCCAGCCGAACGCCCCCATGCCGGTCGGTCCGTCGGACTCGACCGGCGCGGTGCTGAGCCGCTCGGCGGCGGTGTCGTCCGGCGCCGGGGGCTGCTCGGTCTCGGTCGTGGTGTTGCTCACGGTCAGATTCCGATCCGGAAGTCGGCGGTCCAGGACTGCAGTTCGCTCATCATGGAGTCCCAGACCCCGGTGACGAGCAGCAGACCGACCGCGACGAGCATGCCGCCGCCGATCCGCATGACGAGCGGGTAGTGCCGCTTGACCCACCCGAAGGCGCCCAGCGCCCGGCGGAAGGCCACCGCGGCCAGGATGAACGGTACGCCGAGGCCGAGGCAGTAGAAGGTGGTCAACAGTGCGCCACGCTGGGCGTCGGCCTGGTTGAGGGCCAGGTTCTGGACCGCGGTCAGGGTCGGTCCCATGCAGGGCGTCCAGCCGACGCCGAAGACGACCCCGAGCACCGGGGCGCCGAGCAGGCCGACCGCCGGACGGCGGTGGGAGCGGACCTCGCGCATGCTCAGCCCGGGCACCAGGCCCATGAAGGCCAGGCCCATCACCACGGTGAGGGTGCCCAGCACGATGTTGATGGTCCGCTTGTAGTCCTGCAGCTCCTGGCCGAAGTAGCCGAAGAGCGCACCGGTGGAGACGAAGACCGCGGTGAAGCCGAGGATGAACAGCACCACGCCGAGCAGCATCCGGCCGCGCCGCGAGCCGCGGGCGTCCGCCAGGTCGGCGGCGGAGAAGCCGGTCACGTACGACAGGTAGCCGGGGACCAGCGGCAGGACGCAGGGCGAGAAGAACGACGCCAGCCCCGCCACCAGCGCGACCGGGGCGGCGACCAGCAGCGCACCGCTCTGGACGGTCGTGGTGGTGTCGGCCAGCTGGAGTCCGGCCTGGTGCAGCGCGGCCTGGTGCAGTGGCGGCAGGCTCACTGCTTCTGCTCCGCGACCACCGGCTGCAGGATCGACTCCAGCGCGTCCTCGGTCGTACCGCCGACGGCGCGGGCGGCGAGCTTGCCGTCGCGGTCGATGATCAGGGTGGTCGGGATGGACTGCGGGTTGAGGCTGCCCTTGGGGAACTTGAGCAGCTGGGTGCCGGCCGGGTCGAAGATGCTCGGGTAGGCGACGCCCTGCTCCTGCTCGAAGCGGACGGCGTTGCCCTTCTCGGTGTCCCGGGTGTTGACGCCGAGGAACTGGACACCCTGGTCCTTGTACTTGTCGGCGACGGCCTGCAGGCTCTTCGCCTCGGCCCGGCAGGGCCCGCACCAGGAGCCCCAGACGTTCAGCACGACGACCTTGCCCCGGTAGTCGGAGAGCTTGGCCTGGCCGCCCTCCAGGGTGTCCCCGGAGATGTCCGGCGCGTCCCCGCGCTTGCCGGCGTCCGCCTTGGACAGGTTGGTGCCCTTGACCGTGACGAAGCCGACCTGGCCCTCGCCGCTGCCGGCCGAGCCCGAGGAGGAACAGCCGGTGAGGGCGAGCGCAGCGGCGGCGGCGGTGGCGGCAGCGGCTGCGGCGACACGGGGTCGGGGGCGCGTCATGGCAGACATGTGAAAAGTTTCGCATGGAGTTCCGGGCAGGTTCGGGGGGGTCCTGCCTTGCGCGTCGCACCCCTCCTGACCTGCGACGAAATCGGGTCACCCGGCGCTCGCCGGGTGACCCGAAGTCATACTTACGCACCACTTACGCGCCGTGCGCGCGGGCGCGTGACGCCGGTCGCGCGCCGCCGTGTGACACGGCTCGCACACCACCGCGTGACGCCGGCCGCGCCGCCCGGGCCGGGGGCCAGGGCTTGTCGGACAAGCCCTAGGCGCCGAAGCTCTTGCCCACCGGCTTGTCGCCCTTGCGGCCCTTGCCCACCAGGTGGGCGGGCAGCAGGTCGCGGGCCGGCTCGCGGTAGCCGACCGAGACGATCTTGTCGCCCTCGAAGGTGAAGCTGGTCAGCGAGGCCAGCGAGCACTGCCGGTTGCGCGGGTCGTGCCAGAGCCGGCGGCGCTCGACGAAGGAGCGGACGATCCAGATCGGCAGCTGGTGGCTGACGCAAACCGCTTCGTGCCCGCGCGCGGCGTCCCGGGCGGCGCCGAGCGCGCCCATCATCCGCACCACCTGGTCGAGGTACGGCTCGCCCCAGGAGGGCTTGAACGGGTTGGTGAGGTACTTCCAGTAGCCCGGGTTGCGCAGCGAGCCGTCGCCGACGCCGAAGGTCTTGCCCTCGAAGACGTTCTCCGCCTCGATCAGCCGCTCGTCCGCCGCGACGTCCAGGCCGTGCGCCTTGGCGATCGGCTCGGCGGTCTCCTGGGCGCGCTCCAGCGGCGAGGCCACCACGTGGGTGATGTCCCGGCCGGCCAGGTCCTCGGCCACCCGGTCGGCCATCCGCCGGCCCAGCTCGGACAGGTGGTAGTCCGGCAGGCGCCCGTACAGGACGCCCTCCGGGTTGTGCACCTCACCGTGCCGCATCAGGTGGACGACGGTGATCTCTTTGGCGCTCACTTCTCAACTGCTCCTGGGGCTCGGGGTGGACTGGGGCCGGTCCGGCCTAGGCCGTGGCGGCGGCAGCGGCGCGCGCGGCGGCCGGCAGGGCGGCGGCGATCCGCTCGATCGCCCGCTCGTCGTGGGCCGCCGAGACGAACCAGGACTCGTAGGCGGACGGCGGGAGGTAGACGCCCTCGGCCAGCATCGCGTGGAAGAAGGCGGTGAAACGGTACGCCTCCTGGGTCTTCGCCTCGTCGTAGTCGGTGACGGCGGCCTCGGTGAAGAACACCGAGAACATGTTCCCGGCGGTCTGCAGGCGGTGCGTCACGCCCTCCTTGGTGAGCGCCTCGGAGACCAGGCCGGAGATCTCGGCGGCGACCCGGTCCACCGTCGCGTACACCTCGTCGGTGCAGCCGCGCAGCTGGGCCAGGCCGGCCGCGGTGGCGATCGGGTTCCCGGAGAGGGTGCCCGCCTGGTAGACCGGGCCGGCCGGGGCGAGGTGCGCCATCACGTCGGCGCGGCCGCCGAAGGCCGCGGCCGGGAAGCCGCCGCCCATGACCTTGCCGAAGGTCAGCAGGTCGGGCGCCCAGCCCTCGTGCGCGGCCTCCAGGCCGTACCAGCCGGCCTTGGAGACGCGGAAGCCGGTCATCACCTCGTCGGAGACGAACAGCGCGCCGTTGTCCCGGCAGAGCCGGGCCAGGCCCGCGTTGAAGCCGGGCAGCGGCGGGACGACGCCCATGTTGCCGGGCGAGGCCTCGGTGATCACGCAGGCGATCTCGCCCGGGTTGGCGGCGAAGGCCCGCTCGACGGCGGCCAGGTCGTTGTAGGGCAGCACGATGGTGTCGCCGGCCTGGGCGCCGGTGACGCCGGGGGTGTCGGGCAGGCCGAAGGTGGCCACGCCGGAACCGGCGGCGGCCAGCAGGGCGTCCACGTGACCGTGGTAGCAACCGGCGAACTTCACGACCTTCGCCCGGCCGGTGAAGCCGCGGGCCAGCCGGATCGCGGACATGGTGGCTTCGGTGCCGGAGGAGACCAGGCGGACCTGCTCGACCGGGGCGACCCGGGAGACGATCTCCTCGGCCAGCTCGACCTCGCCCTGGCCGGGCGTGCCGAAGGAGGTGCCGTGGGCAACGGCCCGCTGGACGGCGTCGATCACCGCGGGGTGCGCGTGGCCGAGGATCATCGGACCCCACGAGCACACCAGGTCGACGTACTCGCGGCCGTCGGCGTCGGTGAGGTAGGGGCCGGTGCCGGACACCATGAAGCGCGGCGTGCCGCCGACCGCGCGGAAGGCGCGCACCGGGGAGTTGACACCGCCGGGCGTCACCACGGAGGCGCGGTCGAACAGCGACTGGGACTGGGGGGCTTCGTAGGGGTAGCTCACAAAGGACATGGTCTCAAATCGTGTCCTTGCGCTCTGCATGTCGGACCCGATCATCTGGAACGATGATCCGGGCACCGTTGTCTGTACGGTTGTCCGTACAGTCCGTACAGCCGGGGCCGCTGACTGCTCCGCAGGACGGACCAGTCAGACTGTGTACTCAGGGTGCGCGAGCGCTCCGGTTGTGTGCAGGGGTGTGGAGAGGACTGCTGTCGGCCGCGAGTGGGTAAGGCCCGCGAGTGGGCACGGCGGCGCATGACGGGTAAGGAGCACGTCCGGTGGGACGCCGGACGTGCGGGGGTCTGTCGATTCCGGCGAATTCCGGTGAGGATGGTCCGAGTGTCCGAGGCGCAGGACGGCTACGACGAGGCCGCGGGGGGCTCCCGCCGGCCCGCCGAGGCCGCACGCGGGGGTACGGGAGCGGGGACGGGTCGTGGTCGCCGTGGCGGCGAGAGGCGGGGTGAGGGACGCGTGGGGGTGACGTACAAGTACTTCGGCGCCCCCGACCGCGCGACCGCCGCGAGGGTGCCCACCGCCCTCGGCCCGGGCGGGCTCGGGCTGGACGCCGGCGAACTCGGCGCGCTGGGGCGGCTCGGCGACCTGATGGAGACCAGTGGCTCCCCCACCGGCCACCTCTCCACCAAGATCAAACCGGAGACCATGAGCGCCATGGTCCTCACCGGCATCCAGGGCGTCCCGCTGCACCAGGTGCCCCCGCTGGAACTCGTCGTACTGCACCCGGACTACGCCGTCGTACAGCTCCCCCACAACGTCGTCGAGCCGCTGCGCAAGGCCGACGAGACCGAGCTCGGCGCCGCCGCCTTCATCTGGTCCACCGTCCCGGACCGGCGCGGACCGCGGGACGCCTTCGTCATCTACAGCATGCTGCACGAGTGGCAGGACTTCGCCAACCGGCTGCACGAGGCCGGACACCAGCTGTACTGCCTGGTCTGGCCGTGAGCACGCCGCCCCGGACGCCGCCGAACGCGGGCCGGGGCGACGTCATGTGACGCTCCGTCAATTCCTCTCGGGTGTACGGAGCACGACGGCGGCGAGTAGCAGGGCCACCGTCAGCAGGCCCGCGGCCACCCCGAAGGCCGTTCGGAAGCCACCCGTGAGCGCTTCGGCCGCGGGGTGCCCGGCGGCCGCGAGGGCCCGGGTGCGACCGCCGGCGAGGGTCGTCAGCACGGCGACCCCGAGCGCCCCGCCGACCTGCTGGGCGGTGTTGAAGAGGCCGGAGGCGGCGCCGGCGTCCGCGGGGCCCGCGCCCGACATGCCGAGCACGGTGAGCGCCGAGATCGCCAGGCCGAAACCGGCCGCGAGCAGCATGGTGGGCAGCAGGTCGCGGGCGTAGTCCGCGTCCGCCGGCAGCCGGGACAGCAGCGCGAGGGCGGCGACCAACAGGACCAACCCGGTCAGCAGCACCGGGCGTTCGCCGAAGCGGGCGTTCAGCCGGGCGGAGAGCGCGAGCGAGACGGTGCCGATGGCGAGCGCGGCCGGGAGCATCGCGAGGCCGGTGGCGGCGGCGCCGTAGCCGCGGACGTCCTGAAGGTAGAGCGCGATCAGGACCTGGAAGGCGAACAGCGCGGAGACCATCAGCACCTGCACCGCGTTGGCACCGGAGACGTTGCGGGAGCGGAACATCCGCAGCGGGAGCAGGGGGTGGGCGGCGCGGGCCTGGCGGAGCAGGAAGCCGGCCAGCAGGGCGAGCGAGAGCGCGCCGGGGACGACGGTGCGGGCGGAGGCCCAGCCGTGCTCGCCGGTGCCGACGACGGTGTGGATGCCGAGCATCAGGGCGGCGGTGACCAGTGCGGCGCCGAGGGCGTCGGCGCCGGCCCGCAGACCGGGGCCGCGGTCGTCCTCCAGCACCCGGACCGCGAGCAGGGCCGCGACGAGGCCGAGCGGCAGGTTGATCAGGAAGATCCAGTGCCAGCCGAGCGTCTGGGTGAGCACTCCGCCGAGGACCTGGCCGATCGAGGCTCCGGCCGCGCCGACGAAGCTGAACGCGCCGATGGCGCGGCCGCGTTCGCGCGGTTCGGGGAAGAGCGTGACGATCATTCCGAGGCTGACCGCGGAGGCCATCGCGCCGCCGACGCCCTGCAGGAAGCGGGCGGCGATCAGCACGCCCTGCCCGGTGGCGAGGGCGCAGAGCAGCGAGGCGGCGGTGAAGAGGGCGAGCCCGGCGACGAACACCCGCTTGCGGCCGATCAGGTCGCCGAGCCGGCCGGCCAGCAGGAGCAGGCCGCCGAAGGCGATCAGGTAGGCGTTGACCGTCCAGGTGAGGTCGGCGGGCGAGAAGTGCAGGTCGTCCTGGATCGCGGGCAGTGCCACGGTGACGATCGAGCCGTCCAGGATGATCATCAGCATGCCCGCGCAGAGCACCGCGAGGGCGAGGGTGCGGGAACGGGCGGAGGTCGCGGGGGCCGCGGCGGGCGCGGCCGGGGCGTGCGTGGTCATGGCGGTTCTCCCGGTTCGTCGAGTACCGGGTGTGAACGCTAGCAGATTGTTTTGTTCGGGACTATCTATCTTGGGATCAGGCGTGGTGGCCCCGGGCCCGGCGCGCCCGGCGTACGGTGCGTTCACTCTCCACCGGCTCCGCGAGGAGGCCGCCCACCAGGTGCGTCAGGGCGGACACGAAGACCTCGCGCTCGGGCTGCGGGAGCGAGTCCAGCAGCTCGCGGTGCACCCGGTCGGCGATCGCGGTGCCCTCCACGACGGCGCGCTCGCCCGCCTCGGTGACCGAGATGATCCGGGCCCGGCGGTCGGTCGCGGACGGGCGGCGCTCGGCCAGGCCGGCCTTCTCCAGCTCGTCGACGGTGACCACCATGGTGGTCTTGTCCAGGTCCGCCAGCTCGGCCAGCTGGATCTGGGTGCGCTCGGTCTCCTGCGCGTGGAACAGCACGCAGTACGCCCGCGGGGTGATCCCGAGCTCGGTGAAGGCGGCCGCCATCCGGGTCGCCAGCACGTGGCTCGCGTGGTCCAGCAGGCCGGAGATGTCGCGGATCTGGCGCACGGGCGGGGTCGTCGTCATACGTCCGAGGTTAGCAACGGCCCGTCTGCTGCCGGATGATCCCGTTGCCAACCAACGCCGGGTCTACGGGATGCCCAACTCGAACAGCGCATAGCCGGCGTACCAGCCGGCCGCGATCGCGGGCATCGCGAACAGCCCGACCAGCGAGGGGGTCCGCACCCTGCGCAGCGCGAACGCCAGGCCGATGCAGAGCGGGAAGGCCGGCAGCAGGTAGCGCGAGATGTTGCCGAAGATCTGGTTGCTGCTCAGCGCGGTGGCGATGGTGAGCGCGGTGTACACCCACAGCACCAGCGGCGGACGGGCCCGCCACAGCAGCACCAGCAGGCCCGGCAGGGCGATCAGCAGGGCGACGGCGATCAGGTCCGGCACCGGATTGGACTGCCAGAAGCCCCAGTGGCCGGTGATCACGTCCATGAACGTGCGGAGGGTGGAGGCGCCGCCGTCGAAGTAGCGGTTCCACGCCCCGCGCTGGAGCTTGAAGTAGCCGCCCCAGTCGCCCATCCGCCAGCCGACCCAGGCGACGTAGCCGATCAGGCCCCACGGGGTGATCAGCATCGCGGTCAGCGGCCGGGCCACCCCATCGGTGCGGCGGACCAGCGCGACCAGCGCGGCGATCGAGACCGCGGCGATCAGCGCGGCGGCGGTCGGCCGGTTGAGGCCCGCCGCCAGCGCCAGCGCGCCGGCGGTCAGCCAGCGGCGGGTCATCACGCAGTAGCAGGCCCAGGCCGACAGCGCGACGAACAGCGAGTCCGAGTAGACCGCCCACTCCACGCCGGAGCCCGGGAACAGGCCCCAGATCACCGCGGCCGTCACACCCGCCCGGAAGCCGCCGAGCCGCTCGGCGATCGCGAAGATCCCGGCCGCCGCGACCAGCGAGGCGAGCACCGAGACCACGATCCCGGCGCCGTACGAACCGAGCCCGGTGACCGCGCCGACCAGCCGCATCAACCACGGGTAGAGCGGGAAGAAGGCGGCCGAGTTCTCGTAGTAGGTGGCCAGCGGGAAGCCGTGCAGCGGGATCAGCTGCGGGTCGTACCCGTTCTCCGCGATCCGCTGGTACCAGACGCCGTCCCAGGTGCTCAGCACGTCCCAGGGGTTGGCGCCACCGCCGCGGCCCGGCTGCTTGTTCAGGTAGTCGCCGGTGTGCGAGAGCAGCAGCATGAAGACGGTCAGACCGGTGGCCTTGACCACGGCGTACGCGCCCAGCGCGGGGGCGAAGCGGTCCACCAGCGCCCCGAAGCGCCCGGGCGCCCGGCCCGTCCGCTCCTCGGAGGGCGCCGACGTCGCCTCGGGGGGTGTGCCCGGCTCGGTGCCGGCCGACTCGGTGCTCGATGCCGTGCTCATCTGCTCTGGGTACTCCCCGCCCCGCTCGTGGTCCGCGCGGCTCCGGCGCAACGATTTTCCCGTGAGCCTACGGCACGTCCTCCGCCCGGCCCGCCGTCCCCCGCCCGGTGCGAAAACCCCTGGCGCCCCGGCCGGGCGCCCGCGACGATTCCGGGCATGCCGAACACCCCGTCGACGCGCCTGGTCCGGGCCGCCCACACCGCCGACACGATCACCGTCTACCAGGCCTTCCCGCCCGCGATCGCCGGGCCCGCCGCGGCCGAGGGGCGGTTCCCGGAGGCGTTCTCCCGGGACCGGATGACCTGGATCAAGCCGTCGTTCCTCTGGATGATGCATCGCAGCAACTGGGGAAGGAGCCCGGGGCAGGAGCGGGTGCTGGCGTTGGAGATCAGCCGGGAGGGCTTCGACTGGGCGCTGGAGCGGGCGGTGCTGAGCGCCTACACCGGCCGGGTGCACGACTCGCAGGCGGCCTGGAAGCGGGAGCTGCGGCAGAGTCCGGTGCGGGTGCAGTGGGACCCGGAGCGCGATCTGCACCTGCGGCCGCTGGACCACCGGGCGGTCCAGGTCGGGCTGCGCGGCGAGGCGGTGCGGCGGTACGCGGACGAGTGGATCCGGCGGATCACGGACGTCACCGCACTGGCCGACCGGGTGCGGCTGGAGCGGGACCCGGCGCTGCTGCCGGTCGAGACGCCGTACCCGATCGGCGCGGCCGCCGCCGCCCGGGTGGGGGCGACGACGGCCTGAGCGGTGCCGGCGGGCCGGGTCAGCCCTTCACGTAGACGATGCCGAGCTTGGTGAGCTGCCAGAGCTGGTCGGCGGCACCGGTGTCGGTGGCGAGCTGGACGTAGGGGTTGCCCTTGGCGTCCACGGCACTGCCGGCGGCCAGGACCTTGCTCCGGTCCTGGGAGTCGGCGATCTTGTAGCGGCCGTCGCCGGCCGGCTCGAACACCCAGTGCTGGTTGCCGCCGCCGTTGCAGCGCCACTGCTGGATCCGGGTACCGGGGGCGGTGGCGGCCGCGTTGGCGTCCAGGCACATGTCGCGGTTGCCGCTGAAGTCGAGCTCGTAGCTGCCGCCGACCTTGGCCTCCAGCACGAAGGACTGGTTGAGCCCGCCGCCGGCCGGGTAGCTGATGGCGGCCCGGCCGTTGGTGGAGTCGCCGTAGCTGCCGCCGCCGGTGAGGTCCAGGGCGTTGCCGGTGGCCGCGTTGGTCAGCTGGTACCAGGAGCCGTCCTCCGGGACGTCGCCGAAGGGCTTGCCCGGGGTGAGCGGCTGGATCGACGTGGTGTTCTGCTGGTTGAGCGTGCAGTAGGCCTGGGTCAGCTCGGGCCGGGCGTAGAACTGGCCGAGGCAGACGCCCTCGCCGCGGTAGCCGGCCACCCGCAGGTGGTACGACTGGCGGACCATGTTCATGCACAGCCCGGGGATGCCGATCTGCGAGTCGCAGCCGTTGCGCACCCACTCGGAGAGGTTGATGACGTCCCCGTTGCTGTACTCGTACGGGGAACTGGTCCACTCCGCGCAGACCTCGTGCCCGAAGGCGACCCGACGCTGGTCCAGGTACCGGACGCCGGGCACCTGTTCGGCCGCGCCGCGCAGTGCGTCGCTGAAGGTCGGCACCACCCAGTTGTGGCCCCAGGCGAGGTCCTCGGGGAAGGCCGGACAGCCGTCGGCGACCTTCCCGAGGTAGTCGTTGCGCCGGATGTCCGGGGTGATCGGGTTGAAGTACGACTGGTAGACCAGCTGGTACGCGGAGTCGGCGTAGCCCGCCCGGCGCATGGTCTGACGGATGTTCTGCAGCGCCGCGACGACCTTGGGCCGGACGCCCTCGGCGCGCCGGCGGATCTCGTCGCTGCCGATGGTGTCGCGGCAGCCCTGGTCCTTGGGGATCGGGAAGTACTGCGCCAGGCAGTGCATCATGACGCCACTGAAGTCGAAGTCGTCGTTGGCGCCGATCGTCACCACGACCAGCTTGACGTCGTACTTGGACGCCGCGTCGGCGAGTTTGACGTCCTGTTTGGGCTCGCCGAAGTCGCCGCTGCCCGGGCCGGTGATCTTCGCCAGCTCGGGGTCGCTGACCAGGTCGCCGGTCTGGGCGCCGGAGCAGGCGAGGTCGATCGGGGTGACCCCGGGGATGTCGGTGACGAAGATCTCCGACTTGGGGTGCCGGTGGCAGTAGTCGGTGGGGCTGTCGGTCTCCGGGAAGTAGCCGTCGCCGGTGTCGGTGCCGGCGCCCTCCCCCGAGATGGAGCTGTCGCCGAGGGCGACGACCGCGGCGGGTCTGGCGGCGGCGGGCGCCGGGGCCGGGGCTCGGTCGGCGAGGGCGGTGGGGGCACCGGCCAGGCCGAGGGTGGCCACGAGGGCGCCGGTGGCGAGCGCCGCCGACAGTCGGGACCTGATCACACGCGACTCCTTGCGGGGGGTGGGGGGCCGCCCGGGCGGGGCGCCGAGCGGCGCGGAGCAAGAGAGGAGCTGAAAAGGTGAGCAGGACTCGGATTCTAGGAACTGACAAGTAACACAACAAGGCTTGTGACGCACCGGGACCTGACGGACGGACGGATTCCCGGCGACGCGGAGCCGCCCCGGCAACGCGAAGAGCCGCCGCCCCGCGCCCCAGGAGGGAAGCGCGGAACGGCGGCTCACACCGGCCGAACCGGGTGCGGGCTCAGCCCACGTTGGCGCAGTGGTTCCCGAACGCCGGGTTCAGCAGGCCGACGATGTCGATGGTGTTGCCGCACAGGTTGACCGGAACGTGCACCGGAACCTGGATCTGGTTGCCCGAGATGACACCGGGGGAACCGGCGGCGACGCCCTCGGCGCCGGAGCTGGCCATCGCGGTGCCGGCGCCGGCGGCCACGATGCCCACCACGGCCGCGCCGACGGCGGCGGTCTTCTTGATGCTCATGCGAGCCTCCTGACTGATCAAACAGAGATGCACGGGGAGTGCGACATCAAGAACGAGACCTCCCCGCACCGGTTGCGACGGTGCGCGCACTGTCACCCGTCCGGAGTAACGGGGCCCCCGGTCGGCATTCGGGTGATCGACTTCGGCCGGGCCGTTTCCCCACGCGCCCTACCTCGTTCTCCCTCACGGAACCCGGTCCACCGGCCCCCACACACGAATCGAGTACCGCCCATGCGCAAGCTCGCCCACGCCGTCGTCGGCAGCGCGGCCACCGGCGGCTCGATCGGGGTGGCGGGCCTCCCGAACGCGGCGTCCGGCAATCCCCGCCGGAACGTCTGACCGGGAATTCCGTCCGGTCGCGCCTTCGTCCGAGCCTTCCCGGCCGTGCGGGAGGGATTTCGAGAGGCGCTGCGACACGGCGGCTGCGTCCACGCCCGCGCCATGGGCGGAACACGCCGGTGTGCGCCGCCCGAGTGAAAATCACGGCAATCCCTGAAGCCATCGGGTGAGTATTCGTGCTCACCCGAATACCCGACACTTCTCTTCCGTCGGGCAGAAATCGGAGGAAAGACCATGCGTAACCTCAAGAAGGCCGCCGTCCTGTCCCTGGCCGCCACCGGCCTGGTGCTCGGTGCCGCCGGCGGCGCGTTCGCCAGCTCCGGCGCCGAGGGCGTCGCCGCCGGCTCCCCCGGCGTGCTCTCCGGCAACCAGATCCAGATCCCGGTGCACATCCCGGTCAACGTCTGCGGCAACAGCATCGGCGTCATCAGCATCCTGAACCCGGCGTTCGGCAACAACTGCGCCAACATCGGCTGAACCGGCGGTCGCCGCACCGGCGACAGCTGATTCACCGAGCTCGTGCCGTGCCCCGCAGCGCCGGGGCGCGGCACGCTCCACCCGTGTGTGATCGAGGAGATCAACCCCCATGCAGAACGTGAAGAAGGCCGCCGTCCTCTCCGCCGCCGCTGCCGGCCTGGTGCTGGGCGCGGCGGGCTCCGCCGCCGCCAGCTCGGGCGCGGAGGGCGTCGCCGCCGGCTCCCCCGGTGTCGCCTCCGGCAACCAGGTCCAGGTGCCGGTGCACATCCCGGTCAACCTGTGCGGCAACTCCATCAACGTGATCGGCCTGCTGAACCCGGCCTTCGGCAACAGCTGCGCCAACGTCGAGCTGCCCCCGCCGCCGGCGGCGGCGGACTGCTGATCCCCGATCGGCACGTGATCCGGCCGTCCTGCCCCCCGACCAGTCGGCCGGGGGGCAGTTCGGCATCCCCGGACGGCCGTCCGGGACCCCCGATCCACCGAAGGGTGATCCGCATGGTTTCGAAGAAGAGCGGAGCCGGTGTGGCCGCCGCCGTCGGCGCCGCGGTCCTGCTCGGCGCCGGTACGGCGCAGGCCGCCACCGCCCCGGCCGGTCAGGCCCCGGCCGGGCCGGCCACGTTGGCCAGGACGGACGTCGGCCAGGCCCTGAACGGGACGACCTCCGGGCTCGGCTACGGCATCGCGCCGATCAAGAGCCTGCGCCTGGACCCGTGGGCGAACTCCTCCGCCGACGTGCTCAACAACGGCGCGACCGTCCAGCCGGACCAGGGCCTCGCCCCGGTCGGCACCGGCACGCTGACCGGCCCGCTGAGCGCGGGCGGCGGCGTCAAGGACCTCCCGCTGGTCGGCGGGCTGACCGGCGTCCTGCCCGGCTGAGCGACGTCCTCCCCGGCCGGCCGGTGTCCTGCCCGGCCGAGCCGTCCGGACGCACCGGAGCCCGGCACCCGCGCGACGAGCGGGGTGCCGGGCTCCTGCCGTGCGGGGCGTCGCCGGGGCGGACCGGGCCGGAGCGGGATCCGGGATCAGAGCCGGGTCAGGTCGGTCAGTCCGGTCTGCCGGACGACGCCGGTGGCGGTGGCGGTGGTGGCCGCGGGGTCGGCCAGTCCGGTCTGCCCGACCACCTCGGTGGCGGTCGCGGCGGTGGTCGTGGTCAGGTCGCTCACCTCGTCGGTGACCGAGAGCCGGTGGTCGTCGCCGCCGAGGCTGGCGCTGGCTCCGGGGACGGCCTGCACGGCGCCGGTGAGCAGGCGCGGGTCGACCTCGCCCACCTTGAGCCGGCCGCCGGCGAGCTGACCGGCGCCGTCCTCGGCGAGCGAGAGCGGCTTGCCGAGGCTGACCCCGGGGGTGTCGGCGTGCAGCGGCGGGGCCGGCGCGTCCAGCAGCACCCGGCCGAGGTCGGCGCCCTGGTCGAGCAGCGGGAGCGGCAGCTCGGCCTTGGCGCTCGGACCGACCTTGCCGGTGCTCAGCTGCGGGACGATCCGCTCCGGGACCAGCTCGGTGCTGGTGCTGGTGGTGCGGCCCGGCACCGGCGGCATGAGCAGGGAGGTCGGGATGCCGGCCGAGAGCCGGCTGCCCAGCGGGGTGAGCGGCACCTCCGCCGGGACCTGCCGGGTGGCCAGCGCGTCCTCCAGGGCTCCGACCTGGTCGGGTCCGACCGGGGCGGCGGAGGCCGCCCCCGGGGAGGCGAGCACGCCCGCGCCGACCGCCAGAAGCATCGCGCCGGCCCGCTTGGAGAACTTCATGCTTTTCACCGTTCTGCTGTCCGTACTGGGGGACCACTGAGGAAGGGCTGCGCGGGCGCAGCCGGAAAGCAATCTGCCTCAACGAGCGAACGGGAGCACGGATTGCGCCGGTTAACCGGTTCGGCCTAATAATCCGACCGGAAACCATCCTGCGTCGCGCCTCCCGGACTCTTTTAAAAAATGCCCGTAACCTTCCGTGCCGTCATTCTTTGATCTGGACGTCAGTGACTGCAGACCGGGTCTGAGCGTTCTACGCGTTGTACGCAAGGAATCCAAGAGCATTTCAGAGAGGGATCTCCCCATGATCCAGAAGTCCTTCGCCGCCGCCGGCCTGGCCGTCGCCGCGCTGGCCGCCGCCGCCGCGCCCGCCTCGGCCATCGGTGACGCGGACGGTGCCGCCGCCTCCATCGAGGGCAACGGCGGCACCAACTTCACCGGCACGGTCGGGAACAACAGCCCGAACTTCCACTTCCTGGACAACGCGAACGTCTGCCTCCCCGAGATCCACAACATCGCCGTCGGCGTGCTCGGCGTGGCCGTCCCGGTCGAGGTCCCGATCGCCAACAGCGGCGGCAAGCAGTACTGCACCCAGGGCCAGGGCACGCAGAGCCACGGCGACGCGGGCGTGTCCCACCTGATCGGCTGACGCTCCGTTCAGCTCCCCCTGCACCACCCCCTCTGATCCACCCCCGAATCGCTCCCCGATTCACCCCCGAGAGGAAAACCGGAAATGATCAAGAAGTCCCTCGCCGCCGCCGGCCTGGCCGCCGCCGCCATCGCGATGTCCGCCGGCTCGGCCTCCGCCATCGTCGACTCGGACGGCGCCGCCACCTCCGTCCAGGGCAACGGCGGCACCAACCAGACCGGCACCCACGGCAACGGCAGCCCGAACTTCCACACCCTGGACAACGCGAACATCTGCCTGCCGGAGGTCCACAACATCGCCGTCGCCGTCATCGGCGTCGCGGTTCCGGTCGAGGTTCCGGTCCTGAACAGCACCCCGAAGCAGATCTGCAACGTCGGCCAGAACACCCAGTCCTCGGGCGACGCGGGCGTTTCGCACCTGATCGGCTGATCACGGGGCACGGCACGGACGGAGGGCCCGGGGAGGAAGGTCTCCCCGGGCCCTCCGGGCTTGACGGACGAGGTGTCCGGCCGGCCGCGGCGACGCGGACCGTCCGGGTGACCGGCCGTCCGGTCCGGCGCGTGGGGCGCCCGGCCGGACGGCCTGATGTGAACACGTGTCAGAGCGCCCGCGGGGGCGCTCCCAGAGAGAGGGCAGAACCATGAAGAGCATGCTGGCCAAGGCCGCGCTGACCGCCACCGCCGCACTGGCGCTCGCGGGTGCCGCCACCCCGGCCTTCGCCCACGTCGGCCTGGCCGGTGGCGGCGAGTTCGCCGCCAGCGCCGACCAGCCGTTCCTGGCCGCCGGGGGCTTCGGCGTCGCCCACACCACCGACACCGCCGTCGGCGGCTTCGGTGGCATCGCCGCCACCTCCACCGACATCATCGGCGGCGGCGCGGGCTTCGCCCACATCAAGGGCTGGATGTAGCAGCACGAAGGCCGGGCCGCGGGCCCGGGGGGGTGGGCCCGGCCGGCGGCGGGGGTGGGCGGCCCCCGGGGGGGGGGTCCGGCCGTGGCGGGGCCCGGGGGGCGCGGCGGGGCCGGGAGAGTGATTGAGGC